>VGJW01000004.1 GCA_016867265.1 Candidatus Tanganyikabacteria bacterium
AGATGGCCCTGTGGACTCGATCGAACCCCGCCAGCAAGCCGGCGGTCGACCGCGCCTGCAACGCGGCATCTGCCGAGGCAGGACGTACCGTCGCTACAGGGCCTGCAATGCCACAGGCGGCAAGCAACGTGACAGATGCGAGCAGAAGCTGGACTTTCACAATCGGGCACTCCGTGGTTGTTAACTTAAGAATAAGAAAAACCCAAGACGGAGTCAAATATAGGGAAGATCGGTTCAGGGCTCCTGAGCGCCGGCAGCCAGCGCGGACGGCAAGGACGCCCAAAGTGCCGCCGTGAAGGCGGGCCAAGGGAAGTTGGGAGCGGGATCGCGCTTGAGATGCGGCCTGAGCGTGATGTCGTGATGGCCCACCACGCGATCCGCCGGGATGGACCACCGGACGCACAGGTGGCGCACCAAAGTGACGAGAGTCGTCATCTGGGCCGCGGGAAAGGGGTCTGACCCGGTCTGGCCGTTCACCAGCTCGACGCCGATGGAAAAGTCGTTCACGCGGCTGCGGCCGCGAAAGAGGCTGGGTCCGGCGTGGAAGGCCCTGTCTGCCTCCCGGACACACTGCACGACCTCTCCGTCCTTGCCGATGATGTAGTGGGCGGACACTCCGCTGGCCGGATTGAGGAACCATCGGGCGACCACTTCGGCCTTGCGCACTCCCGGCGTCTCGGTATCGTGGAGAACGATGGTGTCGATGACCGTGCCGGCGGGACGTGCATCGGCATGCGGGGAGAACCGGACGGCAGCTCCGGGAAAGTCAGCCTCGCCATCCTGGGCGCGAGCCGCCCCGCCCCACGCCTGCAAGCTCAGGATACCGACGGTGACCGTCAGCCACGCGCCGCGCCCAGCTCCGGACCAAGCCATGAAGCAGCCCCCCAGTGTCCCCCTGCCCCGGTCCCCCGAGGCCACGGGAGCCCGACCGATTGTAGGCCATACCCGCTGTTCCCGTGCCGCCGCAGCCTGCGCGGTGCTGCTCGCATCGCTGGGCCTGAGCCCCCCCGTCGAGGCGCGCCCGGCCCCCATCTTGCTCGACCGGCTCGTCCTGTCGGACGAAGGAGATGCCGTTCGCATCTCCGCCATGGCCGCCCGGATCCCGATGGATACGCTCGCGGTCCTGCTGGGCGCCGGCGCGACCGCCCTCGAGGATGTCCGACTCGAGCCTTCCGGCCCCGACCAGGTCACGCTCAAGGCCAGAGCCTTGGGACTGCCCCTGGAAGTGGGTTGCGGCTTGTGGGCCGAATCCGGCCGTCTGGTCCTTACGTTGGACGCCGTCAAGTTTGCCATGCTGCCTGTGGGCGGTGCCTGGATCCGCGATCGAATCGTTCAGGCTGCCGATCCCGATCTGTTCCGGCGGGACCTCTGGAGAAAGCGCGGCCCCAATGGCCTGTCCATCAATCCCTCGTACCTGCTGGGGTGGGCCATCGCGAATCGGCGGACACCCTCGGGCCGGACGGTGGGGGGGCACCCCCTTCGCGTCGATCTGGGGGCGCTCGCCCTCTCCCCGGGCCACGTCAGTATCAGGGTTCCCTGAGGCCGTGCTAGCATTTGCGGCTGCCCAGTCCTGAACAACGGAGATCGGACGATGCCTTCGACTGAAGCCCCGCAAGAACTCGAACAGGCTTATGAGGCCGGCCTGCGCCGCTATCTGGATGGCGATCCGCTCGGCGAGGTCCTCGCGGACTTCGAGGCACTGGCGCGCCTGCATCCCCGTGACCCGCGACTCGTGCTGTCCCTGTCCTGGCTCTACACCCTCGAGGGCCACAAGGAGCCTGCGCTGCGGTACGCCAAGCTTGCCCGCACCAGCGCTCAGGGTCGGTTCAATCAGGTGCTGGCGATGCTGACCTTCGGCGAGAAGGGTGTCCGCGACCGCTTCGAAGAGGCCCTCCACTCCGCGCATCCCGACGAGATCCAGGACGCCATCGACAACCTGAACGATGCGCTGGCCCGCAAGGGTGGCCAGTATCCTGCGGCCACCAAGATGCTGGACTGGCTGCAGCATCGCCACCACTAGCATCGGACGCGCACGTCCGGTTCGTTTCCTGCCGATAACGGGCATGAAACCGATGTTGCGGAGGTGTCCCCCTTGATTCGTGACGACCAGCGTGTGACCCCCGGTGCGCGTCCGGCCCGCTTGCCGCGGGAGGCCATCGAGGCCGTTCGCCGGCCAGCTGCCACGCCCACGGGGCCCATCGCGACGGACCAACTGACCGTGCAGCCCGTGGGTCCCGTAGCGCCGCAAGGCACCGGGGACATCCGCGCCAAGGCCCTCGAGGCCATTCGACAGGACATCCAGGTACTGGGGGCGCATGACCCGGCAGGCCAGTCGGGCAGGCTGCTCGAGCTTCTCCGGCTCCTGCCCGAGGGAGACCCCGTACGGACCGAATGGCTGGCACGCCTCGCAGGAGCCGCACCGCTGGCGGGTGCAGGCGGTGGCCTTGCCGTTACGGCACCCCCGCCAGCCTCTCCCGAGGGAGCCGTCCTCCTGCCTTCCTTCGATACGGCACGCAAGCCCGAGCCCCAGCCAGCCGCAGCTCCTGCCACGACCGTCACGCAGACCGTGATGACCGGGCCGACCATCCGGGCGGGTGGCAGTGCGCCCGCTCCGGAGACGCTGTTCGCGGACCTCGATCGCCTGCTGGCGGAACACGACGCGGCCGTGGGGAAGGCCAACGATCTCGGGGCGATGGCCCGGGCCGTCGAAGACCTTGCGACGAGGGTCGCGCCGTTGTGGAGCGCACTGAGAGACGCCCTTGCAAGTCGCCCCGACATCGCGGCCACCGTCGACGCCTACGCCCAGCGCCTGAAGGACCTGGGCGTGGCGCTGCCGACTGAAGGCAAGGGTGGGGGAGGCGCGTCCGCGGCCCCGACACCGGGCACCATGGCCGCCTTGGGCCCTCTCCCCGGGCCGGTATCCCAGGGCAACCCGTCCGCCCCGCCGCAGTCGCCCCCCCCGCTGCAGGACGCCGTACCCGTCTTGCCCCTGCTGGTCGATCCGGTCGAAAGCCACAATCTTTCCAAGGCAGACCGTGATGCCCGTGACCAACTTGGCAAGATGCTGCCCAAGATGAATGCAGGCCAGGTCGAGCAGTTGCCCCGTCAGACGCTCGAGGCTGCCTCGGGCGAGCAATTGGCCGCGATGGCCAAACTGCTGATCGACCATTGGCGCCTCAAGGACAGCAACCGGGACAATACCAGCTACCTGCTGATGGTCGCCTCGACCCGGGGACGCATGGACACCATGCTCCGCACGCTGGATCGCCAGATGGGCAACAAGGGCATCGACAAGCTGATGGACAGCCTCAAGGGTGAGGTCAGGGCCCAGTCCGTCGATGCGATCTTCCGGGACCTCCAGCGGACCAACGTCGTGGGGTCGGATGTCCTTCAGAAGGTCGCCATTCAGCTGAACAAGGACGACGTTCGCCTTCTCCTTGAACAGCGCGGATCTTCGACTTCGTCGTCGTGGTTCCGGGCCCTGCCTCCCGAAGTCAAGACGGTCTTCCACGACACCCTGAAACGCGGAGGCTTCGGCAAGACCGCCAAGGATCAGGCGCTGCTTGCCGCACTCAAGGCCGGCTAGGACCTCACCGGACACCCTCGAGCAGCCCCTGCGCCCAGCCCATCGCCAGGATAGACAAGGCCAGAGGAAGCAGGTCCTGCCACAACGGGGGATCAACCGGAATCGACCCCTCAGCCAAGTCCGTGCGCCCTCCCTGAAGGACTTCGACGCGAGGCTTCTGCGCGACCTCTCGACGGCTCGAAGTTGCCTGCGCACGCATCCGGATGGCCATGGATTCCCCCTGGAACAAATGATCGATGCCTTTACGAATACTTGTTCGAACGCCGGTCATCGGTGGTGTCGATCACCAAGCTCGCCTTGACGCCCCGGCGACCCGGCGGCACGATGCGAACGTGGGCCGGGTGACCGCGGCGGAAACGTCGAGGAAAGTCCGGACTCCAAAGGGCAGGATGCTGGGTAACGCCCAGTGGGGGAGACCCCGAGGACAGTGCCACAGAAAAAAACCGCCCCGGCCCTCGTGGTCGGAGCAAGGGTGCAAAGGTGGTGTAAGAGACCACCGGCAGCCGGGTGACCGGCTGGCCAGGCAAACCCCATCCGGAGCAAGATCGAACAGGGGAAGATGACGCTGCCCGCCGATTCCCCGGGTTGTATCGCTTGAGGTCCGGGGCAACCCGGATCCCAGATAGATGGTCACCCCCCTCGCGGGGACAGAATCCGGCTTACAGGCCCACCGGAAGAGGGACGGACTGCGGTTCATCCCTCTTCTGCACTCCATGCCACTACAGCACGAATCACAATTTGTTGACATTTACCACAGCGTGATGGACGATACCGCGTCATGAGGCCCGATCCATCCATGCTCCCCGAGGATGCCCGGCACCTGCCCGTGCTGCTCGAGGAGGTCCTCGAGGCACTGGCTCCCTGTCCGGGGTCCGTCTTGCTCGACGGGACACTCGGGGCCGGAGGACACGCGTCAGCCCTCATGGCCAGGATGGGTGCCACGGGGCGCTACATCGGAGTGGATCGGGACGCACGCATCCTGAAGGCGACAGCTCATCGCATCGGGGGCCCTGGGGGGGTCCTGGAAATCCTTCACGCTACCTTCGACCAAGCCCTCGCCCAGCAGCCGCCCGGCTCGCTGGACGGCATCCTGCTGGACCTGGGCGTCTCGAGCATGCAGCTGGACCAAGCCCAGAGAGGCTTCTCGTTCCAGCGCGAGGGTCCCGTCGACATGCGCATGGACCCGGATTCCGGGGAGTCGGCGGCTGAGCTCATCGCCCGGCTCGACACGGATACGCTGACACGCATCTTGAGGGAGTACGGCGAGGAACCGCGTGCACGCCGGGTCGCCGAGGTCCTCCACACCCGGCAACCTTTCGCGGACACGCGCGCGCTGGCCGAAGCCGTCGCCCCTGTTGCGGCGCGACCGAAGAAGGGCCACGCGGCCACGCGGACCTTCCAGGCCTTGCGCATCGCCGTCAACGACGAACTGGGCTGCCTCGACCGGGCGCTGGATCTGGCCCTCGACCGCCTGCGTCCTGGTGGCAGGCTCGCCATCATCAGCTTCCACTCTCTCGAGGACCGTCGCGTCAAGCAGGCGATGCAGGAAGCGACCCGTGGCTGCATCTGCCCACCGCGCCTGCCCGCATGTGGCTGCGGCCGGGAGCCGGTCGCCCGGTGGCTGCACACCGGCGCGCGCAAGGCCGACGCCGAGGCCGTAGCCCTGAACCCGAGGGCACGCAGCGCCCGCCTGAGAGCCGTGGAACGCATCCGATGAGCACAGCCCAGAAGCCTCAAGTCCGCGGGGAACGCCGACGTCCACGCGCGGTTCGCAGCCTGGAGGCGCGCAGTCCCTTGCGCCGTCATCCCATCCTCTCGTTGATGGCCCTGCTCTTCATCGTGGAGATGGTCCTCGTGATCCAGGTCGTCATCCGCCAGCATGGCTTGGCGGACATGCGCGCCCAGATGAAGGCCAAGGCCCAGGACATCGCAGACATGGAGAATGAGTTGGCCCAGCGCGAGTCTCTCGGGCAGATCGGACAACGTGCCCGTCAGCTCGGACTCGGCGACGCCACGCGCATCGCCTACTTCCCACCGCCTGCGAGCCTCCCGCCCGCCCGCCGCAAGCCATCGCCCGCGATCGGGGCCCGCGCCGCGTGGTGAGAACCCGCCGCGTCTCGCTCAGGCGTCGCCAGGCGTGGCTGGCGAGCGCATTCGGCGTCTACAGCCTGCTTCTGGTGGGACAGTTCGCAAGGCATGGACTGTTCCAGGGAGTCGACCACAGCAGAAAGGCCGAGAGCCTGCGGGTCAAGGCCTTCGCGCTTGCCCCCGATCGCGGGGATCTCGTCGACCGCCGCGGCCAGGTGCTGGCCATCTCGTTGCAGCGCGAATCCATCAGCTACGCGGGCAAGGAGCGCCGCATGGCACCGGGCCTCATGGCTGCGCGCCTCGCGCCGGCGCTCGGTCGCGACGAAGCCGAGTTGCGCGTCCAGCTCGCGCGTCCCAAGTGGACGTGGCTCAAGCGCCGGATCACGAAAGGAGAAGCAGACGCTGTCCGCAAGCTGAAACTGGGCCACGAGGGCATCGGCATCCGTCCCGAGGCCTTGCGATCCTACCCTCGGGGCCGCCTCGCCGCCTCCCTCCTGGGTTGGGTAGGCCAGGACAATCAGGGCCTCTCCGGTCTCGAGCATGCCCAGGATCGCCTGATTCGGGGTCCGCGGCAGTTCGCCCGCGTCGAGTCCGACCGATGGGGAAATCCGCTGTTCAGCTCGCGGGAAGCCGCCAACCTGCCGGCAACGGCCCGAGGCAGGCGAATCGTCCTCACCCTGGACGCGCGCCTGCAACACCATGCCGAGGCTGCCCTGGCCCGCGCCGTCCATCTGCAGAAAGCCCAAGGCGGCACGGTCATCATCATGGAGCCGCACACGGGCGAGGTCCTCGCCTTGGCATCCTATCCGGACTTCGACCCCAACCATGGTCGCGAGGCGGCACCCGACATCACCCGCGTCAAGGCGCTCACTGACGTCTTCGAGCCGGGTTCGATCATGAAGCCCTTCACGCTGGCCGCGGCCATGGAGACGGGCCGTCTCAAGGCCACCGACCACTTTTCTTGCCCGGCCAAGCTTCATATCGGCACGGCGACCATCGGAGACCACGACCCCCCGGCAGCCATCCGGACCCTCAGTGTCCCGGAGATCCTCAAGGTCTCCAGCAACGTTGGTACCACGCAAATTGGCTGGCGCATGCCATCCTCGGTGCACGCCGCCCAGTTGGAACGCTTCGGATTCGGCCGCAGGACGACCCCGGAATGGCGCGGGGAATCCGCGGGACTCGTGCCGCCCCAGCCTTGGTCGCGCCTGACTCAGGCCACCGTCTCCTACGGCCAGGGCATCGCGGTGACGGCCATGCAACTGGCAACGGCCATGTGCATGGTCGCGAATGGCGGCCTGCAGGTCGCACCGCGCTTCGTGGACCGCGTCGAGGACGAGGGGGGACACCTCATCCAGCAATTGCCCCCGACCACGGGCAAGCGAGTCCTGGCTCCCGATGTGGTGACCGAACTGCGCCGCATGCTCGAGGGCGTCACGGAAGAGGGTGGAACGGGCGTTGCCTCGCGGGTCCCCGGCTACAGGGTCGCCGGGAAGACGGGAACTGCGGACAAGGTGGGGCCTGACGGCCGCAGCTACGGTGGCGAGGTGATTGCCTCATTCCTCGGTTTCGTACCGGCCGAGGCCCCCCGGGTCGTCATCCTGGCCTCACTCGACAGGCCAACCATGGCACACTTTGCCAGTCAGACCTCGGCGCCCCTCTTTCGGGAGGTCGCCATCGCCACCCTGCGTGCACTGGGAATCCCGCCAAGCCGCCCATGAACCTTCGCGAACTCGCCCTCCTGCTGGGCCAACCCACGCTGCCCGATTCGGCCCCGGCCGACGCCGCCGTCCGCGGCATCCGGCTGGACTCCCGGGCCATCCTTCCCGGTGAAGTCTTCGTCGCCCTCAAGGGGACACGCGTCGACGGCCACGACCACCTCGCGGAGGCACTGGCCCGAGGCGCCGTGGCGGCCGTGGTGGACGCCCGCCGCCTCGACAGCCTGCCCGCAGGACCGTGGATTGCCGTCCCAGACACGGCACCGGCGCTCGCCAAGGCAGCCGCGGCGCTGCACGGCCATCCCGCGGACCGGCTCGACATCGCAGGCGTGACGGGTACCAACGGCAAGACCACCGTGACCCACATGCTCGAGGCTGGCTGGCGCCAGGCAGGCATTCCATGCGGCGTCCTCGGTACGCTTGGAGCGCGCCACGACGCCGGTGGCCTTCTCACCCATGTCGACGTGGGCTTCACCACCCCTCAGGCGGATGTCCTGCATGCCCTGCTCGCCTTGATGGCCGACGCCGGCGTCGACAGGGTCGCGATGGAGGTCAGCTCGCACGCCCTGGACCAGCACCGCGTCGGCGAGGTGACCTTCCGGACGGCCGTCTTCACCAATCTCTCCCAGGACCACCTCGACTATCACGGCACGATGGAAGCCTATGCCGCGGCGAAGGCGAGGCTCTTCACGGGCCTTCGGGATGATGGCACGGCGGCGGTCAATCACGATGACCCGGCTCACGTCCGGATGATTCGGGATACCCGCGCGCGTGTAATCACGTTCGGACTCAAGGCCGGCGCAGACGTGGGCGCCGAGGACCTCGTCATGACGGCGGAGGGTACCAGGGGAACCTTGGTGACTCC
Source organism: Candidatus Tanganyikabacteria bacterium (assembly GCA_016867265.1). GTDB lineage: Bacteria > Cyanobacteriota > Sericytochromatia > S15B-MN24 > VGJW01 > VGJW01. The sequence continues at coordinate 8,258 of VGJW01000004.1, forward strand.
TTCGGGCAGGTACCCGCTGCACCTGTCACTGCCGGGCGGATTCAACCTCGCCAACGCTCTGGCCGCCCTGGCTGCCGAGGCAGGCCGGGATCGCGACCCCGCCCCTCTCCTGGCGGCCCTCGCGCGGATGCCTGCGGTTTCCGGGCGTCTGGAACGCGTGACCCCCGCGGACCACCCTTTCCACGTCCTCGTCGACTACGCGCATACCCCTGACGGGCTGGTCAAGGTGCTGGAGGCGGTCCGGCACGTGACGGCCGGACGCGTGATCGTCGTCTTCGGCTGCGGAGGAGATCGCGACCGGGCCAAGCGCCCCTTGATGGCCAGGGCGGCAAGCGCCGGTGCCGACCTCGTCATCGCGACCAGTGACAACCCGAGATCCGAAGACCCCATGGCCATCCTCGCCGACATGGCGCCCGGCCTCCCCGGAACCGCCATCATCGAACCGGATCGGGGACAGGCCATCCATCGGGCCGTCACGCTGGCGCAACCGGGAGACGCGGTGGTCATTGCCGGCAAAGGTCACGAACCGTGGCAGATCATCGGGGACCGGCGCATCGCCTTCGATGACAGGGAAGTCGCCAGGCTCGCCATCCGTGGCCTGCTGCCCGACGGGAGCACCCACCCGTGATGCGTCCGGATGAGATCGGCCAAGCGACCGGTGGCCAAGCGACGGGTCCCGAACCGGCCATCGACTTCGACCGCGTGGTGACCGACAGCCGTCAAGCCTGCGAGGGCGCGCTCTTTCTGGCCCTGCAGGGCCCCAACTTCGATGGGCACCGTTTCCTGACGGAAGCCATGGCCAAGGGCGCGCGAGGCGCCATCGTGTCGCGCACCGATGCCTTGCCCGAGGGTCTTCCGGCCTGGGTCGTCCCGGATACCCTCATGGCCTATGGCCACCTGGCCCGGCACGTCCGCCGGCGCGAAGGGTGGCGGGTGGTCGGCATCACGGGTTCTTCCGGCAAGACGACGACCAAGGAACTTATTGCCGACCTCGCAGCGCGATCCCTTTGCGTGGTGCGCAGCCCCGAGAACCACAACAATGAGGTCGGTGTCCCCCGCACCCTTCTTTCGGTGCCCCGAGGTACGGATTTGGTGGTGCTCGAGATGGGCATGCGCGGTTCCGGCCAGATTGCCTGGCTGGCCGAGATCGCCGAACCCGAAGTCGGCGTCATCACGACGGTAGGGACGGCCCACATCGGCCTCCTGGGAAGCCAGGAGGCCATCATGGAGGCCAAGGGCGAACTGCTGGCGGGCCTGCCCGCGGCGGGTCGTGGCATCGTGGACGGGGACAATCCGTGGCTTGCCCGCCTGGCGGCGAGGCACGAGGGAACTTGGCAGACCTCGGCATCCGGGCGCCCGGATGCGCACCTGCGTGCCACGGCGCAACCTGTCTCCGATGACGGTGCCTGGCACCTGCCCGTGGCGTGGGACCTGCCCGACGGCCGACGGGGCAGGGCGCGGCTCGCGATGCCCTTGCCCGGACGCCACCACGCCGTGAATGCGCTGGCAGCCGTGGGGACCCTGCTGGCTCTTGGCCTCGAAGTGCCCGACGTCCTCGACCTGCCTGGCCTCGGCGTGGGCGGACGAGGCCAAGTGCTGACGGCCGGAGCCATCGATGTCGTCGACGAGAGTTACAACGCCAATCCCGAGAGCATGCGCGCCAGCCTCGAGACGTTCTGCACCGTACCCGCGCCCCGGCGCCGCGTGGCCGTGCTGGGCGGCATGGCCGAGTTGGGTGAGCACGCGGCTGCGGCTTGGCAGGACCTGGGGCGCTGGCTTGCAGACGCCCCCATCGACCTGATCGTCGCCGTCGGGGACGAACCCGCGATGCTTGCAGAGGCTGCAGGCAAGCGGGTCGTCCGGTGCACCACCCCCGGTGAAGCCGTGCGCTGCCTTCAGGAACGCCTGGGGCCGGGAGATCGGGTCCTGATCAAGGGTTCCCGCGCGGCCCGCCTTGACGAGGTCGTCGCAGGGCTGGTGCTGCACCATGAGGAGGATCACGGATGATGCTGACCATGGCGACCGGCTGGACCTTCCTGCCCCTGACATGGGCGCTGGTCGTGGCCATGAGCGTGGCCATCATCGGTGGCCCCTTGGCCGTACGGGCGTTGACGGCGCTCAAGACGGGCCAGTTCATCCGGGAGGAAGGCCCCAGCAGCCACCAGGCCAAGGCCGGCACGCCCTCGCTCGGGGGACTCTGGATCGCGGCATCTGCGCTTGCGGGCGCGCTGCCGTTCATGGACAGGGACCCCCAGATGCTCGTGGTCGCCGGCACGTGGCTGGCCTTCACGGCCATCGGTTTCCTCGACGACTGGCTGAGCCTGCGCCGCGGCCGCAACATGGGCCTGAGCGCCCGCCAGAAATTCGCCGCGCAATGGGCCTTGGCGGCAATCGCTTGCATCCTGCTGGCGCGCCTTGGCCACGCCCCCTGGATCATCCTGCCCGGAAGCCACCAGGTCCTCGATCTGGGCATCGGTTACTGGTTCCTGACGGCCCTGCTTCTGGTTGGCTTCAGCAACGCCGTCAACCTTACGGATGGCCTGGATGGCCTTGCCGCAAGCACCGCGGCCGTCGCGTTCCTGGCCGTGTCCGGCGTCCTGATGCGCATCGGCCTGCCCAGTGCTCACCCCGGGATGATCCCGCTCGCACAGGCCTTGGCAGGAGCGTGCCTCGGCTTTCTCTGGATCAACGGCAATCCTGCCAAGGTCTTCATGGGAGACACCGGTTCGCTCGGCCTCGGTGCCGCGCTGGTCATGCTCGCCGTCCTTGGACATGCCCATGCCTACCTGCTGCCAATCGGCATCGTCTTCCTGGCGGAAACGGGTTCCGTGATGCTCCAGGTGGCCTGGTTCAAGGCGACCAAGGGTCGTCGCATCTTCAAGATGTCGCCCCTGCACCATCATTTCGAGCTTGGCGGGATGGCCGAGACGCGTGTCGTGAGCCGTTTCGCAACCGTGGGAGTCCTGGGGGCCATCGTGGCCCTGCTTGTGGGGTAGGCTGGCAGGATGCAACTGAAGGACCGCGTGGTGGCCATCCTGGGTCTGGGCCGATCCGGCTTGGCGCTTGCCGAAGTCCTGCACGGACAGGGTGCGCGGGTCATCGTCTCTGACCAGCGGTCCGCAGAGACCCTGGCCGGGATCTCGGCGAGCCTGCCGGAGGGAGTGCTGCTCGAAGCCGGCAGCCACGTCCAGGCCACGGCCGAGGCCGACCTTCTCGTCCTGTCCCCCGGGGTGCCCCGTGCCCTCGCTGCCGTCCAGGCGGCCGAAGCAGACGGGGTCGAGGTCACGGGCGAGGTCGAGATGGCCTTCAGGTTGGGCCAGTCCCCGTGGGTCGCGATCACCGGTACCAACGGGAAGACGACGACGACGAGCCTCATCGGGGCCATACTGGCCGAAGCTGGTCTGGATGCGCCCGTCTGCGGAAACATCGGGGACCCGGTCATCCGCCATTGCCTCGACCCGCATGACGCGCTCGTGGTCGAGGTTTCAAGCTACCAACTGGAGACTGCCGAGACCCTGAAGCCCAAGGTTGCCGTTTTTCTGAATCTGACAGACGACCACCTCGAGCGCCACGGCAGCATGGAGGGATACTTTGCCGCCAAGGCACGACTCTTCGCGCATCAGGACCCCTCGGATCATACGGTCCTGAAGGCCGGAGACCCCTGGGCGGAACGGCTTGCCGAACAGGTTGCGGCACGGCTGTGGCGCTTCTCGCCCGATCCGCTGGAGACCGGGGTCTGCATCCGTGAGGGCGAGGCCGTCTGGGTCGAGGGAGGTCACATCACCCGACTTTGGTCGTTGGCGGACCTGCGCCTTCGGGGTGCCCACAACGTCGAGAACGCCCTGGCCGCCTCCGCAGCCGCCTTGGCCCTGGGTGTCGCGCCGGAGGTCATAGGCCGGGCAGTCGGGTCGTTCGAAGCCGTCCCCCACCGCATCGAGACCGTGCGGACAGCCCGTGGGCGCACGTTCGTCAACGACTCCAAGGGCACGAACTATGACAGCACCCTCAAGGCCATCGCGGCCTTCAGCGAACCGCTGGTCCTGATTGCCGGCGGCCGCGACAAGGGAGGGGATATCTCGCCGCTCCTGCAGGCCATCGTCGATCGGGTCCGCCACACCATCCTGATCGGCGAGGCCGCCCCTTATTTTGCCAGGTGCCTCGAGGCCCACGGCCATCACGCCTTCACGCTGGCCGCGGACCTTGCCGATGCGGTCGCCAAGGCGGCCGAGGCCTGTCCGGACGGTGGCGTCGTCCTGTTCTCCCCGGCTTGCGCCAGTTTCGACATGTTCCGGGACTATGCGCATCGGGGCGATGTCTTCCGTGAAATCGCGGGGTGCTGGGAGCCATGACCCGACCGAAGCCTGACCTCCCGTTGGTCTTCACCTGCATCCTCCTGCTGGTCTTCGGCCTCGCGATGGTTTTCTCGGCTTCGGCACCCACGGCCGTTCACTGGGGGAAGGGCATCTTCTACGTCCTGAAGAACCAGGGCGTCTACGCCCTGATCGGCCTTGCGGGCGGCTTCGCTGCCTGGAAGGTAGGCATACGAAGCGATCTCAGCCGCATCGCCGCGCTATTCCACTGGTTGGCATTCGGGGTTACGGCCATGACGCTGTTCTTCGGCGTGCGCACGCTGGGAGCCACACGCTGGCTCAGCTTCATGGGCGTGAGCCTGCAACCGTCCGAGTTCCTGAAGCCGACCATGGTGCTCTGGCTGGCGAGTCGATGCCTCGTTCCCCACGACAAGCCCTTGGAAATCGGAAGAACGTTGCTGCTCGTCGTCGGTCCTCTGGCCCTCATCATCATCGGCCAATCCGACCTCGGGACAGGCCTGTGCGTGGCAGCGGGCGGCTTCATCGCAGGCGTGATGGCCGGCATGCCCTTGTGGATCATCGGCGGGACGCTTGCCGCCGGCGTTGCGGGTGTCCTCGCGGTCTTCCTGGCCGGGGGGTACCGCGCCACGCGCATCCAGGAATGGCTTCTCATCGGCCATGCCCATCCCGGTCCACCCACCCAGGCCGAGCAGTCGCTCATGGCCATCGGTCATGGCGGGCTGGGCGGCGAAGGCTTCGGCATGGGTACCCAGAAGTTCGGCCACCTTGCCATTGCCCACACGGACTTCATCTTTGCCATCGTTGCCGAGGAGGTCGGCTTCATCGGCGGGCTGCTGCTGATCTTGGCCTTCCTCTACCTCGTGCTTCGGGCCTTCCAGCTGGCGCAGCGTACCGAGGACCCCTTCGCCCGGGCAGCCATGGTCGGACTGGCCGGGGGCATCACGGGCCAGGCCCTGCTGAACATCGGCGTGGCCGTCGCGTTGGTGCCCGTGACCGGTGTGCCCCTGCCCTTCATCAGCCAGGGGGGCTCGAGCCTGGTTGGTACGTGCATCTCCATGGGCCTCTGTCTGGGACTCGCGGCACGCGTCGAGCGACGACGCAAACCCCGCGCACCCTTCGCCACGGAGGAACCCGCGTGATTCTGCTGGCTGCCGGGGGAACGGGTGGCCACCTGTACCCGGCCCTCGCGGTGGCCGAGGCACTGGGGGACGTGGCCCCCGGTCTTCCGATCCACGTCGTCGGTACCGCCGACCACCTCGAGGCCCGGGTCGTACCCCAGTTCGGCCTGCCTTTCCACGCCGTACCGGCCGCCCCCTTTCCGCGGCGACCGGACGGCCGCGCCCTGCGGTTCCTCAGGGAATTCCCGCGCGGCCTCGTCGCCTCGCACCGCCTGCTGGCCGAGCTAAAACCACGTGTCGTCGCGGGCTTCGGTGCGTACCTGACCGTCGCGCCACTTCTTGCAGCAGCAAGATCGGGGATCCCCGTCGTCCTCCACGAGGCCAACGCCTCTCCGGGTATGGCCAATCGCCTCCTCGCACGCTGGGCATCGAAGGTCCTCGTCGCCCACGCCGAGGCTACCGGACACTTTGCTCCGAGACGCGCCGTCGTGACCGGGACGCCCCTTCGATCGACATTCGTGCCGGCCGCGACGCCTGCTGGCCGGGACGCAGCCCGGAGTCGGCTCGGTTTGCTGGCGGACGATCGTCTGCTGGTCGTCACGGGCGGTTCCCTTGGAGCACGCATCCTGAACGAGGCGGCCATCCGCCACCGTGAGAGCTGGCTGGCCCGTCCCGGTTGGCGCTTGGTTCACCTGACGGGCCCCGCGCAGTTCGCGGAGGCGCAAGCCTCCATGCCCGAGGGCACGCATCGGGGAGATTGGGCCGGTGGGCCGGCGTGGCAGGATGCCAGCGGCCGGAGATTGCTGGCCCCTTACTGCGATGCGATGGCCGACCTGCTTGCTGCGTCGGATCTGGTCATCAGTCGGTCCGGGGCGACGACCGTCGCCGAACTGACCGTCCTTGGAAGGCCCGCCGTGCTGGTGCCCCTCGCCCTCAATCCCGACCAGGCGGCCAACGCGATGGCCATGGCGCGGGCCGGTGGTGCCGTTGTCCTCGCTCAGGAAGCCGTTGCCGCCGAACTGGGTGAAACGGTCGCACGCCTGCTCGACGACGAGGCGAGACGCCTCGACATGGGCCGCGGGGCGATGGCCATCGGCTACCCGGATGCGGCGCGGGCAGTGGCCGAACATCTGCTCGCCCTATGCGCATCGCCATGACAAGGACGTGACAACGCCGCGAAGCGTCTGAGCTAGGGTGATGGCGCTCACCTACGCCTTCTTCGCCGCTGGCGATGATGACAAGGGTGCGTCGGCCATCCGGGCGCCAGCCAACTGAAAGCATGGGCCCGCATGGACGGAAACACCCTGCCGGAGGCGTGGCAGACTTCGCAACATCGCCTCACGAACGGCTCCCCCCCGACCCACCGGATGAATGCCCTGGGCTCCAAGCACAGAGGACCCCTCTTGAGGATTCCTACCAACCTCCACTTCGTCGGCATCGGCGGCGTGGGCATGAGTGCCGTCGCCTCGGTCTGGCACGATCTCAACGGGCGTTCCAGCGGCAGCGATCTGAACGCGTCTGCCCTGGTGCGGCGCCTGCAGGATCAGGGCATCCCCGTAGGCATCGGCCACGATGCCGCCCACCTTGCGCCCTTGCTCGTGGACGGTCGTCCGGCACATGCCGGCCTCGTGGTCTCGACGGCTGTCCCACACGACAATCCGGAACTGGTCGAGGCCCGCAGGCTTGGCATGCCCGTCTTCCACCGCTCGGAAATCCTGGCAGCCCTGATGACGGGCCATCGGTCCGTCGCGGTCAGCGGGACCCACGGCAAGACCACCACAACAGGCATGCTGGGCACCTTGCTGCTCGAAGCAGGGGCAGACCCCACGCTTCTCATCGGTGGGGACATGCCAGGCATCGGGGGCAATGCGCGCACCGGACAAGGTCCGTGGCTCGTTGCCGAGGCCGATGAGTCGGACAAGTCGATGCAACGCCTCACGGCGGACTGGGTCATCATCACGAACCTCGAAGGCGACCACCTCGAGCACTACCGGGATCTCGACGACATTCTCGACACGATGGCGATCTGGATTTCGCGCCTGCCGGCACATGCCGTCATCATCGCCTGCATCGATGATGCCGGAGTCCGCAGCCTGCTTCCGCGCATCGACCGCACCGTCGTCACCTATGGCTGCTCCCCCGAGGCCGACCACCGCATCGACCAGGAGCATCTCACGGCACAAGGCTCGACCTTCGCCCTCAATGGCCGGAACTGGACCGTGGGGGTCCCCGGGCACCACAACGTGCTCAACGCCAGCGGAGCCATCGTGACGGCCATGGAAATGGGCTTTGCACCCGAAACGCTCGGCAACGGCCTCGGTCGGTTCAACGGCGTGGGCCGCCGCTTCCAGGACCGTGGCACCGTTGCCGGTGTCCAGGTCCTCGAGGACTATGCCCACCATCCCTCCGAGATCAAGGCGACGCTTGCCGCCGCGAAGCTCCTGAACAGGCCCATCTGGGTCGTCTTCCAGCCCCATCGCTACAGCCGGACGAGCGCCCTTTTCGAGGGGTTCGCACGCGCCTTCGATGAAGCCTCGGGCGTGGCCTTCCTCGACATCTACGGCGCGGGAGAAGCACCCACGAGCGTATCCTCATCGCAACTGGCCGAAGCCGTTCGTGCCGGCAACCCGGCGCTCAAGGTCTGTTACTGGCCTGATCCGGCTGGCGCGGCCCACCAGGCGGAAAGCATCGTTCAACCTGGTGACTTGCTGATCCTGATGGGAGCCGGCAACGTCAATCGCCTGGCGGAACCGCTCCTCGAGGCGCTTGAGGCCCGCGAACAGACGACCCGGCCCCGTTCCGCCTAAGTAACCATGCCCTCCGCCCTCGCGCCGAAGACGCTTGCCAGCCTGACGACGTGGCGCGTGGGAGGTCCGATTCGCCGCTTGGTGGAGACGTCTGACCCCGCCGTCCTTTCGGACGAAATTAACGGAGCCCTGGACCGGGGGGAGCCGTGGACCATCCTGGGCAAGGGCAGCAACCTGCTTGCCGCCGACGAGGGCTTCCCGGGCACGATCCTTCGCCTGCAGGACGATGTCCGTCGCATCCGGATTTCGGGTCACGAGATCCACGCCCCTGCGGGGCTGACCAACAGCCTGGTGGTCAAGGCGGCCATGAATGGCGGACTGGGTCACCTGGCTTTCCTCTCGAGCATTCCGGGCTCCCTCGGCGGGGCGGTCTTCATGAATGCCGGCGCACACGGTCTCCAGACCCACGAGGTCTTGTCGCGGGCCCTCGTCCTGATGCCCGGGGCAACGCCCGAGTGGGTTCCCGCCGAGGAAATGGCCTTTGCCTACAGGCATTCGATCCTTCAGCAACGCCAGGGCATCGTGCTGGAAGTCGTCCTCAAGGGTCGCCCGACCTCACCGGATGAAACGCGCGCCGAGATCCAGGCACTGGCGGCCTGGCGCAGGAAGCGCCAACCGCAGGAACCCAGCGCGGGCTCGGTCTTTCGCAATCCGGAAGGGACCTCGGCAGGCCACCTGATCGAGTCTGCCGGCCTGAAGGGCTTGCGCATCGGTGACGCGATGGTCAGCCCCATGCACGCGAACTTCATCGTCAACATCGGTGAGGCGACCGCAACCGACACGAATCGCCTGATTGCGACGGTGATGGACCGTGTCGAGGAGGTCCACGGCATCCGGATGCATCCCGAGGTGCGCGGCCTCGGGCTCGAGGTGGGCTGCCCGTGAAGGTCAGGGCCTCACGCAGGGCAAGGCGCCTGCGAGGCCTTGTCCGGACCGCCGGCATTGTCCTCCTGCTGGGCTTCTGGGCGGCACCGGGCTGGCTATGGCGGGGAGAGGTCCATATCACGGGTGCGGCCGATTCCGCCCAGGAGCAGCGGGTGCGTCGCCTTTTGCCACGCCCCGACGTGCCCTTGTGGGCCCTCGATGCCCCGGGACTGGCCGGGCGACTGGCCAATCTGCCCGGGATTCGGCGCGCCTTCGTCCATCGTCTGGCCTGGCCGGCGCGCCTCGAGATACGCATCGAACCGCGCAAGCCACTGGGGCTGCTGGAGACTCCTGCAGGCCGTATGGCCCTCGATGCCGACGGGGTGATTTTTCCAGCAAGCTCCGCAAATCGGTCGCTGCCCCGCATCACGGGCCTGCACGTCGGCAGCCGTCCGGAACAGCATCTGGCCGCAGCCGAATGGTTGGCGCTGCAAGGCGCGGGGCCGGGGCAGCTGAGCCGGGCTGGCGAGGACTGGCGCTGGTCGCGCGGGGGCCAGACCGTCGTCATCGGCCGACTCGACGAGATCTCGCGCAAGGACCGGGTCGCCCGCCACGTGGCCCGACTGGCGGGGGCCAAGGGGGAACCTGTAACATGGGTTGACGTCAGCTTCCCGGACGCGCCAGCCTATCGGACGAGTGAGCCGGCCGAAGGGGGACCAGGTGAAAAAGGGGTGGGAGCTCCCCGTGATGTCCATCACGGTGATCCTAGGAGCCCTGCTGTCGACTCAGTTCCGCAGCCAAGCCGTGTTCGCGCGCCAAGACCTGCCGAGCCGCCGCAGCGAGGACCTGCTGCAGATGCTCAAGCAGGCAGAATCCGAGAAGGACGCGCTGAGCCGGGAAGTGACGCAACTGCGGGAACTTCGTCGCAACCCGGGCCAGACCGACGCACGACAGCAGCAACACGCGATGCCCGCCCTTGAAGGGCCCGGGATCGAAGTGGTCCTGACAGATAGTGAAAAGCCGACAGGCAAGGGTGAAGACCCCAACATCGCCATCGTGCACAACGACGATCTGCTGCGCCTTGTCAACGAGCTGCGTTCCGCTGGCGCCGAGGCCATCTCCATCAACGACCAGCGCATGGCCGATTCGTCGGAAATCGCCTGTGCCGGCACCACCATCCTCGTCAACAAGTCCCGGATCGCGCCGCCGTTTACCGTAAGGGCCATCGGCGGCGGTGAGGGCTTGCGGTCCGCGTTGGGCATGCGGGGCGGCATCATCGAGTACCTGCGGTTCTACGGCATCCAGGTCGACGTGCGTGTCCGCGAGCAGTTGACGGTACCCGCCTACTCCGGCAGTGCCATCCTGCGTTTCGCGCGACCGGCAAGGGAACGCTCGTGAAGGCGGTCATCCTGATCGCGGGCGCCTTGCTGGCCGGCATCCTGCTGGGTGCATACGCGCCCATCACCATCCCCAAGGAGTGGTCCAAATACGTAGCGGTGGCCATCCTTGCCGCCCTCGACACGGGCCTTGGCGGCGTCCGATCGGGCTTGGACGAACGATTCGACCTCGCGGTCTTTGCCAGTGGCTTCACGGCAAATTCACTTCTGGCCGCCGGCCTGACCTTACTTGGTGATAAACTTGGGATCGACTTGTACCTTGCCGCGATCGTGGTTTTCGGGACACGACTCTTCGAGAACCTCGCCAAGATCCGGCGGTTGCTTCTGGACCGCTACTGGTCCGCCTGATACGCCACAACACCCACAAGGGAGCCCAGCACCTTGTCAGAATTCCTCGAAGCCCTTCCCGTAGACATCAAGGTCTGCGGAGTCGGTGGCGGCGGCGGTAATGCCGTCAACTCCATGGTCAAGGCCCAGATTGAGGGCGTGTCGTTCGTCGCACTCAACACGGACGTTCAGGCCCTGAAGTACAACGACGCGGAACACCGCATCCAGCTTGGGCGCAAGCTCAGCCGGGGACGCGGCGTCGGTGGCGATCCCGAGAAGGGGGCCAAGGCTGCCGAGGAGTCCGCCGACGAGATTCGCGAACGCCTTCAGGGTGCCGAGATGGTCTTCGTGACCGCAGGCATGGGCGGTGGCACCGGCACGGGTGCCGCACCGGTCATCGCCAGCATCGCCCGGGAGTTAGGCGCTCTCACGGTCGGCGTCGTGACCCGGCCGTTCCACTTCGAGGGGCCGCCCAAGGCGGAATCGGCGGCCCAAGGCATCAGCAACCTGCTGGCCGCCGTCGATGCCCTCATCGTGATCCCGAACGAACGGCTTCGCGAGCATTTCGGCGACATGCCCCTGGTCGACGCCTTCAAAGCCGCCGACGACCTGCTGCGCCAGGCCGTGCAGACCATTTCGGACGTGGTGGTGGCTCCCGGCTACCTCAATATCGACTTCGAGGACGTCAAGAAGATCATGGCGCGCGCCGGCTCGGCCCTGATGGGCATGGGCATGGCGACGGGCAAAGACCGTGCCGCCGAGGCCGCACGGCAGGCCATCGCGTCTCCGCTGCTCGAGTCCAGCTTCCAGGGTGCCTCCGGGCTCATCGTGAACATCCGTGCTGCACAGGCGGATTTCAAGCTTCACGAGATGGACGAGGCCATGGCCGTCATTCGCGCAGAGAGCCATCCCGAGGCCCACACCAAGGTCGGGCTCATCTGGGACGAGACCTTGGGGGGTGCCGTCCAGGTCACCGTGATTGCCACCGGCTTCAAGGGCAGGCAAGAGGGCGTGGGCTATCGCACCGCCTACGCTGCGGCCCCCTTGCACACGACCCAGAGCGCTTCTTCGGCCTCGGCCAGCGTTGCCGAGGACAGTGACGGCGGTGCCCAGCTCCCGGCGTTCCTCCGGACGCACGCCCCATCGTCCGCGAGGCCCCGCTCCTGAAGGAGACGCTGCACCTCCCGCGAACGGACTTCCCGATGCGGGCAAATGCCGCAGAACGCGAGCCCGCCTTGCAGGCGCGCTGGCGAGAGATAGGCCTCTACGAGGCCTTCCTGGGGGCCCGCAGGGGCAAGCCGACCTTCGTACTGCACGACGGACCGCCCTACTCCAGCTCGGGTCGTATCCACATCGGGCACGCGCTCAACAAGGTTCTCAAGGACATTGTCATCAAGTCCAAGGCCATGTCGGGCTACCAGGCGCCCTTCGTGCCAGGTTACGACACGCACGGCCTGCCGACGGAAGTCGCGGCCCTCAAGGAACTCAAGGCCCGGAAGGACCTCGATCCGCTGGCGTTGCGTGCCCTGTGCCGGGACTTTGCCATGCGTAGCATCGCGGGTCAGAAGGAAGCCTTCGGGCGCCTTGGGGTCCTTGCCGACTGGGAAAATCCATACGTCACGCTGGACCCTGCTTTCGAGGCCGAGCAACTCCGGGTATTCGGCAGGATGGCTGCCAACGGCCATATCTACAAGGGGCTGAAACCCGTGCACTGGTGTGCGACTTGCCGGACCGCCCTCGCGGAAGCCGAAGTGGAATACGAAGACCACGTCTCCACCTCGGCCCACGTAGGCTTTGCCGTCGAGACCGCACCGCTGGCTGCCGTTGCGGATGCCAGCCTGCTCATCTGGACCACCACGCCGTGGACCCTGCCGGCCAATCTCGCCATCTGCGTCCACCCCGACTTTGCCTACGTCGTCGTGGCTTGCGCCAAGGGCCGCTTCGTCGTGGCCGAGGGGCGGCTCGAGGCCCTGCGCGCGGAGGTTCCCGAATTGGCCGACGCCGTCGTCGTCGCCGGACCGTTCCCGGGTCGTGATCTGGAGGGGACCCATTACCGGCACCCCTGGATCGACCGGGTCAGTCCCGTTCTCACCGGAGACCACGTCACGCTCGAGGCAGGCTCGGGCCTAGTCCACACCGCCCCGGGCCACGGCCACGACGACTACAACGCAGGTATTCGACACGGACTGGCCATCCTGGCCCCCGTCGACGACAAGGGCGTCTTCACCGACGAGGCAGGGCCCCTCGTGGCAGGACAATCCTTAAAGGACGGTGGCGCCGTCATCCTGGGCACCCTCGAGGATCAGGGCAGCCTGCTTGCATCCTCTGCCTACCGTCACAGCTATCCCCATTGCTGGCGCTGTCACCAACCCGTCATCTTCCGTGCCACCGAGCAGTGGTTCGCCTCGGTCTCGGGCTTCCGTGACCAGGCCCTGGCCGCGATCGGCACGGTCAAGTGGCAGCCTGGCTCGGGCGAGAATCGTATCCGTCGCATGGTTGAGGGCCGCACGGATTGGTGCATCTCCCGCCAACGGACCTGGGGAGTGCCGATTCCCGTCGTCTATTGCGTGTCGTGCCGGACACCGCGGATGGACGCGTCGACCGTCGCCCACGTCGCGGATGTCGTCGCCCGAGAAGGCACGGATGCCTGGTGGGCCCGCCCGGTGCGGGACCTGCTTCCAGAGGGCACGGCGTGTCTTTCGTGTGGCGGCACGGAGTTCCGCAAGGAGACGGACATCATGGATGTCTGGTTCGACTCCGGGGTGACGCACGAGGCCGTCTGTCGTGCGCGTGGTCTGGGCTGGCCCGTCGACATGATTCTCGAAGGCTCGGACCAGTACCGCGGCTGGTTCCAGAGCTCACTGCTCACGGCGGCTGCGACCACGGGTCGCGCTCCCTACCGCACGGTCGTCAGCCATGGCTTCGCCTTGGACGGCCAGGGGCGCAAGATGTCCAAGAGCCTGGGCAACATCGTGGATCCCGATGCCGTCATCGGCAAGGTTGGCGCGGATGTGCTGCGTCTGTGGGTCAGCAGCGTCGACATCACCAATGATGTCCGGATTGGCGACCTGATCCTGCAGCAACTTGCCGAGGTCTACCGCAAGGTCCGCAACACGGCCCGATTCCTGCTGGGCAACCTTGACGGCTTCGATCCGAGAACGGACAGCGTCCCCTTTGCCGAGATGCGCCTGATGGACCGGATGGCACTGGTGCAGCTTGGCGACGTCATCCGCAAGGTCCGCGCGGCCTATGACGAAGTGACCTTCCAGGGTCTCTATCAGGTCCTGCAGAATCATTGCGTCGTCGATCTCTCGGCTTTCTATCTGGACGTGACCAAGGACCGCCTCTACGCCTCTGCATTCGATGCCCCCGGGCGTCGGGCCGCGCAGACCGTGATGGCCCACGAACTGATGGCCCTGATGACCCTAATCGCCCCGGTGTTGTCCCACTTGGCCGAAGACATCCATGACCATCTCCCCGGCCCCTTGCGTACGGGAGCCTCGAGCGTGTTCCTGCTCGATCTCCCCGAAGTGCCCGGAGATTGGCAAGCCGGCGCGTCCGACCAACTGCTCTGGGACCGCCTGATGACGATGCGTCAGGAGGTTCAGGGCCTGCTCGAACATGCGCGGCAAGCCAAGACCATCGGGTCTTCCGTCGAGGCCGCGGTACAGTTGCCGGAACTGCCCTTGCCGGCAGAGGAACTTGCCGAATTCTTCAACGTGTCGCGGGTGACACAAGGCCCGGCCTTGACCGTGGCGCATGCCGGCGGCGAGAAGTGCCCCCGCTGCTGGAAGCAGGTCGTCGACCTGACTCCGGAACGCGGATGCTGCGCACGCTGCGACAGCGTGCTGTCGGTTCCTGCCGCCACGCACGCCTCGTGATGGCGAAGCTCCCCGACGGGTGGAGCTGGACGACGGGGGGCCGGCTGCTGATCTGGACCGGCCCGGATGCCCCGGCCCACGGATTCACGACACGGAACGGCGGACTCTCGACAGGCCCGTTCGCCAGCTTGAACATCAGCCTCCGCCACGGGGATGAACCGGCCCACGTCGATGGGAACTTGCGGATGATCCGGCAGGACCTGGGCCTGGAGCGCCCATGGCTGGCGACCGATCAGGTCCACGGTGCCGAGACCTTCGTGGTCAGGGGGGATTCGGGCGTTCCGGCCGGTACGCGTGCTGACGCCCTGCTGACCAACATGCCGGATACTGCGATCGCGGTCGGTGTGGCGGATTGCACGCCCCTGCTGGCGTGGGCACCTGACCCCGAGGATGGACGTCCGCACGGTGTCGTTCTTGCCATCCATGCCGGCTGGCGCGGCACGGCAGCCGGTGTCGTGCCCGGGACGCTTGCCCGCGCGGCGCGTGATCTGGGGATCTCTGCCGCCTCACTGACCTTCCTCATCGGGGCATCGGCACGCAGTTGCTGCTACGAGGTGGGCGATGAGGTGGTATCGGCCCTCGACACGGCGCTGGTCCTCGCGGGCGGGCTGTCTCACGAAGACGAGCAAGGCTCTCCCCCCTGGCTCGACCGTAGCCGCGGCAAGGCGCGTGTATCGCCAGCCGTCGTGGCCCGGGCCCAGCTTCGCGCCGGTGGTGTGCCCGTCGCACGGATTCACGATGTCGGCCTCTGTACCCTGTGCCATCCGGACATCTGGTTTTCGTACCGCCGCGATGGCGTGCGGTCCGGCAGGGCGCTGGGGATCATCAGCAGTGCCAAGGGCCACCGGACCTGAAGCGGCCCAAGGTAGCATGGGTGTCATGCGCGAATCATCCGCCCCGGATCAGCCCCAGACGGAACAGGGCCCTGCATCATCCGTCGTTGCCGTGCAGCCGGGCTCACTGCCCGTCCGCGCCCTCGGCAAGACAGGACTCGACCTGCCTGTCCTGTCCTTCGGGGGCTGGGCCATCGGCGGCAACGACCAAGGCAACTCCTACGGTCCGACAGACGACGACGAGAGTCGACGGGCCCTCCAGCGGGCGTGGGCGATGGGCTGCCGCCTCGTCGAGACCGCGGACGTCTACGGGCACGGCCACTCGGAATCCCTGATTGGCGAAATGCTGGGGGACAAGTCCGAAGTCCGGTTCTGCAGCAAGGTCGGGGCAGACTTCTACGGCCAGTTGGATACGGTCAGGCTCAATTTCTATCCCAGCTACATTCGGTTCGCGCTCGAGAAGAGCCTGAAGCGGCTTCGCCGCGACGTGCTGGACTTGTACATGCTCCACAACCCGCCGCCCCAGGTAGTCGGAGACGAGCGTCTGTACGAGACGCTCGAGATGCTTCGCCAAGAAGGTCTGATTCGGCACTATGGCGTCTCGATCCACCAGATGCAGGAAGGCCTGGACGCGATCAGGACTGGCGCTCCCGCTTTTCTGCTCGTCCCTTACAACCTGATGCATCGGGCGGCCGATGAGACCCTGCTGGAAGAGGCCAGGCAGGCAGGAGTCGGCATCATCGTTCGCGAGGCCCTCGCCAATGGCTTTCTCGCCGGACGCACCGAGGGCCATCATCGGTGGGCCCACGGGGATATCCGGCACACGTGGCCGGCCCAGTACGTGGCGGATCGCGCCCGAGCCGCGGCAGGCTGGCGCAGGCTCGAGCGACCGGGAAGGACGCTGGCGCAGGCCGCCCTGCAGTTCCCCCTGATGCACCCCGGCGTGACCACCGTGTCCGTGGGATGCAAGACCGTCGCGCAGGTCGAGGAGAACTTCCGTGCGCTCGATCTGCCCCTGTCCCCCGAAGACGTGCGGCCGGACCCGAACGCTTGAGTCGCAGGCCGGCGTGGCTCGGAACCGAACCAGGCCATCCCGTTGTCATAGGTCACCGGGGCATGGGTCGGACGCCGGGCCACGGGGAGAATCAGCTCGAGGCCTTCGAAGCGGCATGGAGCCAAGGCTTGGCTGTCGTCGAGTGCGATGTGCGCCGTATGGCCGACGGCAACTGGCTCGTGGTGCATGACCCGACGATGGACAGGACCCACGGTCTCGCCTGCGAGGTCGCCGCGTTGGATGGCGTGGCAGGGCGCGCGTGGGTTGCGGAACCACCGCCGTTGCTCGCGTCCGTGCTCGCAAGGACGGGGAGCGGGCGTGGGCTCGTGATCGAGGTCAAGCCGGCCCACGGCCATGATGCCGACGCCTGTGCTGCTCTGGCGGGCATCATCCGGCAAGCGCCGGACGCCCGAGAGCTGATGGTCATCAGCTTTGACGCAGACATTCTCCGTAATCTGCGGCCCCTGCTTCCGGATATGCCCCTCGGCTTCCTCGAGGACGCACCTGGCCCGGACCCTGTGGGCGATCTCTCCAGACTCGACGCCGATGCATGGTGGCCCAGAGCCGACGCGGTCACGCCGGAAGCCGTTGCTGCCTGCCGGGCAAGGGACTTCCCGGTCATCGCCTGGACGGCCCGGCATGATGGCGACTGTCAGGCACTGGCCGCGCTGGGCGTCGCCGCCTTCGGGTCCGACGATCCCGTCCGCCATTGGCACATGCTCCGAAAAACGTGGCCTGCAGAAACCGGGAACCGCTGACTTTCGCCGGCGGCGGGTATGGGAGGGCTGGTTCCCGATTCGAGAACCACGATACGGAGATGACATGGCCGCTTCCTCGCCGCTGATTCGCACCCGACCAATCGCGTCCAAGGGTCTCAAGACCCGCCTTCGCCATCGCGTGGCCGCAAGAGGCGGCAGCCGGCACGTGGCCCGGGGAGTCCTGCGACTCGAGTATCCCGAACCGCAGACCCGCACCATTTGAACCTGCTGCGCCCGATACGCGGGCGACCGCTCAGACTCTGGCTGTTCCTGCTGCTCTTGGGAGCGATGTTGGTGCCGCTCGGCATCTCCAGCTACGCCACGATCCAACAGCACCGTCGTGAGCTGTCACGAATCGAGGGTGCCAGCCTGTCTCAGGCCATGGGCACGGCGAGACTGGCCGAAAGGTACCTGGTCTTCGCCTTGGCGCAGGCGCGCCACGCCGTCGAGGGGTTGTCGCTTGCTGAAAGGCGGTCGCCGGCGGTCCTTCGACGCCTGGTTTCCGAACTGCCCATCCTCGCCGCGATCGATATCGTGGACAAGTCGGGACGGCCGGTGGCGTCCTCACGCACGGGTCCTGACGCGGGGGCGGTGGAAGACCGGCTCATGGCCGCGGCAACCGTGGTCGAGCGGCGGCCGCGCGCCAGTGGCTACGTCGAATCCCTCAGCCTCGGCCGACCTGTCGTGTCCCTCTGCCTCCCCTTGCCTCGCCCGGCAGGCGGGAATCTCGGTGCCTGCCGGCTGGTCCTGCGCCTCGACTTCCTGCTGCAGGAGTTCGTCAGCCAGACCCGCAGCACCGATCAGTTCTACATTTTCTTCGTGGACCAACGCGGAACCCTCATCGCGGCCCAGAACTTCCGTCCTGGCCGCAACCTGCAGAACCTCGAACCTGTAAGCCGCCTGCTTTCCGGAAAGGATGGCAGCGTCAAGTACGTCTCTAACTTCTTCGGCGACCTGGTCGACGGTGAGGAGAGGCTCGGCGCCTACCGGCACATCGGGGATACGGGGTGGGGGATTGTCGTGAGCCATCCGGCGACGTCCGTCGGATCGCCCGTCCTGCAGGACCTTCGCGCCATGCTGCTAACCATCGCCGTGTCCGGCATCGTGAGCCTGCTGCTGGCCTTCTGGACCGGAAGATGGCTGCTCGGCCCGCTCGAGGACCTGGCTCGCCGCATGGACCAGGCTGCGGCTGCACCGCCTGCCCCCCCGGACACCTTGCCTCGTGCACCCGAAGGCGTCACGGAGTACCGTCAGCTCGAGATGGCCTATGCAAGCCTCACGGCCCGTATCCATGCCCAGTTCCAGCAACTGGCCGAGACCAACGAGGGCCTCGGCACGCTCGTTCAGGAACGGACGCGTGCCCTCGAGGATGCCAATGCCAACCTGCTCGAGCGTGGACTCGCCCTCGAGGAGGTCAACGAGCGCCTGACGGCACTCGTCTGCGAGTTGCGCCGGATGGATGCGCTGCAAACGGACTTCCTCGCCAATGTCAGCCACGAGTTACGCACTCCGATCACGTTCATCACGGCCTACGGATCGAGCCTTGAAGATGGCCTGCTGGGCAGCCTGACTCCCGCGCAACGCGAAGCCGTCGGCTTCATGCTCGAGGGCGCCGACCGACTGACCAGCCTCGTCGACGATCTGCTGGACCTGAACCGGCTCGAATCCGGCGTGCTCGCCCTGCACCCCGAAGCGGTCGCGCCGCGTGCCCTGATTGAAGGTGTCGTGGCAGCGATGCGCCCTCTGGCAACCAAGCGTGCCCAGCGGCTGACCTCGGCCATCGAGCCCGACTTGCCCGACCTGCTCGCCGATGGCGAGCGCTTGGCCCAGATTCTCCGCAACCTGCTTTCCAATGCCATGAAATTCACGCCTGACGGTCGCAGCATCACCGTTCGGGCGCGACAGGAGGGAGAGCACGCCATCCTCTCCGTCTGTGACGAAGGCATCGGCATTCCCGCTCAAGCACTGCCCCATCTCTTCGAACGGTTCTATCAGGTCGACGGATCCTCGACCAAGGCCTTTGCGGGCGCGGGAATCGGCCTCAACATCGTTCGCCATCTCACCGAGCTCATGAACGGCAGGGTCACGGTGAGCTCGACGGAAGGCGCCGGAACCACGGTCGACCTGTTGATCCCGTTGGCGGGTCCGGCGGCCGATCGAGGCGGGGAGTCCCGCGGAAGTGGCGCATTCGTGCCGTTCGGGAGCTACCCGGCATGACGGCACCCCGCATCGTGATCGTCGAGGATGAGCCCATCACCCTGCAGGCCTTGCGCATGATCGTCATGGCGCTGGGCTGCGAGGTCCTGACGGCGAGCACGGCGGAAGAAGGGCTTGAACTGGCTCTCCAGACGCCTCGTCCGGACGCCGCCTTGGTCGACCTCAAGCTGCGCGGCAGCAGCTACGACGGCCTGGAGCTCATCAGACGTCTGGTCAAGCACCCTGTCCTCGAGGGTCTGCGCGTCCTTGCCCACACGGCTTCCGTTTCCGAGGACCAGCGTCGCGCGGCACAGCAGGCAGGAGCACACGGCATCCTCCTGAAGCCCTTCCGCGCCCGAGACGTAGCGGAGGCCCTCGGCCCCGCCGTCACGGAGCGCGAGCGTTCCTAGTGGAATCGACGCGGATTGACGGCCCTGCCGTGAATCCGGACTTCGTAATGCAGGTGGGGACCAGTCGTGCGTCCTGTCATGCCGACGTGGGCGATGACATCCCCTGCATCGACCCTGTCGCCAGACGTGACGATGATGCGGCTGGCGTGGGCGTATCGCGTATGAACACCCCCCCCATGGTCGATCTCGACCATCTTGCCGTAGGCACCTTCCCAGCCGGTACTCACGACCACGCCGCCACGTGCCGCATGAATGGGCGTTCCCACGGGAGCGGTGATGTCGATACCGGGATGGTAGTGCGCCCCCCGAGGACCAAAGCCGCTCGAAACCGAGTGACGGCTCATCGGCCAGCGGAAAGCGCCACCGACGGCGCGACCGATATCCTCGAACAGGCCCCGATGGGAAACGGTCAGGCGACGAGGCCTGACGGGCGAGGTCCCCTCGAGGCTGGGCACGAAGACCACGGAGGCGCGCTTGAGGCGCCGGAGGCCTGGATTGTAACGCAGGAAGTCCTCGCGGGTCACCTTGTACCGGCGCAGCAGAGCGGGAAGGGTCTCACCACGGGCCACGGTGTGATAAAACCCGTCTGTCGGGGGAACCGTCAGGACCCGCCCGACACGCAGGACAGATGCAGCGTGTATGTTGTTGGCGAGATGAATCGTCCTGACCTTGAGGCCGAACCGCCTCGCAATGCGCTCTGCCGTGTCACGGGGGCGGAGCTTGACCTTGCGCGCCTTGACGGAAGGTGCACGGTCCAAGGTGCCCTCACGAAGCCCCGGCAGCGGCGGTGGCAGCGGGCGATCGATAGCCGATCCGGAACTGAGTCCGGGCAACGGCCCGGCAGCAGGCCGCTGCTCCATACGGGGTGTCGCCGTGTCAGCCAACACCGCAGAGGGCGCCTGCTGGGGAGCGGCGATATCGCCATCGGGAAAGCCTTGCCCGAGGAACCCCTTGACGACCAGCGCGATGACGATTGAACCCGCAAGGCCCCCGCCCACCCACGCAGCCATGCGATCCTGCTGCTGCCGGCGCACGCGGACGGACCGCCAGTCGGCCTGGGTCCGGAAGACTGGCACGTCTCCGGACGCAACCTCGACGGCAGGCGCCATCGCCGCACCGCTCCTGGTCACGGGCGGACGCCACCGTCCCCTGAAGATCATGCGACTGGCGTCCAGCAATCCGCCCTGTGTACGGCCAGTGGCACGGCTGAGCCCCGCCAGATTGACCGGGACGGTGGCGCCGGGGGCTTGGACGTAACGAAGCGCACCGAGCACCGGCAACTCGTCGAGTTCGGCGGAACGCTGCTGTGTCGGTGCTTGCATGTCGGGAATGGGATCAGACAGCCCAAGATGGTGACGCCAGAAAGACACGCCAAGTTAGCAGAAAGCTAACAGTTCGTCAAACAGCCGAGGACGTCGTCTCCAGCCGGTCTGAACCGGCGATCCTTCGGAGCATGCGGCGAATGGTCGCCGCCTCGTCACGGCGCGGCTCCGTGACTCTACGGGTCGTTCTGCCCGTCGCGACTCCGGCCGCATCGGCAAGCAACTGACGGTACCCCGACAGCACGTCCTCCTGCCCGGCCACGAAGTCGAGGCGCCATACCCTGGCGTGTCCTCGGATCTCCCAATGGACCTTGACCGTCACAAGACCTTCTGGACAAGGCAAGGCAAGATTCATCGGCTCGAAACCATGCCACGCAACGGGGTCATGGGCGATGAAGACCAAGCCCCGGGCATCGAGCTCGGCCGAGACCCCCTTGTAGACCTGACCGCCATCGGGACTCGAAAGCACGAGCGGCAGTTGGATCCGGCCCGTACGCGAGGCCCCGCAGATGACATGCAGCATGATCCCAGCGTGCACCGAGGACGACCAGCCTCGCAGGTACGTGCGTCACCGAGTGCCGCCCGCAACCGAATCTGCGGCCTCAGGGCCGGGCGAGGGCCGTCCGGTGGTGCTCCCAGTCCTTGAGAAACTTCTGGATCCCCACGTCCGTCAGGGGATGCTGGTAGAGCTGCTCGAGGATCTTGTAGGGCATCGTGCAGATATGGGCACCGAGCAGTGCCGCCTGAGCGACGTGCTGGGGGTGGCGCACCGAGGCCACGAGCACTTCGGTGGCGAATCCGTATTGGCGATAGACCTCCAGAATCTCTCCAATCAGGGCCATGCCTTCCTGGCCGACATCGTCGACCCGGCCCACGAAGGGACTCACCATCGTGGCACCGGCCTTGGCAGCCAGAAGGGCCTGGTTCACGCTGAAGCAAAGGGTCACGTTGGTCCGAATGCCCTCGGCGTGGCAAGTCCGCACCGCCTTGAGGCCCTCGGGCGTCAAGGGCAGCTTCACGACCACATTGGGGGCCCAGGTCACGAACCGGTGGGCCTCAGCCATCATGCCGTCGTGATCGAGGCTGATCGCCTCCGCACTCACGGGGCCCGGACAAAGGGAGACGATCTCGCGGATCAGCGCCTCGTGGTCCACGCCTTCCTTGAGCACGAGCGATGGATTCGTCGTGACGCCATCAAGCATGCCGAGGTCGGCGGCCTTGCGGATTTCGGCGACATTGCCGGTATCAAGGAAGAATTTCATGGGGCAATCCTACCCGATCCGGCTAGGGTTCGCAGGCCCCTGCGACGGTAAGCGTCTCCCCATAGGCCTCAGTAGCCGGGATAACCACCAGGCATGCCCGGGACAGCACCGACCTGCCCGGACCCAGCCGGGGACGACTCATCCTGGACCGTGACGGTCGCGCCATCGATCTTCCAGTACTTGTCGGTGAACTGCACGATCTGGACGGCTCCCGGCGCGACTTCGACGGCACGGGTCTGGATCCGATCGGCCAGCGGAGCGCCATTGTCCGTAAACTGGACCTTGAGGGTCGCACGCAGCGGCACCTGCGTCGGGTTGCGCAGCTCGACGTGGGCCACCTTGGTGCCCAGCAAGCCGAAGGCAATACCTTTGTCGAATTTGGAGACGGCAGCCAACAGGCGAGGCATCTGCAGGACAGGCGTCGCAACCGGCGTAGACGCGGGTGGCGCCGAGATGGGCATGGACCCGGGGTAAGTCACGGGTGCCGGCGTCTGGACGGCCTGGCTCGGCTGACGATAACCGGCGGGCAAGCCACCACCGACGGGCACCTGGGTTGCCACGTCGACCTTGCCGCAGCCGGGGAGTAGCACCCCGGCCGCGAGCACGACCGACCCGAGGATCTGACGGAGACGCATCTTCATGGTCGGGTTATCGGCCATGGCCACGCGTCATCCGCCCAAGGACAGGTTAAGAATCCCTGAAACCCAGACAAAGGCGCATCGAGAAGCGGACAGGGATCACCACACCGTGTCCACACTTGGGGTACAAACAGAGGCATCCCTTCTGATGGCGCCGGGGTCGCGGAAGCAGCATTCATGGACGGGTGGTAGTCATGGGCAAGGTCGCGCTGGTCCTCACGGGCGGTGTGGCCAAGGGCGCCTACGAGGCCGGGGTCATCCAGGCACTGGCGGAGCGGCAGGTCACGCCCGACGTGATCGTCGGCATCTCCGCCGGGGCCATCAACGGCACCTTCGCCGCAAGCGCCATCGCACACGGCAACTTCAGGCCTGAGGTCGTGGCCGAGGATCTCTGCTGGCTCTGGGAGCACAAGGTCAACGCCCGCAACCTCTACGACGGTGGCCAACGCGCGCCCGACACGGACCTGGCGACCCGTTCGCTGGCAAGCATCTTCGGACGCTTGGGCATCGACCCGCTGCGCAGGCAATACCTGCCCCGCATCGGCTGGGATACCCTCGTGGCCTTCGAGAAGCTGGTCCGCGGCGAGTTCGCAGCCCTTATCTCGCACGACTTCCTGCAGACGCTCCTCGACGCCCGGCTCTTTCCCGTGTCGGAGGTCGTCCGCGAAGTCACGCTCAGCGTGGTGACGACCAACCTGCAAGGCGCGACGGTCATGACGGACAACATGGACATCGACGCCCGGTTCTCCCACTACGAGGATTTCATCTGGCGCCAGCGGACCCTCGAGGAATGGCAAGAGTTCCTGCCGCGCCTCACCAATCGCCTGTTGGCTTCCAGTTCGTTCCCGTTCGTCTTTCCGCCCCGGACCGTGACGGACGAGACCGGTGAAAGCCGATACCACGTGGATGGCGGCATGATGGACTGCGCGCCCATCGGTCGGGCGATCAAGCTGGATCCCGAAGTCGACACCATCCTGGTTTCCCTCGGCCCGACCATCCTCTCCGAGGACCTCGACATGGCCCCGACCCTTCCCAATATGATGGGCAGGGTCATGACCGTCATGGCGGGGCGTTTCATCATCGCGAACTACCGCAAGGTCGTCAGGGTCAATAGGCAAATCGAGCTCCTCGGCCCATTCCTGGACAAGGACTCCAAAGGCAAGACCCGGCGGTCGGATCGCAATGATGCGCTGTGCCGCGCTGCAGGCTTCAAGGGCCTCGAAGATTTCCTTTCGCGACGTGTCGTTCGCCTCGTGCCCATCGCCCCTGCCGGAGGCCTTAACGGCGGAGTCTTCGACGGTTTCTTCAAGCCGGCGCTGCTGCGCGAGTACATCGCGCAAGGCTACAAGGACACCTTGGAGGCCATTCGCCCCGACGACCCCCTCGTCCCCGTCGCCAAGCCGCGGCGCGCGACGGCACGCCGCAGCAGGCCGGAGGCCTGATGCGCCTCGCGGACCTCGCCGTCGCGGCGATAGTGACCGCAGCCCTGCCGGAAGCAGCCACGCTGCCGGACAAGGCCAGTCCTGCCCACGTGGCCATGTCCACCCAGGAAACCAGCCCCTCCCCGCTGCCCGACACAGCGCCATCCGCCCCATCGGCCGAAACACCCGAATCGATGTCATCGGCCACTCCCGCGATCGCTGTGGGGGACAGTTGGCCTGAGCCCGTGCTGGACTACGAAATCACCTTCGAGTCGGAGCTTGGCCCTGGCCTGCTGGCCCTCCCCGGAAGCGGATCCTTCCGACTCCGCGCCCGAAACCAGACACAGGCCGATATCGGCGCCCTCCGACTGGACTATACGGCCCTTAGGCCTTGTCCCGGCTTGCCTGCCACGGGTTCCGTCATCCTGCCCCCGCTCGAATCGGGCCAGGTCGCCAACCTGCGCTGGGACTTCGCGAGCCTGCCCGACGGTGGCGATGCGACTGGCGGTCCTTTGCCCGAGGAAATAGACTATGTCTTCGAGGTTGTCGACAACGCGACAGGCTTCATCCCACCGGCAAGGGTCCACGTCGTCCTGCAGGACAACCGGGAGACGCCGCAACCCTGACATCACGGCGTGTTAAACTGGCAGGCTGTGCATTCCGTCGCCGTGGAACTCGGACCGCTGTCCCTGCACTGGTACAGCCTGATGTTGCTTGCCGGGACCTTGGCCGGCCTCTGGCTCTCGCGGATGCTGGCAGGTCATCGCGGTCTGAATCCGGACCTCGTGACGGACGTCGTCCTGTGGGGAGGCGCGGCCGCCCTGATCGGTGCACGCCTCTGGTACGTGGCCTTCAAGTGGGAGGACGTCTACAGGCATGCCCCTCTCGAGGCCTTGATGCCCTGGCGGGGCGGCCTTGCCATCCACGGCGGGATCCTGGCCGGCACGCTCGCCTGCTGGTTCATGGCGCGGCGCCAGCACCGGCACCCGCTGCACCTGCTGGACGTGGTCGCACCCGGCTTGCTGCTGGGCCAAGCCATCGGTCGCTGGGGCAACTGGTTCAATCAGGAGGCCTATGGCCTACCGGCCCTCGCGCCAGTACGCTGGCCTGCCTGGCTGCACGATGCCACGGGTTACTTGCCCTGGGGTATCGCCATCGAGGGCCACCGTCGTCTCCCACCCTTCGACGACATGCTGGCCTGGCCCGACACGACCCGATTCCACCCCACGTTCCTGTACGAGTCCTTCTGGGATCTGGCTGGCCTGCTGGGTCTCATGCACCTGGCCTTCCGGTATCGGCCGGCACCAGGCATGGTCACGGGCCTGTACCTGCTCGTCTGGAGCTCGGGCAGATTCTGGATCGAGGGGCTGAGGACCGATGCCCTGATGTTCAGCCTGCCCTGGGGACCGGTTCGGGCCGCACAGGTCGCCTGCGTCCTTGCTGGTTTGGCGGGCCTCCGGCTCGTTGTGCGCAGCTTCACCCCACGCCCTGCCCACGCTCTCGAGGAAAACCCGGCATGATCTGCCCGTCTTGCGGTTTCAAGGATGAAGGCCGCTTCTGCAAGCACTGTGGTGCACCCCTCGTGGCCGAGGATGTGGCCAGCCATCGGCAAGCCCCCCGGCACGCCGGCATCACGCTGCCCCCACCGAGTGCGGAGGAGGGTTTCAAGGCCGAGCAGATGGTCGATGACGGAACGCCACTTGGAGAGGAAATCCCGACGGAGCCCGAGGGCGCGCACGGGCAAGGCAATTCCTTCGGCCTGTTTCTGGTCATGCTGCTGGTCGTCGCCTTCGTCGCCTTTGCCGTGAAGATGGTGGGTGGCAACGGTTGAGCGACGCCCGAACAACCGCAGTGCAGGGGGATTGCCCGGCACCGGACGCCGAGGAGGCGCGCCGCATCGCCCAGGCCATCAACGATGCGGCTGGACGCCAGCCGGTGTTTCGCCAAAACCGTCGGGACCTTCCCGAAGGCCAGAATACGGCGTGGCGCATCGCACCGGAGCCCTTTTGCATGACAGCGGGCCTGGTTCGGGCCCTGCAGGACCTGGGGCCCGTCCTGCTCGCGTTCCTAAAAGGGGCCAATCGCCTCTATGGTGAAAGCGTCCACGGCAGGGCCCCGGGGTGGATCGCCGATTGGCTCGACCTCGGCAAGCCGCGACATCTGGTGGCCTACAGCAGGATGAACCGCTTCAAGCACGACCTGCCCGCCGTCATCCGTCCGGACCTGATCGTGACGGAAGAGGGCCGGCTCGCCTGCTGCGAGTTGGATTCCGTCCCCGGTGGCATCGGCTTCGTGGATTCGATGAGCCGCATCTACGGACCGCTCGGCTACGAAATCGTCGGCGGGTCCGACGGCATGGTGACGGGCTTTGCCCGCATGATTCGGGCACAGACCACAACGGCCGACCCCTTCCTCACCATCGTGATTTCGCAAGAAGCCTCCGATTACTGGGAGGAGATGGCCTGCCTGGCGGAGCGCCTGAACGAGATCGGACTCGCCTGCGCCGTCGTGCGACCGGAGGCCCTGGGCTTCACCGAAGAGGGCTTGCACCTCGAAGGCCGCCGAATCGATGTCGTCTACCGTTTCTTCGAGCTCTTCGACCTCGCCAACATCCCCAAGGCCGAGATCATCCAGTACCTGGTGAAGAAGCAGAAGGTGGCAGTGACCCCGCCCTTCAAGCCTCAGTTGGAAGAAAAGGGGCTCTTTGCCCTGCTCCACCATCCGCACTTGCAAGCCTGGTGGAGCAAGGAGCTGGGTGAGGAACGTCTGCAGCAGCTGCGCACGCTGCTGCCGCGGACGTGGCTGCTGGACCCCGCACCGATGCCCCCTCAGGCTGTCGTCCCGGACCTGTTCGTCGGCGGACGGCCGGCTGGCCATTTCCGGGACCTGACGGCGGCCACCAAGCGCGAGCGCACCTTCGTGGTGAAGCCGTCGGGCTTCTCGCCACTCGCCTGGGGCAGCCGTGGTCTGGCTTTCGGTCACGACTTGCCGCAGGCCGAATGGGAGAGTGTGCTCGAGAAGGCCTTGGGACAGTGGCACGAAGGTACCGCCTACCTGTTGCAAGCGTTCCACAAGCCGGGCAGGGTCGAGGTCCGTTATTACGACACGCCGACGGACACGATCCGGTCCATGAGAGGCAGGGCACGGATTTGTCCCTTCTACTTTGTCGCAGGGGACGAGGTCACGCTGGGTGGCGTTCTCGTGACCGTCTGCCCGGCCGACAAGCTGGCCCTCCACGGCATGGTGGATGCTGTCATGGTCCCGGCGAGGATGCCGGGCTGACGCCCGAAGGCGTCAACTGGCGACGGTTCCGGTCCCTCCGGAGGCGGCATCCCCGAGGGGGGGGCGGTACAGGTCCCGCACGACCAAGCCTTGCTGGCCGGCCAAGTCTACCTGGGTACCATCCTCAATGTCGACGACAGGCCTGAGCGGATCGTTCTTGTTGACACGCCGGACCTTGGCAACATCGCCATTTGAAAGCACGACGACGGCGTTGCACGGGTAGGGGACGATGAGGTTCTGGAAAGCCCAGACCATCCGGGCCTCGAACTGGCTGTTCATGCCCGAGAGGATGAGCTGGTAAGCCTGATCGGGCGGCATGGGCTCCTTGTAGACACGCCGTGAGACCAACGCATCGTAGACATCGACAACGCTGACGATGCGGGCCATCTCGGGAATGTCCTTGCCCTTAAGGCCATGGGGATAGCCACGGCCATCCCACCGCTCATGGTGATGGAGGATGACGGCCTGAATATCCGGGGACGCCCAGCGGTGATGCGCAATCATCTTGAGGCCGCGCTCCGGGTGGGTCTTGATGACATCGAATTCGGCAGGCGTCAGGCGGCCTGGCTTGTTCAGGATGAAATCCGGAATCATCGTCTTGCCGATGTCGTGCAACATGGCGCCGACGCCCAGGACACGCAACTTCTCGTAGTTGAAGCCCAGCGTCACCCCCATGAGCAACGCCAGGCTCATCACGTTGGCCGAATGGGCGTAGGTGTACTCGTCGTAGACTCTGAGATCCACCAAGGACTCGAGGATCTCACGATTGAGAACGATCTCGCGGAGCGTCGTCTGGACGCACCCGTCCACCTTCTGGAAGTCGACGCTGGATGACTGGTGGAACTGGCGTTCTATTTCGCGGATCGCGGCAAAATTGCGCGTAACGACCTCGCGGGCCACGACTTCGAGCCGCTCTTCCGGGAAGGACGGCGCGTGCTTGCCCGGCCCCGGGATCGCGGCCGTGGGGGCCGGAGGCGGCGCGTCCACCTGCGACACGAACGCCGCGACGGGCGATGGAGAGGGCGGCAACTCGCTGATGCGGGCAGCAAAGGATTTGGATGGTGCCACCGTCCCCTGCAAACCCTCGAAATCCATCAACGCCACCTGCCGCACCCCGGACCGCACGAGCATCGAGATGGCCTGCGGCGTCAAGGGCGAACCGGCAGGCAGAAGCAGTTGCAAGGTCAGCGGATGGAAAGCAGGCTCGGCAAGGACGGAACCGGGCAGAACACGGTCAAGCGGTGTGCGAATCGTCAACGGCATCACCATGTCCATACCCGGGAAGGCCCCGGTGCCCGCAACTTCTGGCGTGTTAGAATCTGATGTCCGAATCGTCTTTCCGGGATTGACTCATGCAACTTTCACGCAGCGCTTCCTTTAGCCTCGACACGCCGTCGCCCCTGCTCATTCTGGGCGCGTGGGAGGACAAGGTTCTGGACGGCCGGTTAGGCGAAGTCGACGTCAAGCTCGGCGGCGCCATCGCCGATCTTCAGGCGCGCGGCACCTTCAAGGCCAAGAAGAACCAGAGTGTGGACCTGCTGACTCTGGGTCGCCTGGGTGCTCGTCGCGTCGTCCTGCTGGGCCTCGGCAAGGAAGCGGATGCATCACCGGAAGTCCTGCGGCAGCTCGCGGGCAGGGCCGCCAAGGCTGCAGTCGCCCACAAGGAACCGGCTTTCGTCCTCGTGATCCCGGCGAACCCCGTCGCGTCAAAAGATGCAGGCCAAGCCGTCGCCGAAGGCGCTGCCCTCGCCACTTGGCACTTCTCGGCCTATCGCACCGAGCAGGACGAACCGCCTGTTGAGCTTGGCAGCATCGACGTGGTGGCGGAAGAGGCTGATGCTACCTTCGAAGCAGGTATCTCGGAGGGCTTGCTCATTGCCGACGCCGTGCGCTTCAGCCGCAATCTGGTCCAGGCTCCCCCCAACGAGGTGACGCCGACGGTTCTCGCTGACCGTGCCGCCGCGATGGCCAAACAGGTCGGGCTTACGTGCACCGTGCTGGACGAGAACCAGATCGCCGACCTCAAGATGGGTGCATTCCTCGGCGTGGCGGCCGGTTCCCGTGGCGCCCAGCCGCCGCGTTTCATCATCCTCGAGCACCGACCGGACGGCGCGACCGGCGACCCGCTCGTGCTTGTGGGCAAAGGCGTCACCTTCGATTCGGGCGGCATCTCGATCAAGCCGGCAGACGGCATGGAGAAGATGAAGTACGACATGGCTGGTGGTGCAGCCGTCATTGGCGCGATGCAGGCCATTGCCGCGCTCAAGCTGCCGGTGCCGGTCATCGGCCTCGTACCGGCCACCGAGAACATGCCGAGCGGCTCCGCGACCCATCCCGGGGATGTCCTGACGGCCATGAACGGCAAGACCATCGAGATTGTGAACACCGACGCCGAAGGGCGCCTGATCCTGGCTGATGCCCTGGCTTATGCGACCCGTTACAAGCCTCGGGGCGTCGTCGACCTTGCAACCCTCACGGGCGCGTGTGTCGTCGCCCTCGGCCAGCAGGCCATCGGTCTCCTTGGCAACGACCAGGCGTGGATCGATACGGTGCGCGCAGCCTGCGAGCGTGCCAACGAGCGTGCTTGGCAACTGCCGCTCTGGAAGGAATACAACGACCAGATCAAGTCGGATATCGCCGACATGAAGAACAGCGGTGGCCGGGCGGCCGGCACCATCACGGCAGCCGCGATGCTCGCGAAGTTTGCCGAGGACTACAACTGGGCCCATCTCGACATCGCGGGAACGGCCTGGGAAGACAAGGGTCGTCCCTACACCCCCAAGGGTGCTACGGGCGTTGGTGTCCGGCTTCTGGTGGAACTGGTCCGCGCACATGCGTGATGCCCGGAGGCGCAGGGGGGCAAGCCCTTCACCTGTTCTTCCTATAATCATGGCGTGAGCTTGAGAATCGGCCGCTGGCCTGGCAGCCACCGCATCTTGCGGTCGCTGCCGGCGCTGCTGGCGCTTGTCTCGCTTTCAGCTTGCGGCGCCCCCCTCGTGACCCCGGCCCTGAGCCAGAGTTCTTCGGCCCGGGAAGCCGAGCGGCAGTTGTCGGGGCGCACCATCCTTCGGCGTGCCCCCGGCGTCGACACGGGGGCGTTCCGCCAGTGGCTGGGCAAGCAGGGCCTTCGCGAGGTGCGCAACCTGCCTGAACTTGGTGCCTCGATCGTGGTGGGGCGCTCGATGGCGGCTTGGCCCAAGGCGTGGGTGGCAACAGCAGAGCCCGAGCGGGTACGACGCCTCGTGCGGCCGGCACGAACGAGCCGCACATCAAGGATCCTGCTGCCTGCCCGCGTCCTCGCGTCGCTCGGAGATCCGCTCGTCCCGCAGCAATGGGCCCTCGAGACACTTGGCGCACGCCGGGCGTGGCAAGTGACGCGAGGATCGCGTGACATCATCGTCGCCGTCATCGACACGGGCGTCGACCTTGGTCATCCTGACCTGCGCACCCGCCTGGTTGCGGGCATCAACACCCTGCCGGATGCAACGACGCCCGGGCAGGAGGGGCCAATAGGCCCTGCGGACGACAATGGCCACGGTACGCACGTAGCAGGCATCATCGCCGCCGAAGGAGGCAACGGCCAAGGCATCGTGGGCTTGGCGCCGGGCTGCAGGGTCATGCCCGTCAAGGTGCTGGCCGGCGACACGACGGGTCGGGATGCGGACGTGGCAGCCGGCATCGTCTGGGCGGTTCAGCATGGGGCTCGGGTCTTGAACCTCAGTCTGGGCGGTGCCGGAGGAAGCCGATTGCTGGCCGATGCAATCACGATGGCCCACGCGCAAGGCGCCCTGATCGTGGCCGCCATGGGTAACGACGGCGTGGACCCCATGCTGGGCGATGAACCCAACTATCCGGCAGCACTGCCCGAAACCCTGGCCGTGGGTGCGACGGGCCAGACAGACGAAGTCGCGGCGTTCTCGAACCGGGGTCGGTGGATGTCGGTTGCCGCCCCGGGCGAGGGGATCCTGTCCACGACGCCTACCTACCCCGTCTACGACCCCGTCTCACCCGACTACGACTACCTGGACGGAACGTCGATGGCGACGCCCTATGTCTCGGCCGCGGCCGCCTTGGCTTGGGCCGTTCGTCCCGATATGCGTGCGGACGCACTCAAGGATCGCATCGAGCAGACAGCGGTCGACGTTGCCGCACCAGGCTTCGACCGGGTGGCAGGCCACGGCCGCTTGGACGCGGCCCGCCTGGTCGAGAGTCTGCGCTAAGGGCGCCTCAGGCTACGGGAACACCCACGGAACGCGCGGCGAGCCAGCGCTCCGCATCGAGTGCCGCCATGCAGCCCGTGCCGGCAGCCGTCACGGCCTGGCGATAGACGTGGTCCTGGACGTCACCCGCAGCGAAGACCCCTGGCACGTTGGTACGCGTCGAGCCGGGCTGAGTCTTGAGATAACCGTTCGCGTCCGTCTCGAGCCAAGAGACAAACAACGCCGTGTTGGGCTGATGGCCGATGGCCACGAAGACGCCATCGCAGGCCACATCGCGGACCTCGCCGGACACGATGTCGCGGACGCGGATCGCCTCGACCTTGGCTTCACCGACGATCTCGTCGACGACGGCATTCCAGATGAAGCACAGCTTAGGATGCTGAAGGGCGCGCTCCTGCATGATCCGCGAGGCCCGCAGGGACTCCCGGCGATGGACGACCGTCACGCTCGCGCACATCTTCGCGAGGTAAAGCGCCTCTTCCATGGCCGTATCGCCACCGCCAACCACGACGACGTCCTTGTTGCGGAAGAAGAAGCCATCACAGGTAGCACAAGCGGAGACGCCCCTGCCCATGAGCGTCTGCTCGCTGGGCAGCCCCAGCCAGCGGGCCGTCGCGCCTGTCGAGATGATGACGGAGTCGGCCGTCCAGCTGCCCTGTCCCGAAACGACCTTGAACGGCGTTGAACCAAGGTCGACCTCCGTGACATACTCTGTCCGGATCGTGCAGCCCACACGCTCGGCCTGGGCCCGCATCTCCCCCATCAGCTGGGGCCCGGTCACAGGGTCCCTGAAGCCCGGGAAGTTCTCGACGTCGGACGTCAGCATGAGCTGCCCCCCGGGTTGCTCGCCCTCGAAGAGCAGGGGCGAGAGGTTGGCGCGCGCGGCATAGATCCCTGCCGTGTATCCTGCGGGTCCGCTGCCGATGATGATGACTTCGCGATGCTGGCTCATGCTTTCCTCTTCCGGGATAGCTCCATCATACCGAAGCCGCGCCCATCAGGTGCCCCAATCGCGCAGATGATGGAAGTCCTTGTCGACAGTCCTTGGCGAAATCTTCGCAATGACCGGCGGACGTCGCTTGAATTGCATGGTGCGCACCCTGCGACCCACCCGGTCAAGAAAACCGGGATCGACGCCCAGCGCCAGCAACTCACCGGCCGTCCGGCGCTCATCGATGGAAGCGTGGAGCAACAAGTCGAGGTCCGCGTAAGTATTGCCCAGGTCACCCTCGTCCGTCTGGCCGGGCACGAGATCCGCGGTTGGAGCCTTGTCCACGACCTGTTTCGGCAAATCCAGAGACCTTGCCAACTGCCGAATCTGGGTCTTGTAGAGGTCACCCACGGGATTCAGGGCCGAGGCCATGTCGCCATGCAAGGTCCCGTAGCCCAGCAAGAGCTCCGTCTTGTTGCTGGTCCCCAGGACCAAGGCATGCTCGGCGGCCGAGCGGTCATAGAGCACGATCATGCGGCAGCGGGCCATCAGGTTGCCCCGGCGCAGGTCCGAGGCCGATCCGCCTGCCGCCGCCAAGAAGGTATCGGCCATCGGCGTGATGGGCTGCACGACAAGCTCGAGACCGAGGGCATCCGCGACACCCTGCGCATCCGCCAGGCTGTCGGGCGACGATGTCTTGTAGGGCATGGCTACGACCGTCACCGCCTCTGGCCCCAGTGCCGCCACGGCCAATGACGCCACCACGGCCGAATCGATGCCCCCGGACAAACCGAGCACCACCCGACCGAAGCCTGCCTTGCCCGTCTCCTCACGCAGGAAGGCCACGAGGATTCGCCGCACGAGGTCGGGGTCGAGTTCGAGCGCAGCAGGATCCAGTCGGCCTGTCAGAAGGGATGGCTTGGTCATGGCATGGCATGTTCCCCTTCCCGACACGCCCACGCAAGTCGGTCGGGCACGGGAGGCCTGACGAGACCTGCGCCCCGTGCCGAGGGGCACGGGGCGCAGGGAAGACACCAACCTCTAGCTGAGGTAGCCGCGGAGCTGTTCCTTCTGCAAGGAACCACGAAGCTTCTGCAGGGCCTTGGCCTCGATCTGACGCACACGCTCACGCGTGACACCCATGTCGTGTCCGATTCCTTCGAGCGTGCGCTGGGTCTCGCCATCAAGGCCGAAACGACGCCGCACGACGTAGAGTTCGCGCTCCGTGAGATGAGTCTCGAGCAAGTCATTGACATCCTCGGAGAGCATCCGGTTCAGGACGGTTGCCGGGGGCGAGGCCGTGTACTGATCCTTGATGATGTCGCCCAGGCGAGAATCATCATCCTTGCCGATGGGCGTCTCGAGCGAGATGGGTTCGCGATCCGCCTTCGTGATCTCCCGCAGCTTCTCTATCGTGATCTGCAGTTCCGCCGCGACCTCGGCTTCATTCGGCTGACGGCCGAGCTTTTGGCTCATCAGCCGGATGGTCTTCTTGACGCGGGAAATGGTCTCCACCATGTGGACCGGCACCCGGATCGTCCGGCCTTGGTCCGCGATGGCGCGGGTGATGGCCTGGCGAATCCACCACGTGGCATACGTGCTGAACTTGTAGCCCTTGCGATAGTCGTACTTCTCGGCAGCCCGCATCAGGCCCATGTTGCCCTCCTGGATCAGGTCCAGGAAGGAGAGGCCGCGACCCAGATGCTTGCGGGCAATGGAGACGACCAACCTAAGGTTGGCGCTGACGAGCTGACGCTTGGCGAGGTCGTCGCCCAGCGAAATCCTGCGGGCCAGTTCGAGCTCTTCGGCGTGGGTGAGAAGGCGACGACGGCCAATCTCCTGCAGGTACAGCCGAATCGAGTCATCCGACTGCTCGGTGTGCGAGCTGGCAGCGGCGCTGACCTTCTTGCCAGCAACCGGAGCTTCCTCCGGTGCGTCCTCGAATTGGTCGGCCTCCTCGGCAGGCTCCTCGACTGCCGACGCGGCACGCGCCAGGTCGATGGCGTGGGGGGTAGCCAGCGAGTGCTCCTCGCTGTCGAAGACGACCATCGGGGTGCTCACGTCCTCGAGCATGTCACCGGCGAGACTCGGCAAGGGATTCCTCCAGGGTATCTATGGGTCCGGGGTCGTGCCCGGAACGGTTGTATACGAAACAGGAAGCAGGTTGACAGCGTGTTGTGACTGGCGGACAATCTGCTGCGATGGGCCTTGGCGGCGATGATGCTGGCGGGGATGCTTCAGGACCCGGTAGGCACTCCTACATTAGGTACTTCGGGTTCGGGATGCCATACGTCATTCATATTTCTTTAAATCATTCTGGGCAGGCGACTTGTGGCATCGATCAAGGATGCCCTGCCCACGAATGTGTTATCGGCTCCGGGGCCCCTGGTCTTGCTTGATTCCGGAGAAAGCGTGCGGAAAGACCGAGAACCGTACGACGGCTATGCCGGCATCTATGACCGGACGGGCCAGGGACGCTTTGGCTTGCGTATGCTGCTGTGGGCGCGCGATTACTGGGCCGGAGCGTGGCCCGAGTCCGTGGTGGACGTGGCATGTGGCACGGGCCAAGTGGCCGTTGCTCTGGCCCTGCGCGGCGTCCGGACGGCCGGCGTGGATCGCTCGGAGGCCATGCTGGCCCGAGCATCCGACCGGGCCGAGAGGGCTGGAGTCGACGTACCATGGGTCCGGTCGGATCTGGCCGAATGCCCCGATGTCCCCGGCATGCCGTTCGATGCGGCCACCTGCTTCTATGACGCCCTCAACACTTGCCTTACTGAATCCGGGCTGGAGCGCTGCCTCGCCGGCATCGCCCGCCTCGTGCGCCCGGGCGGGGAGCTGGTGATGGACATGATCACCGACCATGGCATCCGGGAGGTCTGGGGCCACGGTGTCGAGCTGCGGGAGGCAGCCGGCATCCTCGGCGTCTGGCGCTCCGACTGGCATGCCTCACGTCGCGTCGGCACGCTGGATCTGTCCTACTTCGTCCGCAGT
Source organism: Candidatus Tanganyikabacteria bacterium (assembly GCA_016867265.1). Lineage (GTDB taxonomy): Bacteria > Cyanobacteriota > Sericytochromatia > S15B-MN24 > VGJW01 > VGJW01. The sequence continues at coordinate 44,301 of VGJW01000004.1, forward strand.
CCGGACGACCACTGGAAGCGTTTCGACGAACACCATGAACATCGGGGCTGGGACCCCGTCGAAGTGGGTGCTGCGCTGGCCGCGACGGGCTGGGAGTTGCTCCGCACGACCGAGGGCCTCTCCCTCGATCCGCCGACAGCCGACAGCTATCGCGTCGTGTACGTCGCCCGGAGAAGAGGACCCTGATGCCGGGTCGTGCGCGATGAACCCGGTGCTTGCCGCCCTTGTCGTCCTGCTGCTCGCCTTCCCCGGCCTCGCTGTCGCAGCCGTTTCCGACGGAGATCCCCTGGGCAGGGCGCTGGCCATGGAGGCCGACGGGCGTCCCGGCGAGGGCTTGGCGTTGCTGGAGAGGGAAGGCAGTGTGCGGCGAGGCACGGAGGGGGCCGCGCTGATCCTGTCCGCGGCACGTATGGCCCTTCGGGCGGGAGACGAGGACGAGGCACGCAGGCTCGCGGGCGCTGCCCTGCCCGTCGCAACGGGCAACGGACGGGTCGCGCTCGAGGCGGCGCGCATCCTGCGTTCGGCAGGGGCACATCGGGAGGCATTGGCACTGGCAGCCCGAGCGGCATCGACAGACCCCACCGTCCGTTTCGCAGCCCAGGAACTGCAATTCGACATCATGGCCACGCTGCCCGGACGGCCGGCTACGCCGGGTGCACCGGGCGTGGCCTCGGTCCTTGCCGGCGCACTGGCCCTGCTCGCCATCCGGGCCTATTGGCCCCGCACGCCCGGAACGCCAAGGCATGTCCCCGGCACACCGCTCGAACTCGGCCAGCAGGTCGGTGACTGGGTCGTGGAGCGCGCCGTCAGTCAAAGCCTGCACGCGCGGCTGTTCCGAGGCCGCCATGTCCGCAACGGCACGCGCGTGGCCATCAAGCAGGCGCTCGTCGGCGGTCGGTCGGACGACCCGGCCTGGGCAAGATTTCGCCAGGAGATGAACACCCTCGAGGCCATTGGCCGGGACGAACCGGGAATCCCGAGGCTCGCGGGCACCTTCGGTCACGACATCATCATCAACGCCTGGGTCGAAGGTGAGACATTCGAGGCACTGGCTGGCAGGATCGCGTGGGACGAGGCCCTGGACATGGGGATCGCGACGGCTCGGACCTTGGCGCGCCTGCACGCACGGGGCGTCGTCCACCGGGACATCAAGCCCGCCAACCTGATCCGCGAGCAGGCCACCGGTAGCCCCATGCTGCTCGACTTCGGCCTTGCCCGGCTGGCAGCGGGCGAAGGTCTGACCATCGATGCCGCCCTGCCAATGGGCACCTTCGGGTTCATGGCACCGGAACAGTTCGCCTCGGCAAGCCAGGCCGGCCCCGCAGCCGACCAGTATGGCCTGGCCTTGACCCTGTACTGGCTGCTCACGGGGCGGATGCCGGCAGAACCCTGGCTCGGCCCGCGCACTTTCCAATACGTTCCTGCGGAAGCATTCCTGCCCCCGCAGCCACCGGCGGCCATACCCGGAGGCGAGCAGCCTTCACCGGATCGCGTGGCGGCCATCGGGGTCGTCCTCGCCCGCGCGTGGCAGGAACGGGCCGACGACAGGTTTCCGGACCTCGGCGCCTTCGCCGATGCATTGGAGCGCATTCGTTCCACCGGTCCCCGCCGGGTGTAGGATCACAAGGTCCCCAACCTGACGGAGCCCCCCCTTGGCCGAGATCATCGTCTCAGGCGAACCTGCCAATGCCTTCGAGAAGACGGTGGCCCGCACGCTGGGGCATCTGCCCGACCCCTGCAAGGTCCTCACGAACCTCGTGCTGCCCAGCACGCAGAGCCGCTTCACGAACATCGAGATTGACGCGGTGGTCCTGACGCCCCATGCCGTCTACGTCATCGAGGTCAAGTACTGGCAAGGAGAGGTCGAGGGCCACATCAATCGCAAGCATTGGCTGGTCCATCGCGAAGGCCTCTCTCCCCATCAGGTCGAGAACCCCCTGCAGCGAACCGAAGTCAAGGCCAAGACGGTCAACACGATTCTTTCCCGCTGGCATCCGGGCCTGATGGGTCGGCTGCCCACCCGGGCGATGGTTGTCCTCCCTCCCCATACGCCTACCCGGGTGGACAATCCCACGGAGATCGTCTTGCTGGGCATCGAGGACCTGCTTCCCCGTATCCAGGCGGATGCCGACCGCCTTGCCCACGAGGCCCGGCCGGAACAGCTGCCCCAGATGGTGGCGCTTCTGGCGGGTGAAGCCCAGGCAGGACTGCCCGCCCTGCCCTTTTCGAACCTCAAGGTCGACAAGGTTCTGTCGCAGCATGCGCGACGCCAGGCCTTCGCCGTCACGAATACCCTCACGGGACGCAAGCTCTTCGTGCGCCGCGTGCCTGGTGACGTCAACCTGGCCCCCCGGGCCGCGGACCTCGCCCGGGCGCGCGCAATCCGGGAAGCACGCGCGACCATCGACCTGCGGCATCCCGGAGTCATTCCCGTGCTCGACGTGCTCGAGGAGCAAGGGGACATCTATATCCTGGCTCCGTGGATCGAGGGCAGGCCGGTGCTGGATTGCGTGCCCCCCGGGGATGCGACGGCAGCCTGCCGCCATGTCCGCGATGCCGCGCGTGTCCTCGCCGAGGTCCATCGCATGCAGCATGGCCTCGTGCATCGGAGCCTGACACCCGATTGCCTGCTGGTCACCGAACAGGGCATCCGCATCACGGGCTTCGGACTGGCCCGCGTGGCAGGCGACCCGACCATCGTCTTCGCCGACCTGATCGAAGACGAGGCCCTGCCCTATCTCGCCCCCGAACTGCTGCAGCCCGGCGTGGGGGAGCCGGACCCCCGGACCGACATCCACGGCCTCGGAGCCATTCTCTACCACCTGCTCTCCGGCCGAGCCCCCGTACCGTTCGTATCGAGGGAGCCACCCGTGCCAATAGCGAGCCTCGTCGCGATTCCCGAGGGACTCGCCGCGCTCGTGGCCGAGGCCACCCACCCGATACCCGGGCGGCGCCACGCGACGATGGACGCCTTGGCAGAAGCCCTCGGGCCCTACGCCGGGGGCTGACCGGCAGCCTCGGCTTCCTCGGCGAGTTCCAGCCAACGGGCCTCGAGTACGGCCTGCTCCCCCTCGAGGCGCGCCATCTCGCGCGCGGCTTCCCCTGCGTCCGGCCCGGGAACTCCCAGTCGGGCGAGGCAGGCGGCAAGGCCGGTCTCGACAGAGGCAAGCGCCGCCTCGACCTCGGCAACGGCCCGGGCATGCCGGAACGCATTGAAGCGAACCTTGGGCGCCTGCTCCCTGAAGAGCTGCTGCGCGGGGCGGGACACAACCGTTCCCGCGGCGGGGAGCACACCCTGATCCATGTGCTGGAACACCCGATCCCACGCATCGCCGTCCTCCAGATGGCGAAGGACCGGTCCGGGCCAGACGAGGGCGTGGGTCGCCACGGCCCGCAGCAACCAGCGATCGTGGGACGAGAAAACGACGGCACCCTCGAACTGACAAAGCGCCTCAGCCAGCACCTCCCGTGCCCCCAGATCGAGATGGTTCGTGGGCTCGTCCAGCAACAGGGCGTGACGCGGGGAGAGCAACATGGCCGCCAAGGCAAGCCGTGCCCGTTCACCGCCAGAGAGCACGCCCGTCTTGCGATCGGCAGCCTCCCCCCGGAACAGGAACTCGGCGAGCAAGTCCCGCACATCCTGAACCGTCCAACCATCGGGCGCGGTCTCCCAGACATGGTCGAAGACGGTCTGATCGGGACGGCTGGGCAACGGCGCGTGCTGGGCCAGGTAGCCGTGCGCGACACCTGAAGCCCACGCGACTGAACCGGCTCTCGGCTGCTCTTCCCCGGCAAGCAGGCGCAACAAAGTCGACTTCCCGGTGCCGTTGGCGCCTACAAGCGCGAGGCGCATGCCGCGCTCGAGCACGAGGTCGAGCCCCTGGAACACCTCTCGATCTCCGTAGCCGTGCGCAAGGCCCACCACACGGAGCACTTCCCTCGGTGCGCCTGCTGCGTCGCCGAGGTCCAACCGCAGGCGGGGCCCCTCGGCCTTGGCACGCACGACGCGAACCTCCCGCTCGAGCGCGCGTTCTCGGCTGCGGGCCTGGCTGCTCCGGCGGGCGGACGCCCGGAACCGTTCGATGAAACGACGCACCCGCGCATGTTCGCGATCCTGACGATCGGCAGCTGCGTCAAGAGCGGCATCCTCGGCCTCCCGCAGGGCGAGGTGGCGCGTGTAGTTGCCGACCCAGTCCCGGACCTCGCCACGATCGACCGCCGTGACGCGGGTCGCCACGGCATCAAGGAACGTCCGATCGTGGGAAACCACCACGAGCCCCCAAGGGCGTTCGACCAGATACCGCTCGAGCCAGGCAATGGCCGCGACATCCAGATGGTTGGTCGGCTCGTCGAGCAGCAAGACCTCCGGTGCTCCGATGAGCAGCCTGCCAAGCGCGGCCTTGACCCGCCAACCGCCCGAGAAGGCATCCATCGGGCGCGTCAGATCCTCGGGCGCGAACCCCAGGCCGTGGGCGACGCGACCGACGCGTGCGTCGGCAGTGTGGCCCTCGAGGCGCTCGAAGAGCTGCTGCAGGCGCTCCTGCTCGTGGATGCCCTCATCCAGAGCGGCGCCCTTCGCCGTCTGCAGCTTCTCGGCAACGGCTTCGAGCGCCGAGGCCGCTGCCCGGACCTCGGGCAGCCCATCCCAGAGGACTTCCGACAGGGTCCTGCGGCCCAGATCGGGCGGTTCCTGGGGCAGCCAGCCCAGGCGCCACTGGGCCGGAAACTCGACCCGTCCGCAATCCGGTTGATCCGTACCGGCCAGCAAGCGCAGAAACGTGGTCTTGCCCGCACCATTCGGACCGACGAGTGCCACCCGCTCGCCTGGCAACAGCCGCCACGTCACGCCATCAAGAATGACCCGCTCGCCGTAGCCGCGGTGGACGTCCCGTAGGGAAAGCAACCCGGTTCCGGACTCAGACCTGTGCGGATCGGGCCAGGACCACCCGCTCGATGCCCGCGAGGTCGTGTCGCACCTGTACCGAAGGCCAGCCCTCGAGCAGGTCCATCACCCTCGGGGCCTGACCGGCCATGACCTCGAGCGCCAGCCATCCGCCGGGCTTGAGGACCTGCTCGACCTCGGCCACGAGGCGACGGATGAGGGCAAGACCGTCAAAGCCCCCGTCAAGGGCCATGCGCGGCTCGTAGTCCCGGACCTCGGGCTCCAGGCCCTCGATGTCGACTGAGGGTATGTAGGGCAGGTTCGCGACCACGTAATCGAAGACCCGCCCGCCGCCGACGACGGGTTCGAGCAGATCCCCCAGGACAAAGCGGAGACGATCGGCGACTCCCAGGCGCTCCGCGTTACAGCGCGCGCGTTCGAGTGCCTCGGGCGAGCAGTCGACACCCGTCCCCTCAAGGACGCGGATATAGTTGGCGAGGGTCACCAGGATGGCCCCGGAACCGGTCCCGACATCGAGCACCCTCGGCCCCGACTCCTGCGTTCCGGCATCCTCGACCAGATCAAGGACGGCCTCGACCAGAATTTCGGTTTCGGGCCTCGGGATCAGGACCGCCGCATCCACGGCGAAATCCAGCGACATGAACTCCTGGCTTCCGACAAGGTACTGGAAGGGCTCGCGCGCTTCGCGACGCTTCAGCAAGAGGTCGTAGGTCGTCCACTCTTCGGCGGTGATGGCCCGTGCCGTATTCAGGATGAGTTCGAGGCGTGCGAGGCCCGTGGCCCGCCCGAGCAGCAAGGAGGCCTCGAGGTCGGCAGAAGGCATGTCGAGGCGCCTCAGGCGGCGACTGCCGAGGCGCAAGGCGGAGCCCAGGTCGGGCGGAGGTAAGGTGGCCGTCACAAGGCCTGTCATGTACCCCACACGCACCGGACCCTACCCGCCCGCCCGGGTTAGAATCCGGATTCCGCCGCCGTGAGGCGGGCCAGTTGCTCCGCCTGGTCCGCTGCGATCAAGGGTTCGATGACCATGTCCATCTCGCCGTTCAACAGATCGGACAAGGCATGGACCGTGAGCTTGATCCGGTGGTCGGACACCCTGTTCTCGGGAAAGTTGTAGGTCCTGATCCGCTCGGATCGATCGCCCGTGCCGACCTGGCTGCGACGCGCGGCCGCCTGCTCGTTGGCGGCGCGCTGGTCCTCGATGTCCTTGAGCCTCGTCCGCAACAGCAGCATGGCCTTCTCGCGATTCTGATGCTGGCTGCGTTCATCCTGGCAGGCCACCGCGAGGCCAGACGGCACATGGGTGATGCGGACGGCCGTCTCGACCTTGTTGACGTTCTGGCCGCCGGCCCCCCCCGCGCGAAACGTATCGATCACGAGATCCTTGGGGTTGATGGTGACGTCGACCTCCTCGGCTTCCGGCATGATGGCCACTGTCGCCGCCGAGGTATGGATGCGGCCGGAGGCTTCCGTCACGGGAACCCTCTGGACACGGTGAACGCCGGATTCGTACTTCATCCGCGAGTAGACCCGGTCCCCCTTGATCGCGAGGATGGCCTCCTTGAAACCACCAAGGTCCATCTCGCTGACGCTCAGCAACTCGACCTTCCAGCCACGGCCCTCCGCGTACATGCGGTACATGCGGACAAGGTCCCCGGCAAACAGCGCCGCCTCGTCGCCGCCAGTGCCGGCCCGGACCTCGAGGACGATATTCCGCTCGTCCATCGGGTCACGCGGCAGTAGCAGGATGGTGAGATGCTTCTCAAGGGCGTTCAGGCGACCTTCGAGATCGGCAATCTCGGCTTCCACCATCTCGCGCATGTCCGCGTCCTGCTCGGATCGACGAAGCTCGAGCGCCCCGTCCAACTGACGCCGAAGGTCTTGCCACGCCCCGTAGGAGTCGACCGTCTCCTCGAGTGAGGCGCGCGACTTGGCGTAGTCCCGGTAGCGACCGGCATCCGAAAGGACATCAGGATCGGCCATCAGGAGGCCCAGATCATCGTAGGTCTTGACGATCCCGGCCAACTTCTCTTCCTGGAGGCGTTCCAGCATGGTGCCCATGATACCCCGACGGGACATGGCCCGTGTCCCCGATTGACGACTTGGGGGAGGGGGTGGTAGCCTTCCTTATCCCGCGGATGTAGTTCAGTGGTAGAACACAACCTTGCCAAGGTTGGGGTCGAGGGTTCGAATCCCTTCATCCGCTCTAACGGCCAATGCCTCGTCATTCATGGGGGGGCTTTTAACTTCAGGGCCCTGTGGACGCAAAGCGCCAGATGCTGACGCCACGGTCCCCGGCAACCCACAACCGGCTGCCGTCGGGCGTGAAACGCAGGGCGCGGATGGGACCGACGTCAGGTTGAAGCGAACTGCGATCCGTGCCGGTACTCAGATCGATCAGGCGAACTGCCCCGTCCCCTTCGGCCAAGGCGCCAAGGAACGGGTTGCCGAGGCTCATGGCGATCGTGCCCACGGCGGCACCGAGGTCGCGCACCCAGACGAGCTTGCCCGACGGATAGACCCACACGGTCATGCTGCCGTCTGCCTGGGCACCCAGCACCAGACCTTCCCCGGTCTGAAGGTTGACACCCCCGATCGCAAGGCCGATGACGGCCGAGGGCCGTGTGGTCCACGACGCAAGGCGATGCCCGTCGCCGCGGTCGAGAACGGTCACCGTGCCGTTGTCCAGGCCCAGAAGCACCCTGCCATCCCACAGTTCGCCGCAAGTGGTGCGCCCCGGCCCGACATCCATGATGGCTGACTCGCGCATCCCCGCCACCTCGTGACGGACTTCACCGGCTCCGACCCAGAACCCCGTTCCGAGGACGTCTGGTCCGGCCCAGGCCAAGGGAGCCGACAACGTGGCCTGCACAACCATGTCCGGCTCGGGCTCCGTGCCGTCCGTCCGCACCCGGGTCCGTTCCATCCGGCCATCGGCATAGGCGACGAAAGCGTCCTCGTCCGCCGATCCGGGATGCTGTTGCAAGCCGATGGCACGCGCCATCCCCGGGGATGTCCAGGATGCAAGCAGCGGCTGACCGGAAGGCCCGACCATCACGACGACCTTGCCCCCGTTCCCGAGCATGGCCGCCATGTGGCCTGCTCGGGAGTGGGCCACGGCCACGACGGGTTCACCGATGTCCAGGCGGTTCTCGAGCGTGGCCAGGGCCTGTGATGGCCCTGCGGTCGGCGAGGGCGAGGGCAAGACGACAGAGGGTCCCCCTGCAGTCGGTTGAGGCATCGGCATCTCCGAGGGAGTGGCCACAGGGGACGGCGAAGGAGATGGAGTGACGGCGAGGGGTGGCCCGGACGTCGACACGGATCCTGATGCGGTCACCTTCACAGAGGGCACCGCAACCACGCGCCACGAAGCGCCCGGCTCTGGAACCTCGATCGCAGGAAGCGTGAGCGTCCCCGAGGGCAAAAGAACCAGGCCCTCCGGGGGGTAGCGCACCGCGCCTCGCTCGGGTTGCCAAATCACGAGAGGCAGCCTGCCGGAGGGCAGGTCCGACAGCACGAATGAACCATCTGCCAGCACGGGCGCCACGTAGGGAGAGCCGGGCACAAGGACCTCGCCTCGGGGTGGCGACGGTTCGCCCTTGTCCACCAGGACCGAGATGCGGCCCTTGACAGAGGCCGTCGCCGCCAGCGTCAGGGTCGGTCCAGGAGCCTCGGCAGCCGGCCAAGCGAACCCGGGCAAACACGCCTTGAAGCCCGGTTTGCCCCTCGCCTCGAGGTTGTATCGACCGGCAGGCAGGGAGATGCGGAATATCCCCTCCCCATCCGTCAGGGTCGATCGACTTGCCGCCGCTGGGACGATCGAGCCGTCCACCAAGCTTCGCCCGTCCGACACGCTTCGCTCGCCCGCCACGATACGACTGGCAACGTCGTTGGCCACAAGGCCAACTGCGTGGTTCGCGACAAGGGATGCAGCGTCGCCCGCTACCCGCCTGGCCACCGCGTCCTCAGGCAGGGATTCGGCAGGATAGGCGCGGACTTCGACGGCAATGACCGGCACCCCCTCCGGATCGAGGACCTTGCCGACCAGCACGTCCGTTGCTGCAGGCAGGACGGAAGGCACGACAGCCGGCAACGGCAGCATGCTCTCCGCAAGGCGGGGAAGGCGACAGGAAGCCAGCAGGCACGCCGCGATGCCCACGCGAAGAACGTGCCAGTGTCGGGGGCGGGGAAGACGGGCCGGGGGCAGCGTCTACAGATGTTCATACCCGATGCCCGTTCGAAAGGACCCCTTTGGCCGCCAGCGTGGACGGGGTGCGTCGATTTCGGTATCGTGGACGACCGTCAGCCCCGCTGTCCCCAGCTACCGATCGAGCGCGTACATGAACAAGATTCAAGCCGAATACATCTGGATCGACGGGCAGAAGCCCACGGCCAAACTCCGGTCCAAGACCATGATCCTGCCCGGCCCCGTCGCCAGCGTGGACGACCTCCCCGGATGGGGCTTCGATGGTTCCAGCACCTTCCAGGCCGAAGGCCACTTCTCGGACTGCGCGCTGCAGCCCGTCCGTTTCATCGCGGACCCCATCCGCGGCGGGGACAACATTCTCGTCCTGTGCGAGGTCCTGAACGCCGACGGCACCATCCACCCGTCGAACACGCGCGCAAGGTTGCGCGAACTGGCCTCGCACCACGCCGCTCACGAAGCCTGGTTCGGCATCGAGCAGGAATACACGCTGTTCGAAGGCAACCGACCCTTGGGTTGGCCAGATCGGGGCTTCCCCGCGCCGCAGGGTGGCTACTACTGCGGCGTCGGCGCCGACGAGGCGCTTGGTCGCGAGATGGTCGAGGCGCATACCCGGGCTTGTCTGGACGCGGGTATCGGCATTTGCGGCATCAATGCCGAGGTTATGCCGGCCCAGTGGGAGTTCCAGCTCGAGGCAACCGATGCCCTCGAGCAGGCCGATCAGTTGTGGCTGGCACGCTGGCTGCTCTACCGTGTGGGCGAGGACTACGGCATCCACGCGACCCTGCACCCCAAGCCCGTCAAGGGCGACTGGAACGGTGCCGGCGCACACACCAACTTCAGCACCCGGGCAATGCGCGAAGCAGGTGGCCTGAAGGTGATCGAAGCAGCTTGCGAGAAGCTGCGCGCCCGTCATGAGGCGCACATCGCCGTCTATGGCGCCCATAACGAGGAGCGCCTGACGGGCAAGCACGAAACGTGCGCGATTCACCAGTTCCGCTATGGCGTCAGCGACCGTGGCGCCTCGATTCGCATCCCGATGGGTACCGCCCAGAAGGGCTTCGGCTACCTCGAGGATCGGCGCCCGGCCGCCAACATGGACCCCTATGAGGTCTGTGCCATGCTGATCGAGACCGTCTGCGGAGACTGACGGAGCGTGACGTGCCCTGCATGGCCGAACAAGGCTACGGGCGAATCCCTGCCGGCCGGCAAGGTAGACACTCGGGTTCGACTTGCCTCGCTCGCAGTCCATGCAGCGTATCTGCCGGGCGGCCCCGGTAAGCCTTAGGCTGGCTCGTCCGTCCCCTCCCGGGGTACAGGATCCCGTGTGCGCTTGGAACCTATCCTTCACGGTTTCGTACTGGTCTTCGTCGTTGGGCCACAACTCGCGGGCTGTGCTCTCGATCGCGGGGGCGGGCTACCCGCCGGCCAAACACCGATGCTCCGGCTTGGGACGCCAGGGTTGCAGGTTCGCATGCCGCAGGCGCTTGCAGCAGGCGATGGCAGGCTCAGGCTCTGGACGACCTCGGGCACCTTGTTACTGGACGAGCAGGTCACGCTGCCGGATCTGGGCGCGTCGCTCAGCGTGGATGACCTCGGCACGTCCGGCGGCGTCGTCGTGGCCTGGGACCCCGCATCGACGTCCCGGCAAGCGCAATCGTGGGGCGGATTCGCCGTGTTGGTGCCGGGCGAGGCAACCAAGGTCAGTCTCGATGACCGTACCACGGCTGCCGCAGCCATCTGGAGAGCCCTCTGGACCAAGGGCGGGGTGCCTGCCGGAGTCTCACCCGATGACGCCCGATCAGCGGTCCACGACCTGCTGTTCCGAGTCCCGGACAGCCATCCCCGCCTGCTGGACATATCCGGCATCGCCGACGACCTGCGGACAGGCGTCCAGACTTCGCTCGCCCGCGCACCGCGCACGGGGAGCGTGGTCTTCGGCTTCCGGGGCTGGCCCAGAGGCGCAGAGGCCACGGTTCGGGCCGACGACGAAAGTTCTCGGGCGCTGGCGTACGTCGACGCCGCGACCCAGGACGGCCGCAGCTTGCGATGGTCGGGTCTCGCGCCGGGTCGCCGCATCCTCGAGTTGCAGATGACGCTGGGTATCGCCGGCACGTTGGTCGCGACGACAGCCGTCGACGTCCCTGCCGGCGGGGAGGCCACGGCATCATGGACGCTACCGCAGTGGGCCGACGCCCCCCCGCTTCCCGAGGCGCGCTCCGACATGGCAGCCGTGGCCGTGGACCGGGGCATCTGGGTGCTTGGCGGCAGCAGTATCAGTGAGGCAGGCAGCCTCACCTCCCTCGACACGTGCCGGTGTCTCGAGATCGGGTCGTCGGCCGCGTCCTGGTCCGCGGTCCCATCACTCCCGTTCAGGACGGCACGCGGCTCGGCCGTGACGCATGGGGGACGCATCTGGGTCCTCGGCATCGAGGGCTATGTCGCCTCGATGGTCTTGGCCGACGGTCCCTGCAACCATGCCGGCGACTGGCGCCTGGAAACCGGTCGTGTCGACACGCAGCGCTATGAACCCCTGCTGCTTGCGGTCGACGGAACAGGACCGCGTGCACTGGTTCGGCAAGTGAACCCCGACCTGTCCAAGGGCCTTGCACATTGGCTGCTGGAGCGGGACGCCGCGCCGTGGTTGTGGCTGCGCCCCACGGCACAGGGTACGTGGTTGCCCGCCACGGCATCGATCGTGCCCGAGCCCAGGGAGCGCGATGCCGCCTTGATGGCGAGCGGGGACCAGATCTTCGTCGCGGGGGGCCATTCCGTCACGAAGTACCTGGCTCAGGAAGACCCCCTGAACAGCAGGCGCCTCGCCGATGTCGAGGCGCTCGACCTGGCGCGCGACGTGCGCCGTGTGCTGCCTTCGCTGCCGGAACCGCTGGCGCTGGCGGCGCTGGCCCGGACCTCAGGGGGCCTCGTCGTCTCGGGTGGCGAATATGACGTGTTGCAGACGGGTGCTGCGAACTGGTACCTACCGGAGGGTGACCAAAGCTGGCGCCCCTTGCCCCCGCTCGAGACAGCCAGGGAACGCCACGCCTTGGTGAGCATCGGTAATGCCCTCTATGCCGTGGGCGGAACCCGGAGGTCCGGAACATCCCAGGACTTCATGCAGGAAGCCTTGGCAACATTTCCGCTCGAATCGGTCGAACGCCTCGATCTTGCCGCCTTGGCCGCGTTGGGCAGGAAGGCACCCTGATGCGAAGGCGGAACGCTGGACTATTGCTTATGGTCTCCGCCTGTGCCGGCCAAAACGGCCTGCTCGTGACCGGACAAGGCACGCTCGCGACACCGGGCCCATCGGTGGTAGCCGATGCGCCCGGGACTGCCGTAGCCCCATCGACGACCGAATTTCGCTCCCCTGACCCCGTCACGACGACGCCACCCGGTCAGACCCCGGAGTCGGAGACGCCCGCAACCCAGGCCCCACCACCCGCCCGACTCGAGGCCATCATCGCGGCACGCGAAATCGGAGCGTGGCAGGACATGCCGCCGCTCAAGCATCCCCGCGCGTTCCACGGGATGTTCCGCTACCGCGGCACCGTGATGGCGATGGGTGGGGACACGCGCAACCAGGTGGAACGACTGGATGAAACGACGGGCCAGTGGCTCGCGCGACCTTTCGCCGATCCGGGCACCGGCTGGGACCGCCCCCCGTATGTCCCGGCCGACATGCATCCGCTCAGCCCGCCGGTCCTCTTCGGTCCGTGGGTCATGTTGCTTGCAAACCCTCTCGAAATCGACGGCTTCACGATCGACTTTACGCCTCATCTCTTCAACCCCATCACCGGCCAGATGGGCCGGGGGCCCGCCTCCCTCTCCTCCTTCCACGCCCACCGCACGGCCGTTGGCGCCGTATCGGACGCCCTTGCCGACCATGTCTGGGTCGCGGGTGGGGAGGCCACGCGAGAAGGCCCCATCCCGACGCCTGCAACCAGTGACTTCCCCCCTCATCGCAGGGCAACCTTCCGCAGTTTCGAACGGGTCACCTTCAGCACCTTGAGCTGGCAGCGCCTTGCAGACCTGCCGGAGCCGGTCAGCGACCCGGCCGTGGCATGGCGCGACGGCGAGGTCCTGCTGGCAGGCGGTCTCTCGTGGCTGGATGAGAACGGCCAGCCAGGGGTGACGGAAGCCGGACACTTCGTGGTCGATGCAAACGTGGCGCGGCCTGCTGCGCGTGCGCATTGCTGGTCCTATGACACCAAGGCGGATACCTGGACCCGTTTGCCCGAGCTTCCGCTCGCCCGCCACGGCGCCCGAGCAGCCATCCTGGGCCGGAACCTGTGGGTCATCGGGGGGCGAGACGGCAGTGGGCATACCGTCGCGCGCTGCGATGTGCTGGACCTCGACAGCCGCTCATGGTCGACGGGACCGACGTTGCGACGCGCCCGCAGCCACGCGGCCGTGAGGGCCGACGAGGCTGGCCAGCTATGGGTGACGGGGGGGCTGGATGCCGGGCGGCGCCCGATGGACACCGTCGAACTGCTTCGGAGCGACAAGCAACCATGAGGCGAAGTCACCGTTCAACGCCCATTCTGGCCCTGCTCCTCGGTGCTTGCGCCACGACGCCCCCGCAGGCGCCCCCGACGCAAACCGTGGCGCGGGTGTCGGTCCAGCCCGGTGAGAAACCAAGTAAATCAGGCCTGCCCCCGGTCGACGCCGCGCTCTCGGCCGGCGCGCGGCAACAGGCTCCGGTCCGGACCGGACGCCACCTTGTCGGTTGGTCCTCTCCGAGGGAAGCCTCCGCGTGGAAGGAGGCCCATCCGACAGCGCGTGTCCTCGGCACTGTCACCTTCCGGAAGACCTGGGCCCTTGTCGAGGGCCTCGCGCCGGCTGCCGCGTTGCTGGCCACGGCAGAACGCAAACTGAGCCTGCCCGTCACCCCTCGGCGGATCGCGACCGTGGAGCCGCTCGACAGCCTGCAGTGGTCCTTCAAGCCGGGCTACATGGACGTCGAGGGTGCGCACGCCTTGTGGCGTGCACAGTCGGGACGACTTGGACGACCGCCTGTCGTCGCCGTCATCGACACCGGCACCGAAACCAGTCACCCCGACCTGGATGTGCTCTCCAATCTCGATGGCGCGAACAGTCTCGTCGACGAGGACGACATCCTGACGACCGAGGCAGATCCCGCCTCCGATCACGGAACGGCGTGCGCCGGCCTCGTCGGCTCCAAGGTCAACGGCCTCGGGGGGTCGGGAATGGCCCCCGGAGCCCGTATCCTGGGGATCCGGGTCACGGACGGCAATGGCAGCATCTCGGACTTCGCCATCCTGCAGGCGCTCAAGCTCGCCACACGCTATGGCCAAGCCGGAGAGCCCCATCCCCTGCTTGCGGACAATGGTGCAGGACCCGTCCGTGTCGTATCGATGAGCCTGGGCGGCTACGATCCTGCGATCATCCCGGCCTACGTCGAGGCGTTCGACGTGCTCAAGGACAAGGGCATCCCTGTCTTCGTGGCCTCGGGCAACGAAGCCTGGACGGACAAGATTTCGGCACCGGCGAACCAGCCGGGAGCCCTCGCCATCGGCTGCACCATGCGCTACCTCGATACGGAATGGCTGGCTCCCTACAGTTCGGCGGGTCCCGAGATGTTCCTGACTGCCGGGGGCAACATGGTCTATGCCCCCGTCTCCCTGTCGGTGCGGGGCGGCGGCGCCCAGTGGGCACTGTTCAACGGAACAAGTTCGGCCACCCCGATGGCGGCTGGCCTGGCTGCGCTTCTGACGTGGGTGCTCGCCGATACGTACGGTGACCTGCCCCCGCGCACGTGGGTCGATCGATTGGCAGCCCACATGGCGACCACGGCTGATGACCTGGGCAGCCCAAGATGGGATCCGTCCTACGGCTACGGCCGGATCAACGCCAGGAGAGCCCTCGAGACCCCTCTGGCCGAAGCCCTTCCGGAACGCCTCTGATTCCGGTCGCTTGTCCCGCAGCCAGGGTGGGGAACGCGGATCAAAGTCTTGCTGGAGTTTCGTGAAATCCCGGTAAGGATGGGCAGCCAGCGGGCATACGCTTCAATAAGATCAGTGGCAAACCCTTTCACGTTGGAGGACCGCATGAGCCTTGACCGCAACCGCGGGCATCTGGGTCAACGGACCACGGCGTTGCTGGCACTCGTTGCCGTAACGCTGTCGGTCGGAACGTCAGCCCAGGCCCACAACTATCCGGACCCCGGAAGTCACCGCTGGCAACTTTACAATCAGGAAAGCGTCAACTACTCGGTTTGCGAGGACGCGATGACGACCACGTCCACCCGGCTGAAGGTGGGCGAGCGCGAACTCAGCAGCGTGCCCGAGGAGACGACCAAGGTCACGACGGAGGAGCGGCGCAACGATGCGGCCATCGTCGAGGTCTACGAGTACCCCGGCAAGGCCACCGATCCTGTCCGGACCGATCGCGAGGGACCTCGGACGACCTTCAGCACGATCTCGGGCCGCATCCAGAAGTTCTATTCGCGCCAGCGCATGGATCACTATCGCGTCACGCGAACGATCCAGCCCTTCAAGCTGTATGACGTCACCCGATGGGAGCGTCGCTACCACAAGGTTTTTGAAGTCACGTACCGCGTGACGGACAATCTGACGTGGACGGACCCGCGCACCGGGGAGGTGCTCTCGCAGGCCGCACCTTCCTATGACGTGACGGCGTCCGAGCCCCGGACGACGGCTTGGGAAAATAAGTCCAGCGAAGTCCTGACCAAGGTCGACCGGGATCCTCCCGTCGATGTCGACACCTACCTCGGCTCCCGCAACATCGACACCCTGATCTACACCCGGGCCCTGACGGCGTTGACCGCGGGCGGCGCCGGCTCCAAGGCCAAGGTCGGGGCCAACGCCTTCGCCGGAGACCGTTCGCGGTCCGTCGGCCAGGCCAAGGTCGCGAGCGGACGCGAAGCACGCACCATGCTCGGCCAGACGACCGTGGCCGCCAGGGCCCAGGCCACGACGGTCAATGTCTCGGGTCAGTCGGCCCAGGCCATCTCGTGGCCGGGTGCGTTCGTGGGCAAGTTCCTGTCCTTTGGCAACGGTGCCAATGACAAGGTCCAGGTCCTCGACAACGGCCAACTGAAGAAGGGTAATCAGCGGTTCAACGCCCTGGATGTCTCGGTCGTGGGCGGCGTGCTGCAGGTTCGCTTCAGCAACAACGGGCAAATCGTGACCGCCTCGCCCCGCGGCAACGGAAACGACTAGGGGATAACAGACATGAAGAACTTCTCATCTCTCTCCCCGCGGGCTCGGCTCGCCTTGGGTGGCTTGGTCTCGATCACGGTGGGTCTCGGTCTTGCCCCGCAGGCCGGTGCGCACTACTACTCCAATGATGGAACCGCCGAGGCCGACAAGCACCTCAAGGGTCCCATTTCCTTGACGCGCGTCATCCGCAATGGCCAGGTCTGCTATCAAGTGGCCTACACCGATTTCATCTATCGGGATGTCTCGCCGTTGTTCTACCCTGCCGAGCAGGCCCTCCAGGCCCTCGAAGCGGCGTATTGCGCCGCGCCGAACAGCTGGGGCGCCGATCCCGACCAGTCGCTGAACTGCCATCCGTCGGACGGGGGGGCTCAGACAGCGCTCTACTCCGGTGCCGTCTCGCCGCACGGTCAGGCACTCCGCATCCCGCAGGACATGAAGGAATTCCAGTCCTACCTCGCGGGCTCCACCAACGGGGGCGGCAACAACCAGGGCGGTGGTTTCGCCCAGAACGCCACCGTGGCTGGCAGCCGCCTGAGCCAGATCAGCAACGAACCCCTGATGGATGCAGCGGTTGCCCGCATGTATGCCTTCCAGTTCGCGGCCCAGGCCACGGGCACGACGCCGAACTCGGTGGATGGCATGCTCAAGGGTGCCGATGCCTACACGAAGATGGCGCCTGCCGCGCAGGTCTTCATGCAGGTAGCAGCGCTCTACAAGGGGCAAATCGACTTCCAGGCGAACGGCAATGTCGTCAGCAACGGCAACGGTGGCAACTACAACAACGGCACCTTGGCCAACCTGTTGAGGAGCAAGGGCATCCGGACAGGGGGGGGAGTCGGGGCCAACGATGTCGAGACCTTGGGCGCCATCGCCAAGGCGCTTGACGCCGGTCAGATCTCGCTCAGCGAGATCATCAACTCGGGTGCCATTGGCGACCAGGCACGCTACAACCGGATCATCGACTTCGTCGAGTCCGGAACGTATGCGATGACCTTGGCGCAGTACGACCGGACCGCCTACAACCCGAACTCGAGTGCCAAGGGCAACCTCAACGGCAATACGGGCAACGCGACGTTCAACTCGGTCTCGCGGGCTACCCTCGCCAGCGACCAGTCTGCCAAGACCTCAGTCCTGCAGGCCGCCTACGCCATCTCGCCGAACCCCTCCCGGGCCGGCGCTCTGGCCGCGACGGATCCCTTCTACCAGAAGGTCCTCGACCTGCACGACCTGAACGGCGTCGGCCGGATCTACGGCAAGGCCGAAGCCCAGAACTTCGCCTCGTCGATCCGGTGCTTCATGGCGATGGCGATGGACGGTGATCGTGTCTTGGCCAACCTGGACGCGCACGACCGCAACCACCTCGCTGCGTTCGACGCGGACAACAACGGCGTGGTCAGCGATGCCGAACTGGAGGCGGGCCTCAAGAAGCTGGCGACCTTCACGGTAGCCGTGGCCCAGGACGCACGCGAGCAGACCGGAGGCGTGGCCCCCGGCGGCACGAGGGACCAAGCTTGCGGCGTCGCCCCTGCTCCGGTCGTGACGCCCAGGCCGACGCCTGTCCCCACCCCGGTGCCGACCCCGGCGCCGCGGTCGGGCGGCTACTAGGACCGAAACAAGGCCCCCGATCCCCCGGGATCGGGGGCCTTGCCATCCTTGTTCATGCCACGTGTTCTCTTCCTGAGTCCCCCGCGGCGCGCCGACGGGTCGCGCCCCCTGTTCAACCACGCGAGCCTGACGCTCGCTTCCTACCTCGTGCGGCATGGCGTCGAGGCGCGCATGGAGCCCCTGGTCGGACCTGCTTGGTCGCGTCATCTCGAAAACATCCTCGCGGACTTCCGACCGGACCATGCCGCCATCAGTTGCAAGTGGTGGGATACGCTCCATGGCGCGACGGAAGTCGCAAGACGCATCAAGGCTCAAGACAGCCGCGTTGCCACGCTGGCGGGTGGGCAGACGGCCACGGCCTTTGCGGACGAACTCGTGCGTCGGGGCATGCTGGATGCGGTTGTACGCGGCGACGGAGAACGTCCCCTGCTCGCACGGGTCCGGGGAGAGCCAGGCCCCAACCTGACATGGCTGCAAGACGGGATCGTCAGGACTACGGAACAGACCTATGTGCAGCGCCCGGCTGACGGGGAGAATCTGACGCTCCTCGATGACCTCACGCAGATCGCGGACCCCAGCCTGTTGGCGTGGATTGGCCGGGAAGTCCCGTTCGTCTGGACGGGCAAGGGCTGTAGGAGCACTTGCCTCTACTGCGCAGGCAGCGCCCTGGGCCACAAGCGGCTCTTCAACCGCACAGGCTACGTCTACCGGCCCATCGACCAGGTCATCCACGACCTCGAGGTTTTCGGACATTGGTCCGGCGGCAGCTTCCTGTTCGACTTCGACCCGGTCACGGACCCCGACAAGGAACCCTACTACCTCGAATTGTTCAGCCGCCTGCCCAGGGGACGCTACCACGCGCTGTTCTATTGTTGGTCGGTGCCGAGCAGAAGTTTCATCGAAAGAATCTCCGACACCTTTGCCACCGCTGTCGTCGGCCTCGACGCCCAGACCTACTCCGAACCGCTGCGCCAGCGACTTGCCCAACGTGCCTGGATCAAGCCTTTCTCACCGGACGATGCCATCCTCGATCGGCTCACCGCCATCGGCGAGGCCCCCAACTTGACGGCCTCGGTCTACGGCATCCTCGGACTCGCCACCGAGTCCGCCGAGGACGTCCGGCGGGCGGAGGACCTTCTGGAGCAAATCCATGCCGCTCACGGCCCCCATCTGCATGAACTGGCCCTGACACCCCTGTCGATCGAACCAGGTGCGCTCGTCAACGGTAATCCCCAGAAGTACGGCATCGTGCCGTTGCGCCATACGCTGGATGATTACCTCGCACACACGGGCCAGGCATGGTCGGGACAGGCAGGATTTCACGGCCAGCCTTGGACGGCGGATGGCCCGCACCCCTTCGGGCTCATGCTGGCAGGTGACGCGCCCGACCGCGTCTGGCGCGACTACCAGCGTCTTCAGGACAGGCTCGCCGCGATGGATACCGAGCGCCACCAAGCGCGTGCCGTGGGCAGCCTGACTTTCACTGAAAATGCCGTCCGATTGGTGCTGCGCAACCGCACGGTGTTCGAACCCGTCTGGGAGTTGTTGCCCTGGGCCGTGGACAATGCTCTGGCGTGGGACCGGCCGCAGGTCCACATCGATGCGACCGACGCGTGGATCCACGTGCCGGACGAAGAAGCCTTGGCCTACGACGAACGTTTCCAGGTCACCGTAGAAGGACTCGGCCGTGCGCGCAATGCCCTTGCTTCCGGAAAAACACGGCTCCACCTCAAGACGAGACAGGGACAGCAATGGGGTGCGGTAGGCCAGTTGCCAATCGCCGGCACTGCCGATTGAAAGACCGGGAGCAAGCCGCTTCTAGTTGGCGCCCGCGCCCTTGCCCACTTCCGCCTCAAGCGCGCGAACCCGCTTCAGGACCTTGAGGCGCAGGCCACCCAGATTCTCGGAAGTGGGGGCCTTGGCCAGGGCCAGAACGGCACGATTCAGGTTGCGATGGGCACGCACCAGATCGGGATGGGCCTCTCCAAGAGCCTTGCCGGGCACCTTGACGCCCTTCTCGAGTTTGCTTGCAGGCGTACGCGTCGCCCTTTCGAGCTGGCGAATGGCGTCGTCGACTTCCTTGATGATGGCCGGCTTTCGGGCACCAAGGGATCCGTCTGCTGGTGCCGCATCCAGAGCCTTGCGTGCCCTGCCCAGATCACGCAGGGCACGATGAATGTAGGGGAATCGGCGCCCGGGGTGACCATGTGCCGGCTCATTGGGGTCGAGCACCACGTCGCCCGTTGCATACGGAACGGCTTCGGGCGCAGCCGCCTGCTGAGCCCGAACAGGCATCTGGCCCGCAGCAAGAAGGCCGAGAACAAGCGCCAAACGTAGCGAGAAGCACGTAACCACGTCGGACCCCCTACCCATGCTGGGCAACCATGCGCGCGGCGTGTCCCGCTGCCTTTACGGCGCGATAGACACACGTAATGACTCCATCCCCATCAGCCACAAAGGTCGAACGTATCACGCCCTTGACGAGCTTGCCGTACATCTTCTTCTCGCCATGGGCACCCAGTTGCGACAGGACTTCGAGCCCGGTGTCGCTCAGCAGCGGGAAACTAAGGCCATGCTTGTTCATGAACTTGCGATGGCTGGCCACCGAATCGGGACTGATGCCCACGACCTTGACGCCAAAGCCTGCCGCCAACGCATCTCTGAAATCACAGGCCTGGGTCGTGCAGCCAGGGGTGTCGTCTTTGGGATAGACGTAAAGGATCAGGCCACCTGACGCCCGAGCGAGAGACCTGAGGTCCGTCGAAAGGTCTTCACCGGAAGCCCCGATGCCTTCAAGGCGCGTCTCGGGAAGACTGTCCCCAACATCCAGCATGAGCCCCTCCTATTGCCTGCATCCTAGCATACGGGAGCCGACAGGCCAGATCAGGCGAGGGCCCGGTATACCAGTGCGGCGAGACCATACGCCAAGGCATTGAAGCCGAGGAGCTGCCCCCAGGCGACACGCGCACTGCCGGACTCGCGCCAAGCCACCACGAAGGTGCTCGCGCACTGCATCGCGACCACGAAATACACGAGCAGGGCGACGCCCGATGCCAAGGTAAACATCGGGGCGCCATCCTGGAGCGTCGCCTTGGCCATCGACGCGAGCAGGCCCGCCTGCAGGCCGTCCCTAACGGCCGTCACGCCCAACGCAAGCGCAAGCGAGGCCACGAAGACCTCGCGGGCAGCAAAGGCCGCGATCAAGGCCACGCCGGCACGCCAATCCAGTCCGAGGGGCGCGAAAGCGAAGTCGATGGCCTTTCCCCAATGGGCCGCATAGGAGCCTTGCATGCGCAGGACGGGGTCGTCGCCCGCAACCGGAAAATAGGTCGCGGCCCAGAGCAGGGTCGCCACGATCGTGATGGGCAGGGTTGCCCTCTCGAGGTAGGACCGCACCTTGAGAAGGACTCCCTGGATGACCCTCTTCGCCACGGGACGACGGTAGACAGGCAACTCCAGCACGAAGGGCACGGAGGCGCGCACATCGGCCGGAAGGGCACGGGAAACGCACCACGCCAGCAATGCGGCAAGGGCCAAACCACCGAGGTAAAGCGTTGCCAGGGCCACCCCGCCAAGCCAAGGCTTGTCGGCCGGCACGAGAAAACCCAGGATCAGGGCATAGACGGGCAGTCGCGCCGAGCAACTGGCCAGTGGGACGACGAGGATGGTCAGGCGCCGGATACGGGCGTCGGGAATCGTGCGCGTGGCCAGCATGGCCGGGATCGCACACGCGAAACCGGACAGCAAAGGAACGAAGGAACGCCCCTCCAGCCCCAGGACGGAGAGGGGACGATCCGCCATGGTGGCTGCCCGGGCCAGATAACCGGAATCCTCGAGCAGGATCATCGCGAGGAAGAGCAGCGCAATCTGCGGCACGAACATCAAGACCGAACCCAGGCCAGCGACGAGACCGTCCCTCACGAAGTCCGCAAGGGCCCCCGGCGGCAGGCGGTCGTGGAGCCACCCCCCCGCCGAGCCCACCAGGGCATCCACGACTTCCATGGCAGGTTGTGCGACCCAGAAGACCGCACTGAAGACCGCAGCCATGGCCACGAAGAAAACCAGGAAGCCCCAGAAAGGATGCAGCAACCAAGGATCGAGACGCTCGTGGAGCGGCAATCGGACACGCGGGTCAGGGCGCGGCACCGGCACGAGAACACGCAGAGCCAGCGCATCGGCATCCTGCCGAGCGTCTTCGACCCGGGCCCGGTCCCATGGCACGGGAGGCTCGGGAGCTGTCGTCACGACAGGCAACGCCGCAACGGCTTCGGCAAGCACCTCAAGCGACTTCGGATCACCCGTGTCGACACGAACGACGGGCATGCGCAAGGAAGCCTCGAGATCGGCCACGCGGACCTCATGTCCTTGTTCGGCGAGCAGATCGCCCATCGTCAGGGCAACGACCACAGGCAGACCCGCCTCGCGCAGTTGGAAAGCGAGGTAGAGGTGACGTGCCAGTTGGGTCTGATCCAGGACCAGCACGACGCGCGGGTTGCGCGCGACCCCAGCCGGGAACAAAATTTGCCGGGTCACGGCCTCATCCGCACCGCGCGGTTCGAGGCCGACAATCCCCGGAGTATCGAGGACACGCCAGCCCTCCCCCGTTCCCGTGCCGACCCAGCGTCCTTCTTGGAGGTCCACCGTCGCCCCGGGGTAGTTGACAATACGCGCCCTGACGCCAGTCAGCGCTTGAAACAGGGTCGACTTGCCGACGTTGGGCGGCCCGACCAGCACCACCGGCAAGCCGTTCGAGGCCCGGGCACTTTTCCCCGGTGCCAGATTCAGGCCTTCAGGCACGCGGCGTCGGAGAGACGGATGGCCAGCCGCGCGCCACGAACCTCGACGACCACAGGTCCGCCAAAGGGGGCCCGGGCCAGCAGGCGCACACGCGTGCCCCGGGTGAACCCAAGTTCCATGAGGTGCCGGACGCGGCTGTCGCCACCTTCGACATCCGTGAGGATCACCTCGTCACCGAGATTCAGGCTCGACCACACGACGCCACGCTCCTCCGCAACCCTGAAAGCTTGCCAACACCCAATGATGCGCGTAGTTGAGAATCATTGTCAACAAGGCGCCCGGCACGAGGAGCGTTGACCGAAGAAGCTGCCTGCGCGACACTGACTCACCATGGCTTTGTCGCTCGAAGACATCGATCGTCGCTTGCAAGCGCACGTCCCCGACGTGGCGCGCAACTGGCAGATGATCGTGGACGATACCAACGACCTGCTGCCCCGGGAGACACGCAGGGGCTTGGTGCTGGCCTGCGCCCAGTCCTTGCGTTCACGCAGCCTTACGACCGCGCTGCAAGCGGCCGGCGAGAACTGGGCGGCAGCAACTACGCGCATGGATGCCTTGACGACAGCAGCGCTGATGACGATGAACAACGTCTTCTACCGGTTTCGTCACGAGTTGCCGCAGCCAGCCTACACGACGACACCGGCTCGCCTACGCATGACAGGCATGCTTCAGCCCGCAGGCACACGAGCGGATGTGGAGCTCTGGGCTACGGCACTGAGCGCCCTCAATGCCTGCGGCGCCTGTGCCAGGGCCCATGAAGCCAAGGCCCGCCCGCTTGGCTGGGACGAAACGCAGATTCTCGAAGCCGTGCGCATCGCAGCCGTCGTGGCATCTGTCTGCGTAGTCCTGTCGGCTGGCGAAGCCGACTGATCGGCGGCAGCCTCTTCAGCCCTCGGCGGCAGCCTCAGGCCCGGGTTCCTCGTCCTGTGTCGCGGCCTCGAAATCGGGAAAACCGACATCGAAGCCGAGCTTGAGGAACTCCTCGGCCTCGGTCTTGGCAGCAGGCGTCCCCGGCAAAAGGACAAGGTCAATCCTGCTGGCATCGAGCCAGCGATGCAGGGCGATGCCCACCTTCATTCCCCGTGCACGGACAAGCTCACGCAGTTCGACAACCTTGACGGACAACAACTCGAGATCCGCAGGTTCCGACAGATCGACGGTCATGCGAAGGAGTGGCTCAATCTGACGGGACAAGATTCATCAACCTCCGGCAGACTGGACCAAGGGAGCCTGCGCACCGCGCACGCCGAGTGCCGGATGGCGCCGGAACACGGCAGCAGCCGCGACGATCGCACCCGCGAAAAGGATGGCACCCGCGAAGAAGGCAATTCCCGGAAGCGTGACGGACAGACCCGGAGCAGTCGCCGAAGAGAACAAGCCGTTGGCCATGACGGGACCGACCACACCCGTCAGGCTGACGAGACTGGCCAAGGCGCCCTGCAGGCGGCCCTGATCGGCTGGCAAGACCTGCATCGAGATCAAGGCCTGTATGGCAGGCCCTGACAAGCCCCCGAGCGCAGCAATGGAGAGAATCGCGTACATCATCCAGCCCTGGGTCGCGAGCCCGTAGGCCACGAAGACGACCGCCGACCAGGCCATGCCCCAGAGGACGGCGCGCCGCTCACCCAGCATGGGCATGATCCGCCGGATCAGGCCGCCCTGGACCACGGCAGCCGACACCCCGACCAAGGCCAGCGCAAAGCCATTCTCCGTCGGGGACCACGAGAACCGGTAGGTCGTGTACACGACCCAGTTCGTCTGCAGGCACTGCTGGGCCAGACTCGACAGGACCAGGACAGCCACCAGACCACGCCCCGCCTCGAGTCTCCAGAGCATCGGCCAGCTACCCAGCGGATTGAGTCGGTCCAGCGACACGGGCCGCCTCTGGTCCTCCGGCAGGGACTCCTTGACGACAAACAGACCATAGACCGCATTGAGCGCGGCCAGGATGGCCGCCGCCCAGAAGGGGGTCCGCAGGCCATGACCCGAGAGCAGGCCGCCCAGCGCCGGACCGAGGATGAAACCGACGCCGAAGGCCGCTCCGAGGAGGCCGAAATTCTTGGAACGGTCCTCGGGCGAGCTGAGATCGGCAATGGCCGTGCTCACGACGGAGAGGCTGGCGCCCGCGAGGCCTGCGGCCACGCGCGCCGCAAAGAGCATGTCGAGGCTGCTGGCCAAGGCCATGCCGACATAGCTGAGCGAGGTTCCGGCGAGCGCATAGAGCAGGACGGGCTTGCGTCCCCAAGCATCCGAAAGCGCCCCAAGGAAGGGAGCAGCCAGGAACTGCATGAACGTGAAGGAAGCGAAGAGATAGCCAACGGTAGCGGCGTGGGCCGAGGCATCGGCACCCGGCGACAACTCGGCCACGAGACCCGGGGTGATCGGCACGATGAGGCCGATGCCCATGATGTCCAGCAACAGCGTGATGAACAGGAAGAACAGCGGGGATGGGGCCTTGCGCGTTTTCAAGGCTGGACGATTCCGAGGAGCCAGAGCGAGATGGACGGAACGTAGGTCACCAAGGCCAGCACCAGAAGCGTCGCGAGGAGGAAAGGCAGGGTGGCGCGGTAGAGGGCCATGATGGGCTGGTTGAATCGGAATGAGGCCACGAACAGGTTGAGCCCCATAGGCGGCAGGCTGTAGCCGATCTCGAGATTCATCAGGAAAACGATACCAAGGTGGACGGGATCCACCCCGTAGTTTGCCGCGAGCGGCAGGATCAGCGGCAGGACCACGAGAATCGCCGAGAAGACGTCCAGCAGTGCCGCCACGACCAGCAGGAATACGTTAAGGGCCAGCAGGAAGGTGAACTTGTTGGTGATGAAGGGTTCGATGGCTTGGAACAAGTGGTCCGGGACCTCGCGATCGACCAGCAGGTTCGTCAGGCCCAGCGCAGCCCCGATGATGATGAGGATGCCTCCGACCAGGACCATCGACTCACGGATGACCCGGGGCACGTCCCGCCGCCAATGGAGGTCCTTGTAGATGAAAACCTCCACGATGAAGACATAAAGGGCCATGGTGACGGCCGCCTCGGCTGCCGTCAGGAAGCCCCCATAAATCCCGCCGAAGATGATGAAGGGGACCGGAAGTTCCCACGCTGCGGCCTTGATTGCCCGTACGGCCTCGTCCAGGCGAAAGGGGACGCGCTCCGTCGGGCCGCGTCCGCCCAAGAACAGGCACAGCAACAGGGCGGCGGCCAGGTCAAGCACACCGGGTACGACGCCCGCGATGAACAGTTTGCCGATGTCGACCTGCGCGATGACGCCGTAGATGATGATTGGGAGAGACGGGGGGAAGAGCAGGCCGCGGCTGCCCCCCGTCGTCAGCAAGCCGAGCGCGAAGCGTTCGGTGTACCCTTCGCGGAGCAAGGCGGGCAGCAACAAGCCCCCGAGCGCAATGACCGTGACGCCGGAAACTCCCGTGAAGACGGTGAAGAAGGCACACGAGAGCAGCGCCACGATGGCGACACCGCCGGGCAACCAGCCGACCAGAGCCTTGGTGAGGTCGATCAGGCGGACGCTGGTCCTGGCTTCCGCCATCAGGTAACCCGCAAAAGTGAAAAGCGGGATGGCGATGAACATCGGCTGCTCGGCGATCTTCACGAATTCGGTGAAGAGGATGGCAGCATCCTGGCCATCGGCCAGGAAGCCAAGCACCGTAATCAGCGAAAGAATGACAAAGAGCGGCGCCCCCAGCAACGTGGCGAGGGTCAGTCCGATTCCCGCAACCCACGCCATCTCAGTTGCCCTTCTCGCGAAGCAGGGCGGCTTCGGCCCGGGGAAAGCACAACAGCAAGCCGTCGTTAAGGGCCAGCAACGTGAACCTGAAACCCATCACCGCGAGGGCAACAGGGAAAGCGATCTGGAACTGGGCTTGCGTGATGCCGAAGGCGACCTCCTCGCCCCCGTGCGCCAACTCGTCGCGGAGGTAGGGCACGACAATCACCAACAGCCAGAAGCACGTGAAGCCGGAGAGTGCCTCAGCGATGACCTCTGCCCCGCGACGCAGGGAATCCGGCAGGACACGGACGAGGGCATCCATCGCGAGATGGCGCCGGGCGTGCGTGGCCGTCATCGCGCCGAACAATCCCGTGAGCAGGACAAAATGGCGCAACAGGCCATCTGCCCACGACCAACCGGACTGGAAGAACTCGCGCAGGACGACCTGCCCGAGTCCCAGGAAGATCATCCCGGCCAGAAGCAGGCCAAGCAGACCCACCTCTGCGGCCACCAACCATCGGTCGAGGCGGAAGAGCGGTGCCAAGAGCGGAAGCTCGAGGCGGGTCGCACCGGCGTCCGCGCCATCTGGAGCCACCGCGCCCCCGAACGGTCCTGTCACGCGTCTAGCGCCCCGCGGACTGGCGGACCTGACGCAGCAAGTCGGCAGGATAGAGCGAACCGACCAGTTCATCTGCCACGCGGTCCGCCGCCTGGCGAACCCGCTTGCGATCCTCGGCAGGCAACGACGTCAATTGCACGCCCTGGCGCTTGAGTGCCTCGAGGGCCTTGCGATTGTCTTCCCGTCCTTCACGCACCAGTGTCTCGCAGTGACGGCGGGACGCCTCGCGCAGGACCCGTTGCTGCTCCGGCGAAAGGCCATCCCAGGCCTTTCGCGTCACGACCAGGGCGCCGACCGACTGCGTCAGGCGGAAGTCAAGCGCGTAGCGGACCTTGGAGTTCCATTGGAGCGCCACGAGGCCTTGGGGAGAGTTGTAGACGCCATCGACCATGCCGGTCTGCAAAGAGGTCAGGACGCTCGTGATCGCCAGTGGCGTCGGCTGGAGACCGAGCTCCTTGAAGATGGCCTCCGCGAGGCGGTCATTCTCCCACATCCACATGCGGGTTCCCTTGAAGTCCGCGAGGCGCCTGATCGGCTTGTTGGTAAAGACATAGACGGGACCGACCTCGGCCCAGCCGAGCAGCACATGATCCTTTTCCCCGAGGCGCGCACCCAACTGGTCCTCGACCTTGGCCGTCACCCTGTCGACGTCGGCATCCGAGTCATAAAGCATGGGCAACTCAAGGACGCGAACCTGGGGCTCGATGAGGCCGAGCCCCATGCCGGTCAGCGCGGCACCCTGCAACTGGCCGCGTCGCATCTTGCGGACGACATCCGGCTCGTCCCCCATCACCCCGCCCCCGATGAAGCGGATGCGAATCTCGCCGGAGGTCTTTTCGGAGACCTCGTCGCTGATGCGCTTGAAGGTCTGGTCCCACTTGGAACCAGGTGGCGCGAGGAAAGCCACCTTGAGGGTCTTGGCTGCCAGAGCGGCAGGTGCCTGAAACACGAAGAAGCTGCCCAGAACGGCAGCGGCAAGCATATGGGACAGGTTCATGATTTCTACCTCCGAGCCTTCGGACGAGGGGACCCCGGCATGCGGTTCCGCACGGCCGGCGCAGGCGTCTTCCGGACCCTGGGCGAGGGCGTCGGGGACGGGGCGGGAGCGGCCTCGGCGTCAGTGGCCTCGGCACCCGTGTCTTCGGCCGCTTCAAGGTCGAAGCAGTCCGCGATCCGATCGAGCAGAATCCGCGCCCGACGTTGCGCCAACAGGTTCGCAAGGCGCTCTTCCGGCAGGACATCCGACGGCGTCGCGATGACCGCCTCGAGCACCCTGCGGAATTCGGCCGCGTCCTGCGTCTGAACGCAACCATATTGCGCATAGAGGACATCCGTCATCAGGAAGCGACCGCCCGAGGCCTCGCGCGCCCGCGACCAGGCGGCCTTGGCCGCGGCAGGGTCGCCCCCCAAGAGCGTCGGCCTCGACGCATAGCGCACCATCAAGAAGGCCTGGGCACCACCGTGATAGTAACCCGGCGCCAGTTCCTCCACGCGCCGCATCATCATCTCGGCTTTCTCGAACTCGGCGCTCAACTCGATGTCGTCGAAGGAGAGGAGGGCAAGTTGGCCCCAGTTGTACGCCATCCAGAACAGGGCAGGCACCTCGGGAAAACCAGCCGAGGCCACGGCGGCCCGGAAGACCTCAAGATCGCCGTCAACACCCGCCACGAAGCCCGGCAACGATGTCAGTCCTCGCATCGCATAGGCTCGCCCTTCCCGAAAAGCCTTCCGCGCCTGCGCAAGCGCGTCCTGCGGCGGCTCGAAACCGGGCGTGAGCACCGGGTCGAGGTAGCCCAGCGCATAGCCTCCGAGCGCCTGGGCTACAGCGACGTTGACAGGAGCATGATCCGGGGCGAGGTCGGCGAGGAAGCGCAGCTGCGCCAGATTGCCCGGGATGTCGACGCGGGAGCGCTCCGCATCCCCGGAGGCGAACATCTCCGCACTGCGCCACCGCACGACAGGCATGGCTGCCCCGGCCAGCAGCGCGCATCCGGGCAGGGTCGTCAGCGTGGCGAGGAACGCGAGGCGAACGACAAGCGCACGAAGGTCAAAGTGGCATTGCACGCCAAAAGGTTAGGACACGGGGGGCTGCTTGTCCAACTTCACATGGGCAGCCCAACGTGCGCAAACCGGGACGCAAGATACACGGCGGAGATGGGGATAACAGGAGAGACGACTGTTTGCCTCAGATTTTCGGGAGTCCCCTATCATGTCCGAAGTCCACAACCGCGGGTCCGTCCATCGCCTCGGGCGCGTCGGGCAGGTCCGATCGTCGCTCGACAAGGCGCTGCGGGCCGCCGAACCGCGGCTCGAGGCGGACCAGACCGCGTTAAGGTCCTCGCCCGTCGCGCGCGGGTCGAGTGTCAAGGACCAGATCCTCGCGCTCGATGGCAGACGCAGGGACACCCGGGACCGTATCGACGTCGTGGCCGGACAACTGGCCAAGGCCCAGCAGATCCAAGAGCGTCTCGAGCAGGAGATCGAGGCGAAGCGTCGCGACCTGGCAGAACTCGAGCAGCGCGGTGCAGGACTCGAGGATGCCAAGGCCCGCCTTGAGGCAGATCTGGATCAGGATTTGCGCAAGCTGGAGGGTCTCGAGCAGCGCGTTCGCGACCTGAAGGCCGAAGCCAAGGCCCTCGCGGCACAGGGCAACGAGCTGGCCGAGGCTCATCGGGAAGCCTTCGTCAAGGCGCGGACGGCCAAGGCCTACTATGACTACCTGAAGGGACTCGACCCGCGAACACTGCCGGAGGGCGCCCTCCAGCGGGCCGAGCGTGAATGGCGGTCCGCCGAGGCAGCCGCGGCGGAAAAGGGCCTCAAGACCGGTGAGTCCGACATTGCACGCAACAGGGATGCACGGGACGGCAACGCTCGGGCAACCGGCAGGGCCGAGCGCGATGTGACGTCACAGCAAGGAATCGTGGCCCGGATCGGCGAGGCCGTCTCCAAGGCACGGGCCGAACTGCTGGGTGTCCGCCAGAAGGCAGGGGAGCTCGAGCAGCGCACCCGGGCCCAGGAACAGGAGGCTTCAGCCAACCTCGACGAGATTCGCGCCGCACGCGGCAGGATTGATGACTTGGGCCGCTCGCTCGAACGCCTGACCCAAGAGAGGAACACGCTTCTCGAACGGGCTCTCGATGCCGACCAGCGCACCCTTGCCAAGATCCGGCGTGAGGAGCAGGCGCTCGCGGCCGAGACTGAACGGGTCAAGGACGCCATCCGCGCGGCACAGGACCTGTTCGATCGGGCCATGGCACGGCGGGACGCCCTGAAGGGTGAGCAGGCCGAACTTGCGCGCCAATTGGCCGAATTGCAGGCCGAACTGCGCCGGCTGGGCGAGGAGCGCGGCCACACGCAGGGTGAGATATCCGGTGCCAAGGAAGGCGTGGCGCGGGCGGCCGACGCCATCAGGCGGCTTGAGGGCAGCGACCAGAATCTGGTTCAGCGCGGCAACGACCTGAGCGACACCCGCTTCGACCTGTTGCGCGAACAGGCCGGTCTCGACCGGCTTGCGCAACTGGACCCCGACCAGCTCTCGGAGCGGGATCGCCAGCGACTTGCGAGACGGCCCGAGCTCGAGCGCCGGATCGCGGATCTGACCGGTCGCATTTCGGACCTCAATGGCAAGCGGCAAGACGTCGCCCGCGAGATCGACAGCCAAGAGCAGCGCATCGCCGAAGCCAAGCAGCGCATCGCCGGGGCACAGCGTCGCCTGTCGCGCATCGAGCAGTCCATCGACAAAGACAGCGCCTCGGCCAACCGGGCGCGTGAAGAGCTGCGTGCGGCCGAGGACGAGTTGCGCAGCGCCACGGAAGGTGCCCGGAAGGCCCTGGCCGCTCAGGACAAGCTGCGCGGGGATCTCGAGGACATCGGTCGGGAGCAGCGTCAACTGCTGGGGGCCCGGGAACAGGTGCTCCGGGAGATCCAGGATCTGCTGTCCCTGCGGGAGTAGGGCCGGTCATGCTCCCGATGCCGGGGTATGCTGCAAGCAGCATGCCCCGGCATCGTGGCTTCAAGGGGACTCCGTGGTCCTTGGTCTTGGCGTGTCTGCCCGGCTGCGCGACCCCGACGCCTGCGCCACCGCCGGTCACGCTGTCCGAGGTCGTCGAGCCGGAGATTCGGCTCATCGGTTGGCGGGCGAATGTCGACGAAGGCGCGATCACGGCACTCGTGACGGCCGTGGGCGGTACGACCCTCAACCGGCCCCTGCCTGACGTCAGCACATTGGTGTTCCCGAGCGAAGATCGGGCGAAGTCGGCGGAGGAACGCCTCGCCGCGAGTGGTCTTGCCCGCTGGGTCAGCCGTAACCATCGCCGGTCGCTTGGCCTGTTGCCCGTGGCATCCGGGGCATCGGCAGAATCGGACAGGACCATCCAGTCCTTCGGGGATCTCAACACCGGCTCGAGCAACCAATGGGGCCTGGCCCAGGCAAACATCCCTGCCGCTTGGCAGGCCTATCCGAGCATACGGGGCCAAGGAGTGCTCGTAGGCGTCCTCGACTCCGGAGTCGACTACCGCCACCCGGATCTGGCCCTGAACATGGCACGCGACGGCGCCGGACAAAGGCTGCACGTCGATGCAATCGAGGCTGCCGGGCGCAACGACAGCTGCCTCGGCCTCACCTACAGCTATGCGACCGCCTACTCGGACGCGTCGCATCCGGGGCCCGACGGGAACGGCCATGGCACCCACGTGGCCGGCATCATCGGCGCCGTGGGCGACAATCAACCCGGCCTGCGCAACAACATCGTCGGCGTGGCCCCCTCGGTCCGCATCGTGGACATCAAAGCCATGGACTGCCAGGGGGGGGGGACGGACGATGTCATCGCACTGGGCATCCGTCGTGCCGTCGATCTTGGCGTCCGGGTCCTGAACATGTCCATCGGGGGCGAGGAGCCTGCGCCCATCCTTGCGGAGGCCATGGCCTACGGCCAGGCTCGAGGCGTCCTGTTCGTGGTGGCAGCAGGCAATGGCAGCGGCGTCCCTGTCTACTACCCCGCCGCCTACGCCGGGGTCCTGGCCGTGGGAGCGCTGGATCCTCGAGGCAGGCGTGCGAGCTATGGCAATATCGGCCCTGAGATGGGGGTCGTGGCGGCAGGTGGCGGGCTCAGCCAAGACTCGGAAGGCATCCTGTCGACGCTGCCGACCTACGCCCACATGCTCTCCTTGGGACGGAGCCAAGGATCCTGGCCCGGACATGGTCGTGTCTCAGGAACGTCCCAGGCCTCGCCCCTCGTGGCAGGCCTCGCTGCCCTCATCCTCTCCCAGGAACCCGGACTCTCGGCCGACCAGGTGCGCCTGAGAATCCTCGCGTCCGCGACGGACGTGGGAACGTCCGGCTTCGACCCGGAAACGGGCTGGGGCCGAGTCGATGCCCTGGCTGCGCTCGGCATGCAACAACCGACCGGGAGCCGACCTTGAATACCCGGGCCCACGTGGCACTTGGGCTGGTCCTGACGGGTTGCCCGGCCACGGCCTCTACCTCGCCCACCTCCACACCTCCCGTCACGCGTACGGTCGTGTCGACACCATTGCCCGGCAACGGCCAGGGCGCTCCTCCGGGTGGCCAAGATCGCTGCGAGACGGACGGGGGATGCATCAGTCCCTCCAACCTGATAGGCGGCAGCCTGAGGGTCCAGGTCCGGGATACGGCCGATGCCCCCCTCGCCGGTGCCACGGTGGTCGCCGCCGGCTCGGGCCTGGGGTTCGGCCGGACGGATGGCGCGGGCGCTCGTGCCTTCGACGACATGAGCGCCGGCATCTACACGGTCACGGTCTCGGCGGTCGGCCACTTGACGCAACAGGCAACGATTTCACTCGCGGCGGTACCCCAGCCTAAAATCGGTTCTTCCCAGGTCACCATCCCCGTCGTGCAACTGTCCTTTCGCCTCGCGCCGACCACCCGCATCCTCGAAGGCAGCCTGCGGGACACATCGGGCCAGCCTGTCAGCGGGGCACGCATCGTGCTGGGCCTCCAGGACACCGAGTCCGGTCCTGACGGAAGCTATCGCCTCGAAGCAGGACCCGGCACGGGTGCCGCAACCATCCACCACGTCGGATTCGAGGAGGAGACGACGACCGGCGGTGCCGGGGTGCTGACGTCGCGACCGGTGACCCTGAGCCTCACGGGATGGCCCTACGGCGAGCCGGACGCCGCCACGCTCGCCCGGCTTCAGGCCGCGATGGGCCAGGCTCCCCTTTCGATTTCCGGTCCCGTCGCGGCATCG
Organism: Candidatus Tanganyikabacteria bacterium; assembly: GCA_016867265.1. GTDB lineage: Bacteria > Cyanobacteriota > Sericytochromatia > S15B-MN24 > VGJW01 > VGJW01. Next base: position 77,577 of record VGJW01000004.1, read on the forward strand.
CCAAGGCTTGGCACGGTGCTCTGGTGTGCGGCCCCCGCAGCCCTGTCACCCGGCGAGGAGGAAGCCCTGAGCCAGCACCTCGATCTGGGCGGAACGGTCCTCGTTTCGGCAGACTGGGGTGCGGCCAAGGGCCTTGCCGCCGTGCGTCTTCAGGAAGTCCTGCGCCGGCTCGGGGCCTACACGCGCATCGACATCGTGCGTGCATCGAACGGTCTTCCCGATCTGTTGCCTGATTGGGAGGTGCCGTTCGATGACCTGAATCTCACCATGCAGGGAGCCTGCACCGTCGAGGCCGCGCCCCCGTCGACCATCCTCGGAACCGTGCCCCTCGCTGCTTATCGAGTCGCATCAGGCACGGCCCGGGGCTACCGACTGGCCGTCAGCCGCAGGACGGGACGCGGCCGACTGCTCATCGTGGGCGACACCCAGATGCTGTGGCCTGCCGATGACACCGCAGCCAACGCGGCAGCCCGGTGGCTGAGACGGATTGTCGCGCGGATGGGCTGAACACGGCCTCGCTCAACGCCGGGGCTCGGCCACCCAGATCGAGCCTGCGGGACCGACCTCCCCGAGCAGCACCTTGCGGCCGGCTACCTTGACCGTGCGGCCCGAAAGGACCTCGCGAAGCACGGTGCCATCAGCCAGGCTGGTATCGGCCACCGGCACCTCGAGGCGTCCCGCTGCATCACCAGCATTGACGACGACCAGCGCGCGGCTCTCTCCCTGCCAATCGCGAAGATAAGCCCAGAGACGCCGATCGTTGTGGCGAAGCAGGGTCTGGAACCAGCCGTCGCGCAGCGCGCGTACCTCACGGCGCGCCTTGATGAGGGCGCGGTAGTGACGGAGCGTGCCGGCATCCCACTGCGCCGTCTGCCAAGGGAAACACCGCCGATCGTCGGGGTCCTTGCCTCCGGTCATGCCGACTTCGTCACCGTAATAGACGACGGGTGTCCCGGGATAGGTCATCTGCAGGAGCACGGCCGCCCGTTGGCGTTCCGGCCGCTCACCCGTCTCGAATCGGAAGCGTTCGACATCATGACTGCCCAGGATGTTGAACATCGCGTTGGTCGAGGGTCCGCCCCAGCCCCGCTGCGTGGCCAACTCCCTGTCGAGCGTGTCGACATCCATCTGGCGCTTGGCCGCGAAGGCCACCAAGGCCTTCTGGAAAGGATAGTTCATCGTGGCATCGAAGCGCCCGAGCCAAGGACGCGGATCGTCCCAAATCTCGCCGACGAGATAGGCCTCGGGATTGATGGCGAGGACCTTGGCGCGGAAAGCTTCCCAGAAGCCTGGCTCGGAGATCTCGTTGGGCACATCAAGACGCCAGCCATCGATACCCATGCGCGTCCAGTGCGGCACGACCGTATCGAGGATGTAGTCCCGCACGGCGGGATTGCGGAAGTTGAGCTTTGGCAACGTCGCAAAGCCCCACCACGAGTCATAATTGGGCCGGGGCTGCTGCACCACGGGAAAACCGTAGAAGTTGTACCAAGACCAGAAGGGTGATTCAGGACCCTTGCGGGCCGCCTCGCGGAAGCCGGCGAACTGATCACCCGTGTGGTTGAAGACGCCGTCGAGGATGATGCGCATGCCCCGGGCGTGGACATCCGCGACCAAGGCGCGGAAGGCGGCCTCGTCGCCAAATGCGGGGTCAATCCGCAAGTAATCCGTTGTGTCGTACTTGTGGTTCGAGGGAGACTGGAAGATGGGATTCAGGTAGAGCGCCGTGACACCGAGGCTCTGCAGGTGGTCGAGATGCTGCCGGATGCCCTCGAGGTCTCCCCCGAAGAAATTCGTGATGGTCGGCTTGCCCCCCCACGGCTCGGTACCTGGCGGATCATTGGTCGCCGAGCCGTTCGCGAAGCGATCCGGGAATATCTGGTAGAAGACGGCGTCCTTGGCCCACGCCGGGGCGCCCTGCCGAACACTGCGCGCGCCGAGCCCGTTGCGCTCTGATGCGACCAACGTCCCGCGGGGGGCGGACAGGCCACAACCCGCAACCAGACCAGCCAAGGCTAGAATCGACGCACGATGCATTATCTGACGCTCTCCGAGCTACATTGAGGAACCAACGGGCAAACAAGCTGTTAAAGTAGAGGTTACACGACGTTAATGGCAAAGGGAAGCCCCCGGCATGACATTCCACGACATGCGCGCAGCATTGGATCAGGCGCTGGCGTCGGGCCCGAGGGACCAGCAGCATCTGGTCGCGACGGTCGACGCGGCCTGGGCCTGGATAGAGGCAAATCCCGAGGCCGGTGAGGAAGCCATCACGGACCTCAGGGTCCGGATTGCGCACGCCGAGAGCCTTATCGGTCGCTACTTCGGCATGTAAGCCGCAAGGACCTTGCGGACGACGGAGGGATCGGCACGATCCGCAGCATCAGCCCCGATGTGTGCCCACGCGACACGTCCATCAGGTCCGACGACCACCAGGGCAGGCCGGGCGTAGACACGATTGGCCTCCCGGCCGGCACACGCGTCGATCAGGCGATAGCCCGCGTCGGAGACCAGGGGATAGTGGAGCTCCAGTTCACGGGCCAGTACGCGAAGGTCCTCAGGCCGGTCGTGGCTGATGGCCAGAAGACCGACGCCCCTCGGCCAGGTCTTGCGTTCCTCGCGCAACTGCGCGAGTTGGTGGCGACAGTGCCCTCAGGTGAATACCCTGAAGAACACCAGGACCTGCGGTCCCGGCAGGGGCAGACTGACCGTGGCGCCGTGCGCCGTCGGCAGCGTCACCCGCGGGAATGGCTGACCTGCCCACACCCGGGCAGCCCGCCTGAAGGCCTCGCGCACCGGCGCGTCGGCGGGTGGCGCCGTCAGGGTCCAGACGCCCCACAGGACAAGTAACCCGGATGCCACGAAGGCAACCAAGGCGAGCCAGCGGGGCACGGCCACACCAGTATCGATTGTCGGACGCTCCACGCCGATGAGCATAGCAAATCAGCCGCATCCTGCCCCGTTCGTTGCCACGCCTACGGCGAGGGTGCTAGACTGCCGACTGGTTGTCGTGCCGCGGCCATTTGCGCCGTCCAGACTCAGGTAGATCACGCCGCAACCGCGTTCCCACGCCGTGATTCCGGACCACGTCCGTCCAGGAAACGGCCCGCCCCGCACTGTGGCGCATGAAGGCAGAGACGAAACGTCGCGTGGTGCTGCACGGCACCTGGTGTCCCGACGAGGCCCAGGGGCAGTTCGTGTTCTGGGCCGAGGATATTGGCGGCCCGCTCGATTCGACGCGGGTGTGCGAGGCCTTCCAGGGCATCCTGCCGGATGTACCGGCCCGTTCGTTCTTCGTCACGGACGCCCGGCTCCCGGGCACCGGCAACCGGCCGGCCGCCTCTCCCGACGCCAACCCTGCCGTTCTCACCGAGGAACGGACCTTGGTGGAGACGCGCCTCTTCCATCTACCGTCCGGCCCCGCGGAGGCCATCCGCCTGCTCGCCGGCTTGGCGGACACGCCTGCAACCGGACGAGCCCTCGGGCCCGACCTGCGCTTCTGGCGTCTCGTCGCGAACTGGGTGCTCGAACTGGCCGCACGCCGGCACTTCGTGCCGGCGCTGACCCACGAAGGCACGCGGTTGGTGGGTCGCTGGCAGCCCATCCTGAACACCGAGGAAGTGCGCCTTGCCCAGATGGCGAGGATCATGCCCCCCGTCGCCCGGGCACTCGGACGCGCCGGGCACCCTCCTGCGCCCCGGCACCTCATCAGCAGCTTCGCGGGACGGGGCCTCGATGCCCTGATCCGCCAGTGGGCCATCGCCATCCCCAAGCCACTTCGGCCCTCGGGGCCGAGTGTGTGGGACCGCTGGGCCGCCTCGCTCGGGGCGCCCCCCGAGGACCTCGAAAACCTTCAGGTCAAGGGGCCGGTCCGAGAGTTGCAGGCGCTTGAATCGGCGGTCGAACGCTGGCTGGTTCCGGTCCACACGCCGCTCCCTCCGCTCAGAACGGCATTCCGCCTGACGCCCCCGGATGAGCCGGATGGGCCTTGGCTTTTGCAGTTCGGTTTCCAGGCACCCGACGAACCCTCGCTCTTCGTCACAGCGTCGGAAATCTGGCGAGAAGGTGGCCACAAGGGCGTCTTTCACGCCCGCGAGATCGCCCTGCCCCAGATCACCTTCCTGCAATCGCTCGGGGAAGCGCAGGAGGTCTTCAAGAAGAATTCCCACGTGGGACTCGGGGATAATCTGGCGGCCGCCATCCGGGTACCCCGGCCGGACCATGCCGTACTGCGCATCGAGGAAGCCCATGATTTCTTGGCCAACGTGGCCCCGGTCCTGGAAAGCGCGGAAGAAAAGTTCGGATGCATCCTGCCCCCATGGTGGTCGCCCGGCAAGAGCCGCCTCGGAGTCCGATTGACCATCAAGCCGATGGACGACGAACCGCAAAAGGCGGGGACCGGCATGCTTCGCGCTGCAGATGCAGGAGCCGGCATCGAGACCATGGTGCGCTATGACTGGGATCTGGCCCTGCCGGATGGCGCATTGTCCGCCATCGAATTCCAGCTGCTGCAGGAGCAACAGGCTCCGCTGCGCCATGTCCGTGGCCAATGGTTCGAGGTTCGCCCGGAAGACCTGGAGCTGACCATCCAGCACTGGGGCAGGCAAGCCGCGCACGCGCGGACGATGGAGCTTTCCAAAGCCATGCAGTTGGCATTCGCCAATCCTGCCGCGAGCCAGTCCAAGGGCTTGCCGGTCCTCGGCGTGGTCGGCCAGGGCTGGCTCGCGGACATGCTGGGCGGCGACAACCAGCGCATCCCGACGCTGCCCAGCCCCGAGGGCTTCGTCGGCACGCTGCGCCCGTACCAGCTCCGGGGATTCTCCTGGTTGGCATTCCTGACGGGTCAAGGTCTCGGCGTGTGTCTTGCCGACGACATGGGCCTCGGGAAGACCATCCAGTTGCTGGCCCTGCTGATCCACAACCGACGAACCCGGGCACGCAGGCGCGCCACCTTGCTGGTCTGCCCCACTTCGGTCCTGGGCAACTGGTGGCGGGAGATCCAGCGCTTCACGCCGGGCCTGACGGTGCATGTCCATCACGGACCCGACCGCAAGCAGGGCGAAGCGTTGCTCGCCCTAGTCCGGGATGTCGACGTGGTCTTGACGACCTACAGCATCGCAACCCGCGACCGCGAGACGCTGGCGGCGCATACCTGGGACGGCGTGGTGCTGGACGAAGCCCAGAACATCCGCAATCCGGACACCCAGCAGGCCAAGGCCGTATGCATGCTCCGCAGCCGCTATCGGGTCGCGCTGACGGGTACACCTGTCGAGAATCGCCTTGCCGAGCTCTGGAGTCTATTCCAGTTCCTCAACCCGGAGTATCTGGGTGACAAGGCATTCTTCAAGCAGCGCTACTCGACCCCCATCGAGCGCTTCCGCGACCCCGTCGCTTCGATTCGCCTTCGCAAGCTGATAAGCCCCTTCATCCTCCGCAGGATGAAGACGGATCCCTTCGTCATTCAGGACCTGCCCGAGAAGATCGAGATGAAGGTCCATACCAACCTGACCCGCGAGCAGGCCGATCTCTACCGCCAGACCCTGGCCCAGATGATGGACGAGATCGAGCAGGCCAACGGTATCGCGCGTCATGGCGCCGTCCTGCGGACGCTGACCCGTCTCAAGCAGGTTTGCAACCATCCCGCCCAAGCCGTCGACGAAGGCGAGATGCCCGTCCTCGCAGGTCGTTCGGGGAAGCTGTCCCGCTTGTCGGACATGCTGGACGAGATCATGCAAATCGGAGACCGCGCGCTCATCTTCACGCAGTTCGTCGAGATGGGGCACCTATTGGCCAGGCACTTGAAGGATCAATTCGGCTACCAGGCCGTGGCGTTCCTGCATGGCGGCATTCCGCAACGCCAGCGGGACGAGATGGTCCAGCGCTTCCAGGAAAGCCCCGACGGGCCACCCCTGTTCATCCTCTCGCTCAAGGCGGGGGGCCTCGGCCTGAACCTGACACGCGCCAACCATGTCTTCCATTTCGACCGCTGGTGGAACCCCGCCGTCGAGAACCAGGCCACGGACCGTGCTTTCCGCATCGGTCAGAAGCGCAACGTCCAGGTCCACAAGTTCGTCTGCACCGGCACGATGGAGGAGCGCATCGACCAGCTCATCGAGTCCAAGAAGTTCCTGGCCTCGTCCATCGTCGGGACCGGCGAACGCTGGCTTGCCGACATGGGGACCTCGGAACTGCGCGAACTGCTTGCGCTGCGTGACGATGCGGTCGAGGACGAGGGATGACGGACGAGCCCCTGACCACTCCCGAGGCAGCTCCGGTCCGCAAGCGTCGCAGTCGCGCCGTCACGACGGAGGTGACCGGACCGGACACTCCGGTGGCCGTCGCCGTCGATCGGACCGAAGTCCCCGGGGCCCCCGAGCCGCCGCGCACCCGGACCACCCGGCCCCCCCGGACGCAACGCCGGGCAACGGCGCCCGCACCAGAATCAGCCCCGCAAGAGTCGGCTGCGCTCCCGGACGTCGCGCCCGTGGCTCGGCCAGCCGAGCCTGCCGGAGACCGGCCTGCCGCAGAAGAATCGCCCACCGGGCGCAGACCAAGCACGCGCCGGCCTCGTGGCCGGTCCCGTCCTGAAACGGTCGACCAGGCAGTCCTCGAGGAAACTCGGGAGGCCGGAGCCGTCATCGCCGAGCCCGAGTCGCCGGAAGAGGCACCGGCGGACGCCGACAACACCCACGCCGGTCGTGCAAGGCGACGGCGGCGACGGCGCGCACGAGCGCGGGGTGCTGCCGGTGAGACCGCTGCGCCCGGCGTGTCGGCCGAAGCCTCCGAGGCCCTCGCCCGGGAAATTGCGGGAACCCTGCAAGAGCCCGGTGAGCACGGGACAGTCCCCGAGGCAGGAACTCCGGCCGCGGGCAGGCGGCGCAGGGTACGCAAGCGCAGGCGGGGCAAGACAGCCGCGGCCGGCGATGCCGCCGAAGGCCCCATCGTCGAGCGTCCTCCCCAGCCCGCGCGCCCCCCGAAAGCCAACCGCACGGAGCGCAAGGGACACAAGGTAAGCCTTGCGCGCAGGGCAGCTTCCATGGGCCTCGGCACGCGACGCTGGTCCGAGCGCTGGACGGACTTTCTCGAGTATGTCGGACTAGGACCGCGCCTGAAGCGTGGGCTCGAGTACGCGCGCCAGGGTGCCGTGCATGACGCGCGGATGGACCAGGACGGTGTCCTGACGGCCAAGGTCAAGGGGTCGCTGCCCGAGCCCTACAGGGTGACCTTCGCCCTGGTCCACCTCGAGGATGAGGTCTGGAAGGCCACGCTTCGGGAGATGGCCGACAACGCCTGGTGGTCCACCGAGTTGTTGCGCGGAGAATTGCCCGACGACATCGACGCGGCCTTCGCAGCGGCTGGTGCATCGCTGTACCCGACGGATGGGCAGGAAGTGCTCGCCCAATGCACCTGTCCGGACCTCTACAACCCGTGCAAGCACATCGCCGCCGTTTTCTACTGGCTGGCAGGCCAGTTCGACAAGGATCCCTTCATCCTGTTCCGATTCCGCGGCAGGACCCGAGAACAGGTGTTGCAGGCACTGACCATCATCCGGTCCGGTGGCGACCCAGATGCGGAGACGATCGAGGAACCCGTCATCGCGGAGGATGGTCCTCTGGAACAGCGTTTGGACGACTTCTGGACGCTGGGGACCGGTACCGAACGCCTGGTCCTGCAGTCCGGCTTGCCCGCGCAAGGCGTGGGGAACCACCTGATCCGCCTGGACCAGCCAGCGGGCTGGGAAGGCCGCATGGGTTTCATCCTGACCATGGGCTCCTACTTCGCCGCCCTTGAGCAGGCCGAAGATCTCCGCCCATACTTCGGCACGGAAGGCGCCGGAGGCCCGAGTTGAAGGCCATGCCCACCGCAACCGTGCCGGAAGTTCGTCGCCACTTCATCGGTGGCCGCTGGTTCGAGGAGACGGGCAAAACTCGGCCATTGCGCAACCCGGCAACCGGCATGGTTCACGGACGCCTCGCCCTCGGTGGCGAAGCCGAGGTCGAGGCCGCAGTTCGTGCCGCACGTGCCGCACTTGAGGGCCCCTGGGGCCGGATGACGCTCGCTGCGCGCTGTGACCTGCTCGACAAGGTTGCGGATCAGTTGCTCGAGCGTCTCGAGGATCTTGTGGCCGCCGAAGTCGGAGATACCGGCAAGCCTGCCCATGAAGCCCGATCCTGGGAGTTGCCTCGTGCCGCGGCCAATTTCCGGGCCTTCGCGGCACTGGCGCGCAGCCGCGCGGATGAGGTGTTCCGCATGCGGTCCGCCGATGGCCTCGAGGTCATGAACACCGTTTTGCGCGCACCCATCGGCGTCGTCGGCCTGATCGTGCCGTGGAACCTGCCGCTGCTGCTGCTGACCTTCAAGGCGGCGCCGGCCCTTGCGATGGGCAACGTCATCATCGCCAAACCCAGCGAGGAGACGCCCACGACAGCCTGCCTGCTGGCCGAGATCATGGCCGAGGCCGGCCTGCCGGACGGCGTCTTCAACGTCGTTCACGGCCTCGGTGCCGGAGGCGCCGGAGAGGCTTTGGTACGCCACCCCGAGGTCAGAGCCATCGCCTTCACCGGCGAGAGCGCGACCGGCCGGTCCATCATGGCCACCGCGTCCCACGGACTGAAGGCCCTGTCCTTCGAGTTGGGCGGCAAGAACGCGGCCATCGTCCTGGAAGATGCCGACCTCGAGGCGGCCGTGGCGGGCACAGCTCGCTCGGCCTTTCTCAACACCGGGCAGGTCTGCCTGTGCACGGAACGTGTCTATGTGGCGAGGCCCCTCTACGAGACATTCGTCGCGCGACTCGCGGAAGAGGCCAGTCGATGGGTCCCGGGGGATCCTTGGCAGCTCGGGACCCGGCTGGGTCCCGTCATCTCGGAAGGCCAACGGGAACGCATCCGCCGGTATGCCGCGCTTGCGGCCGAATCCGGCACCGTGCGCGCCGGCGGCGTCGTACCTGTCATGTCCGAGGGGCTCGAGGGCGGCTGGTGGTTCGCTCCAACGGTCTGGACCGACCTCGGGGAGGACCACCCGTGCGTCCGCGAGGAGGTCTTCGGCCCAGTCTGCCATGTCGCCCCGTTCGACACCGAGGAGGACGCGCTCAAGATGGCCAACGCCTCGCCCTATGGCCTCGCAGGCGTGGTGTGGACGCGTGACCTGGAACGCGCCATGCGCGTCAGCCGACGCCTCGAGGCAGGCCTGACATGGGTCAACTCGTGGTATCTGCGGGATCTCAGGACGCCGTTCGGCGGCGTCAAGGCCTCAGGCATCGGACGCGAAGGCGGGGTCTGGTCCCTCGACTTCTTCAGTGAGACCCGCACCATCTGCGTGCCGTGGGATGAATCATGACGGCAGTCACGCGTAACGAGGGTCCTAACGGCACGAGTTTCATCCTTGCCGAGGGCACGAGCACGCTGGCCCATTACCCCCACGCCCGCGCCGCCGGCGGCCTTCTCTGGGTCTCGGGCCTGTCCGCGCGACGCCCCGACCAGAGCATACCTGGCGTTGTCCGTGGCCCTGCCGGCGTCACCCGCGACTTCGGGGCGCAGGCCGAAGGGGTGTTCGATAACCTCGAACGCGTGTTGGCTGCAGCCGAAGCCGACCTGTCCCACGTGGTCGATATCTTCGCGATGCTGGTCGATCTCGCGGATTATCCGGCCTTCAACGAAGCCTACAACCGTCGCTTCGACGCCCAAGGCGGCCCGACCCGAACGACTTGTGTCGTCCGGTCACTGCCCCTTCCCGATCTGCTCATCGAACTCAAGGTCGTGGCCGTCGACCCCGGGGCCCGCCCGTGAACGCCGCGACCAACCAGATCGAGGCCATCGCCGAAGCCTTGGCCGAAGCCGAGCGTCACGCCCTTCCCGTGCCGCCCCCGCGCGAGATGCTGCCGGGTCTGTCGGTCGAGACCGCCTACCAGGTGCAGCGTGCGGGCATGGCCCGGCGCATCGGCATGTTGCCCCACCTGAACGCCGTGGTGCCGACGCAACGCGACCACGCCCCGACCGTGGTCGGGCACAAGGTCGGCGTCACGAGCCGTGCCGTCCAGCAATGGCTGGGCTTCGACCAACCCGACTTCGGAGTCCTGCTCGACAGCATGCAGATTCCCCTTGGCGTCCCATGTCCGGGGTCGACCCTAATTCAGGCGCGCATCGAAGCCGAACTGGCCTTCGTGATGCGCGCGGCGTTGCCCCGGCAAGGCTGCACGCCGGCGGATGTCCTGCACGCCACGGCCTATGTCCTGCCTGCCCTCGAAGTCATCGATTCACGGATCGCTGACTGGAACCTGACCATCGTCGACACCGTGGCCGACAATGCAAGCTCGGCCTACTTCACGCTGGGCCACGTGCCCATCGATCCCAGAAACCTCGACATGCGCCTGATGGGCATGAAGCTGACACGCAACGGCGAGGTCGCCGCGTCCGGTGCAGGTGCCGCGTGCCTCGGTCATCCGGCTAAGGCCGTCGCATGGCTGGCTAGGACGCTCGGTGCCGCCGGCGTCGAGATCGAGGCTGGCCACATCGTCCTGTCCGGGGCCCTGGGGCCCGTGGTGCCTTTCCTTCCCGGAGACGTCGTCAGCGCGACCCTGTCCGGTGCGGGCACCGTCTCGTTGACGCGAGAGGCCGGCCGATGACGACCGAACACGAGGGCTGGGCCCGCCATCTGGAAGCGGCGCGACGATCGGGTACCCTGCTCGGTGCCGATGACAGGCCGTGGACCAGTCTTTCCGTCGGGGACGGATATGCCGTCCAGTCTTGCGGTCTGGCTCACCGGCTTGCCGAAGGGGAACGTCTGGCGGGCTGGAAGATGGGCTTCACCAGCTTGGCCAAGATGCGCCAGATGAACCTTGACGCGCCGATCGCCGGCTACTTGCTGGCGAGCATGGACGTGCCGGAGGGAGAGCTGGACGTGACGGCTTACCAGCATCCCAAGGCGGAACCCGAAATCGTCCTGCGCCTGAAGCATGACCCCGGTCCGACCCCCGACTTCCTTGAGGCCAGCCGCGCCATCGAGTCCGTCTGCCTGGGGATCGAGATCTTGGACAGTCGCTTCGCCGGCTACCAGTTTTCGCTGGGTGAGGTGCTTGCCGACGACACGTCCGCCGCGGGCTATGTCTTGGGTTCGCGCTGGCGTGCGCCTGACGCGCTGGACCTGGGCAACCTCGGCATCCTGATGTCGGTGGATGGTGTCCTCGTCGAGGCAGCCAGCAGCGCAGCCATCATGGACCATCCCGTCCGGGCCCTGATGGCCCTCGCACGCCTGCTCGACGCCCGGGGCGATCAGCTTGCTGCCGGACAATTGGTGCTTACGGGGGGCATCACGGCCGCCCATCCTCTGCCGCCTGGTCGCCACGTGGTCGTCGAAGCTCAGGACCTCGGCAGCATCATGCTGTCCACGCGGACCGGAGCCTGATTCGCCATGTTCCCGCCCCTCATCCCCGTCAACCTGCAGGACTGGCTGGCAGCCCACCGTGACCAGCTGAAGCCTCCGGTCGGCAACAAGTGCTTGTACCGAGGCGAGGATCTCATCGTCATGGCGGTAGGTGGCCCCAATGCCCGCAAGGACTACCACATCGACCCCTACGAAGAATACTTTCATCAACTCGAAGGTGACCTGCTGCTCAAGCTGCTGGTCGACGACAAGCCCGTCGAGGTCCGGGTGCGCGAAGGCGAAACATTGCTGTTGCCGCGACGCGTCCCCCATTCGCCGCGTCGCGGCTCTGGCACGCTAGGCATCGTGATCGAGAGGCCCCGGCTGCCCGGCGAGCACGATGGGTTCCTGTGGGTTTGCGAAGCATGCGGCCACAAGCTGAATGAGGTCACCCTGCCCGTTTCCGACTTGGAGACCCAGCTCAAGGAGGCCTTTGCCGCCTACTGGAGCGGCGATCCGGCCCTGCGGACGTGCCGTTCCTGCGGCACGGTGATGGAGCCCCCGCCTACTCCATGATCGTCGACGTCCACACCCATGTCCTGCCTCGCGACTGGCCCGACATGGCGGAGCGCTGGGGCGCTGGCCCTTGGCCGTCCCTGGTCCACGGGGCCATGGGATGCACGAAGCTGATGGTGGGCGATCGACCGCTCAGGGACGTGGATGCAAGGCTCTGGGACATGCCGACGCGACTTGCCGCGATGGATGAGGCCGGCATCGACTGCCATGTGCTCTCTACCGTACCGGCGATGTTCAGCTACTGGGCCCCCGGCAAGGCCGCTGCCGACCTCGGGCGCCTGCTCAACGATCATGTGGCTGGCTGGGTCCGGGAGCGTCCGGACCGCTTTTTCGGTCTCGGAACCTTGCCGATGCAGGCACCCGACATGGCCGTGGCCGAACTGGAGCGTTGCGTGCGAGAACTGGGGCTCCGGGGTGTGCAACTGGGCACGCACGTGCTGGGGCGGAATTGGGACGATCCTGCGCTGGAGTCCGTCCTCGCCGCGGCCGCGGATTTGGGCGCGGCCGTATTCATCCATCCGTGGGACATGATGGCGTCGGACCGCATGCCCGCGTGGTTCGCTCCTTGGCTGGTCGGAATGCCTGCAGAGACGGCCCTTGCCGCCGGCAGCCTGATGTTCGGAGGCGTCCTCGATCGCCATCCCGCCCTTCGGATCGGCCTGGCGCACGGTGGCGGTGCCGTTCCCTACCTGCTCGGGCGTTTCGACCGTGGTTTCACGGCACGACCCGACCTGTGCGCGACACGGACGACGCATGCTCCTTCCACGCAGTGGAGCCGCTTCTGGGTCGACACCTTGGTCCAGGACGCCGAAAGCCTGCGGCTGCTGGCCGAGAAGAGCGGTCGGGACCGGCTGATGCTGGGCACCGACTTCCCGTTTCCGCTCGGCGAGGCCGTGCCCGGGGAGGCCGTCAGGCAGGCGTGGCCGGACCAACCCGACCTTGTCGACAGCCTTTTGACCGACAACGTCCGGGCCTTCCTCGGGGTCACGTCGTGAGCGACCTGCACCTCCGGGCCGAGGTGTCGGGCCAGCCTTACGTCGTCCGCATCAATGAGGCACGCGTGCTGGCCTATGGCCTTGACTTCGAGACCCTGCAGGCGGGGGCATTCGGTCTTCCCCGGGCCTCGGTGCAGATCGTCCGTGCCGGTGCCTTCACGGGTGAGCCTGCAGAGGGCGGGTCGTGCCGTTGTGAAATCCTGACGTTGATTCCCCACGCCCACGGCACCCACACGGAAGGGATCGGGCATCTTTCGGACCGCCCCTTGCCCGTTCACGAGGACCTTGCCGACATTCTGGTACCGGCCACCCTCGTCACGCCCGTGTCCCTCTCCGCCGCCCCGGAAGGCACCTTGACCCTCGAGGTGCTCAGGGCCGCATTGGCCCCGTGGCCACCAGCGTGGCGCACGGCCGTCATCCTGAGGCTCGCCGAACCTCGGGACACCCCCCGGGACTGGTCGGGTATGCCACGCATGCACCTTGCGCCCGAGGCCGCCAGTTGGCTGCGCCTCGAAGGCTGCCGCCACCTCGTGACCGATCTGCCATCGCTGGAGCCTGAATGGGATGGCGGTCTGTTGGCCGCGCATCGGGCCTTCTGGAACGTGGCACCCGGCGAATACCCCGCCATGGGAAGTTCGAGCACCATCACCGAAATGGCCAGGCTGCCCGCGGACCTGCCCGATGGCATCGGCCTGCTCAACCTCCAGATTGCCCCCTTCGCCCGTGATGCCGCACCTGCCCGACCGGTCTGGCTTCCCGTCACCCCCCTTTCTTGAACAGAGCCCAGCCATGACCGCACGTCCAAGCCTGCCCACGGGGCAATTCCACCTTCCCCGCGATCCCGCAGGTCGCCCCAAGGCCTATCTGGCAGGTCATTCACTCGGCCTGCAACCCGTGACCACGGCGGAGAACATGCGCGCCGAACTTGACCGCTGGGCGCGCGAGGGAGTAGCTGGCCACTTCTCCACCCCGGACCCTTGGTATGCCTTTCACGAGACGGTACAGGAGCCCTTGGCGAGGCTGGTGGGCGCGCAGCCCCATGAGGCCATCATGATGAACAGCCTGACGGCCAACCTTCATCTGCTTTTCGCCTCGTTCTACAGGCCGCGGGGCCAGCGACGCCGAATCCTGTTCGAGGCCCACGCCTTCCCCTCGGACCGATTTGCGCTGGAGACGCAAGTGCGATGGCACGGGGGCGACCCGGCGGTGGATCTGGTGCCGGTACGCCCACGGCAAGGAGAGTCACACTTCCGGCACGAAGACCTGATCGCGACCATCGCCCGTGAAGGCGAGCAACTGGCCATGGTCTGGCTTCCCGGAGTCGATTGGTTGACGGGCGAGGCGCTGGACCTCGCGGGCCTGACGAGGGCGGCGCACGAGGCCGGGGCCATCGCCGGATTCGATCTGGCCCATGCAGTTGGCAACATGCCATTAAAGCTACATGACAGCAATATAGATTTTGCGGTTTGGTGTAGCTACAAGTATCTCAACAGTGGCCCAGGTAGTGTAGGGGGCGCCTTTGTCCACGAGCGTCACCATAACCGACCCGACCTGCTGCGCCTCGGCGGCTGGTGGGGCCACGATCCGGCGACGCGATTCGCGGAGGAGCCGCCGTTCCAGCCGCAGCCGGGCGTCGAGGGCTGGCAACTCAGCAACGCGCCTGTCCTATCGATGGTCGCCGTGCGCGCGTCGCTGGGCATCTTCGACCGTGTGGGCATCGACCATCTCCACGACCGCGCCATCGCACTGACAGACCACCTGCGCCGGAGCCTCGCGAATCTCGAGAGGCCTTGGATCCGGGTCCTGACGCCGGAGAGTGCCGCGCGGCGCGGGGCCATGACTTGCATCGCCCTTGGCGAGCGAGCCACACCTGTCCACGCCGCCCTTGAGGCAGCAGGCATCGTCTGCGACTTGCGCGCCCCCGACGTGCTGCGTCTCGCGGCCGCCCCCCTCTACAATGATGAGGCGGATCTCGACCGCTGCCTCGCAGTTTTGGAGCAACAGGCATGACGACACCCGAATTCACCATCGCCGGGGCAGGCCTTGCCGGTGCCCTGCTTGCCCTGACATTGGGGCGTCGCGGTCATCGGGTGCGGGTGCTCGAACGCCGTCCGGACCCACGCAAGGTACCGCAGCCCCCGGGGCGCTCGATCAACATGGCGCTCTCCACCCGAGGCCGGCACGCCCTCGCTTGCGTGGGATTGGAAGAAAGGGTTCTCGAGAAGGCCCTGCCCATGCGGGGCAGGATGATCCACGGCCAGGATGAATCGCTCGAGTTGCAACCCTACGGCATTCATCCGGAGGACGTCATCCTGTCGATCGGGCGCGCCGAGCTCAATTTGCTTCTGGTCGAGGAGGCCGAGCGGTGCCCGACCGTCGAAGTTCTCTTCGACCAGGGTGTTGACGGCTTTGATGCGGCGACACGCACCCTGACGTGGTCCCGAGCCGACGGCACGCGCGGGGAGGAGGCCTTCGTGACCTTGTTCGGTACGGATGGGGCCTTCTCGGCGGTGCGTCGCCAGATGCAGCGCCGGGATCGCTTCGACTACCAGCAGCAGTTCATTGACTGGGGCTACAAGGAGATCTCGTTTCCGGCTCGGCCGGACGGTGCCTTCGCGATGGAACCCGGAGCCCTGCATATCTGGCCGCGTGGCAACCACATGCTCATTGGCCTGCCGAATCCGGACGGCAGTTTCACGGGCACGCTCTTCCTGCCCTTCGAAGGCGCCGAAAGCTTCGCCAATCTCGAGTCCGTGGCGGACGCGCGGGAGTTCTTCAGGAACTGGTTCCCGGATGCCCTGCCCATGCTGCCGGATTTCGACCAGTCGTGGCGCGAGAACCCGGTACGTTCCCTGGTCCTCGTTCAATGCGATCCGTGGGTGATCGACGATGCGGTGGCCTTGGTGGGCGACGCGGCGCATGCCGTGGTGCCCTTCTATGGCCAAGGCATGAATGCCTCATTCGAGGATGTCGTGGTCCTGGCCGAGGAGCTCGCCATGGCACCGGATGATCGTCGACTCGCCTTGTCACGGTATGCCGATCGACGCAAGCCGCACACGGACGCACTCGCCGAGTTGGCGATGCGCAACTTCGTGGAGATGCGCGATTCCGTCGCCAAGCGAAGCTACAAGTGGCGTCACGCCCTTGATCAGCAGTTGCAACGGTGGCTCCCCGATCAATGGATGTCGCTGTACCACATGGTGACCTTCACGCGCCTGCCCTATGGCGAGGCCAAGGCACGCGCGGAACGCCAGGACCGCTTGGTCCGCGCAGCGACAATGGGGCTGGGGGCCGGTCTGCTCTGGATGCTGGCCCGCAGGTCATCGGACGATCAGTAGGTGCGCCGTCCGGCGCATAAGCGTCCGGGCCCCTGACGGCGGAAGCAGTTCCCCCCATAAAAGCTAAGGGTCCCGCACTTCCTCAGGGGAGGCGCAGGACCCGCTGTCCTTGAACCGAAACTACCGCTTTTGGTAGGGAAGGAGAGCAATCTCGCGGGCACGCCCGATGGCGACCGTCAGAATCCGCTGATACTTGGCACTGACGCCCGTGACCCGGCGGGGCAGGATCTTGCCGTCCTCGGAAACGAAGCGACGAAGGGTCATCACATCTTTGTAGTCGATGACCTTGTCGACCTGGCCCGACAGGAAAGGACAGGGCTTGCGACGACGCTTGCGCTGACGCTTCTTGTTATCACCCGCCATTACTTGGTCTCCTTGAACTCGACGTGGCGCTTCACGACCGGATCGTACTTCTTGAGCACGAGGCGGTCGGGATCGTTCCGCTTGCTCTTGAAGGTCGTGTACTGATATGGGCTCTCCGTGCTGCGGAGCTTGATGATCACGCGATGACCGCTGGCTGCCATGAAAGGACTCCTGGACGAGTGGGCTTCATAATGCCCGGAAAAGGACCAGATGGGCCGGGACCCGCGTCGCGGGATTTGACGGAACGGCCCGGTCCCTCTATCCTAGCACAGGTTGTTGGAAGCGTGTGGCTTCCTTGTTCCTTTTCTGAAAGCTGGAGAATTCGGTCGTGGCCCGCAAGTGCATGGTGTCCGGCAAGAAGCCCAATGTGGCGAACGCCGTCAGTCATTCCCACGTGAAGACCAAGCGCCGTCAGGAGCCCAACCTGCAGTGGAAGCGCTTCTTCCTCGAGGACGAGAACCGCTGGGTACGCCTTCGCGTCTCGGCCAAGGTCATCAAGACCATCAGCCGCTATGGCCTGCGCGACGCCCTGAAGCGCTACGGCGCCTCCGAGTCGCTGCTCAAGCCCTGACGTCCTGACAACAGAAGCCCCCCGGCCCTGTGGCCAGGGGGCTTTCTGCGTGAAGCAACCCTGATCTCGCCCAGCCAGGCCTTGACTGCCCCAGGGCGATGATGCCGCGATCCCGTCACTTGTCCCGCGGTGCAAACCGTTACAAAGACAGACCTAATTTTGCGCTTTGTATCGTTTTCGTAGAACTATTGACCAACTCCCGTCGAAGGTCGTACAGTATCAGCAGAACGGTCCGCCGTTCGGGAGTCCGGGAAGCGCTGACCGGGTCGGGACAGGTTGTCAGCACTTTCCGGATTTTCCTATTTGGGAACAGGCCTCATCTCCGCGGCACGCGCCACCCGGGTCCTTGGACCTTCGGCCATCTGCGGGCCGCGCGTTTCCCCCGTGCAGGCCTGCGCACCGGCAGGTCAAGCTATCGGCCCGAACTTATTTGTATATATTTCGTCAACCTATTGACTAAGTAGTGTCCAAGGGATATCTTGAATACAGAGCGTTCGTCGCTCGGGTTTCCGGGAAGTGCTGGCCGGGTCGGGACAGGTTGTCAGCACTTCCCGGATACTTCTTTGGGCCGAACTCGTCGAATCTCTGTCTAAATATTGACCCGGTGTTGCCTCGGGTCCTAGGATAGAAGTGCAGTCGGTTACGGTTTGTCCGGTCAGGACAGCACAGACCGTTTGCCGTCGGGGATGGACGTGAGGTCGACAACTTCAAGCATCGACACCCGGTGGGATGCCCCCACCCCGTGGGTGGACAGTAGCCATGGCGCCATCCAGCGCCTCATGCGCCGGCTCGTCCCGGCCCCGGATGCGCCCGCCGCCGCTGCGTGCTACCGCTATGTGCGGTACGGCATCCCCTTCGGCTTCCCGGCCGAACGCCTGCATTACCGGGCTTCCGAAGTACTCGCGGCCGGCATGGCCGACGGCCTGGGCAAGTCCACCCTGCTGACGGCACTCTGGCGCGCTGCGGGCCAGGAAGCGCGGCAGTACATGGCGCGCCTGCCAGCCGCCTTCCTGTCGGGCTTGGTTTATCCTGGCCCGCACCTGGTCCACGCCGTCACGGAATTGCGCGTCTCCGGCGTCTGGCATCGGCTGGACAGCTACCTGCTGGACGGCCCCTTGCTCCTCCGCGTCCGCGAGGCCCTCGGACGGGGGCCGGGCAGCATCGGCTGGTCCCACGACGGTAGCGGCTGTACCGATTGGCATGGCACCGGGGACAGCCTGCTCGACGTCACCCGGCTGGTCCGGCTTGACGGCCCCTTCGAGGACATCGGTACCTGGTTGGCCGCTGACCCTGCCCAGCTTCATGATCATCCGCTGCATGGACCGTCGTGGCGCGAGGTCCGCCTCGATGCCCAGCGTCGTGTCACCCAGTTGCGTGCACGGCGCACCTTGCCCCTGCCCGGACAGGAGACGTGAGACTCGTCGACGCGCGGGGCCTTGTCCGGATTCACGGGCGAGGCACGGCTGCCGAGCATCGCGCACTGGATTGCGTGGACTTCTCGATGGAACCCGGAGAATGGGTCGCCATCGTCGGGCCCAGCGGCAGCGGCAAGAGCACGCTCCTCCACCTCGTGGCCCTGACGGATCGACCGGACGCCGGCGCGCTCACCGTGGCCGGACAACCGACGTACGGCCTATCCGACGCTGCCTTGACGCGATTGCGTCGGGACCGTCTCGGCCACTTGCATCAGGCGTTCCACCTCTTGCCTACGCTCGATGTCCTTGGCAACGTCCGGTTGCCCCTCGATCTGCAGGGCGTTCCGGATCGTGAAGCAGAACGTCGGGCGCGCGCCATGCTCGAGGAGGTGGGCCTCGAGCGCGAGACCCACCGGCATCCCGCGGCACTGTCCGGTGGCCAGCAGCAACGGGTTGCCCTCGCACGTGCCCTCGTGCACGCGCCCGCACTCGTCGTGGCGGACGAACCTACGGGCAATCTGGACCGGGAGACCGGCCGGAGGGTACTGACGCTGATCCGGCGCGCGATTGCCTTTGCCGGCAGCGGCATCCTGATGGTGACCCACGATCCTGAGGTCGCGGCCGCTGCCGATCGCTGCCTCACGCTTGTGGACGGGCGATTCGAGACTTGAGGCGCCTCATCGAGGCCCTCGTCACCGGGTGGTGGAAACGCTCCCCATGGGGCCTGCTGCTGACCCTGGCGGGTGTCGCGCTCGGCAGCGGCGTCGCGCTCGCCGTCCACCTCGCTAGCCGTTCCGTCCACGAGGCCTTCCTGGCGGGCATCGAGACCCTCGCGGGCCCCCCGGGCCACATCATTCGGGCTCCTGCGGGGGACCTCGACGAACGGTTGATGCTTCGGCTGCAGCGCGCCACGTCGGCGACTACCCCGCTCGTCCCGCTTGTCGAGGGCGAGTTGCGCACCCTTGGGGAAGATCCGCAGGATCTGACGCTGACCGGGATCGACCTGGCCTGCCCACTGGACGCATGGGGTGAGGTCAAGAGCCTTGGTGATCCCGACGATCTGTTTGCGCCGGCCGCGGTCCTCTGGCCCGAAGACGGGCGCGCGGACAAGTTCCGTCGCGTGATGGCAGGCTCGCGTCACCTGAACCTCCGCGTGGTCGCTCGTCTTCTTCCGTCGGGTCGGGGACCTGTCCAGCCACGCGTTCTCTGCGACATCGCCGAAGCCCAACGCCTCCTCGAACGGCCGGGTCGCCTCGATCGCATCCTGGTGCGTGGCGCACTGCCGAATGGACTCGCCGAACAGGTACGCCAGGCCGGGCTCGTCCTCGAGCCGGCGGGTTCCCGGGCAGCCGTCCTCGACCAGATGGCGCGGGCGTTCCGATTCAACCTGTCGGCACTCAGCCTGGTCTCGGTCCTGCTCGGTACGGCGCTGACGCTCAATCTGCTCGGCCGATCGTTCGGCGCACGCCGCAGCACGATGGCCCGCATCCATGCCCTTGGCGCCTCGAGGCGCGCCATTGCGACGCTGTTGCTAGCGGAAGGTGCCGCCATCGGCTGTGTCGGCGGCGTCCTCGGTGTAGGCGTTGGCGTGTTTCTCGCCAGCAGCACCACTCAGGCGATACGTCGGACGGTTTCGGCGCTGTATGGCCGCACGGGCCCGGCGTGGAGCCAGCTCGAAACCCAGGACGTTTTCCTCGCGATCGCGTGCGCGACCTTGTGCGGATGCGTGGCCGCCGCCGTGCCGGCCTGGCGGGCGCTGTCCATCGCCCCCTCGCTGACGGACCTCGAGCATCCGCCGGAACGCCAGCCTCCCCCTTGGCCTCACGGTTGGACGCTCACAGGATTCATCCTTCTGCTGGCTGCCTCGGGAACGTCCGCCATCGCCGCCGCGTCGGGAACGGACCGCACGTGGACCAACCTTGTGGCCCTTGCCTCGGCCACCTTGCTGGCCTCCGGCACGGCCGCCATGGCACCGCTGGCCTTGCGACTGATGGCCTTGACACGAACTTCGAGGCAGCATCCCTGGCTGCTGGTCCTTGGGTTGGCGGCTCGATCGCTGGCGCTCGGCTGGCGACGCCACGCCCTCGCCGTGGCCGCCATCATCCTCGCCTCGGGGATGGTCCTCGGCATGGGGACGATGGTCGCTTCTTTCCGGGGATCCGTCGCCCAGTGGGCGCAACGCACCTTGTCGGCGGACCTCTTCCTGAGTTCACGCCAAGGGGAAGGGACGCGCGAAGGCGGTACGCTGTCTCCTGCAATTGAAGGCCACATCGCAAGCATGCCGGGTATCCGCGCCGTCGAGGCCACCTATGAAGTCCGGACCCAGTGGCGCCAGCGACCCGTCACCCTCGCCGGCATGCTCATCCGGGCGCGTGCCGAACGCGGGGAAATGCCCCTGCTCGAGGGGCGCCTGCCCCGCAGCCCGGACGAAGTGCTCGTGACCGAAGCGCTCTGGCGCCATCATCGTCTGGAAACGGGCATGCATCTTGACCTCCCTGCAGCCACGGGGAGCCTGGGCGTGACGGTGTCCGGCGTCGTCCAGGACTACGCCAGCGACCAAGGTCAGATTTTCATGGCCCACGAGGTCTTCTTCCGTGCCTATCCGGGCTGGCTTCGACCGCGCAGCCTCGCCATCACGCTCGACACCGGGGCCGATGCCGGCAGCGCGAGGCGCGCCATGCTCCGCGCGCTGCCTGGGGCAAATGCGCTGGTCTGCCGGACCCCGGGCGAACTGCGCGGCGAAGTCCTGAGGATCTTCGACGAGACCTTCGCGCTGACCCGGGCCATCGAGGCCATCGGCCTGCTGGTGGCCCTGCTCGGGCTCGCCTCCAGCCAGGCCAGCGCCCTTGCCGAGGAGAGGACGCTGCTCGTGCAGTTCCGGTGGCTGGGCTTCTCGGCAGGCGATCTCCTCCGATATGCGCTCTGCCAGGCCTGGCTTGCCACGGTGACGGGTACCCTGCTGGGCACGCTGCTCGGCCTGGGCCTCGCACGCTTGCTCGTGGACGTCCTGAATCCCGCGGCCTTTGGCTGGCACCTGCCCTTCACGCTTCAACCGCTGCGCATGGCCCTTGTCCTGCTCATCCTGCCCGCTGCGGGCATCCTCGCCAGCCTGGGACCGGCCCGGGCCATCCGCAAGGCAACGGACCCGGGAGTCGTTCGCCCATGATGCCCCTGCTCGTCCTGGCCTGGTCCTGGCTGCACCCGTCCCTCGACGGGACGCGGTTGGTCTTTCCGGAAGACCACGGGGCCCATCCGGGCCATCGGACGGAGTGGTGGTACTGGACGGGGCGCGTCGAGGCGCCCGGAGGACGCTCCTTCGGCTTCCAGGCCACGTTCTTCAGACGCCAGTTGCCCCCGAGGCCACGCGATGTCTCCAGTGCGTGGGATGCCCGGGACCTGATGGTCGCCCATGCGGCGCTCGGTGATGTTCGCCGCGGCGTCTTCCACCATGCCGAAGCCTCGGCCAGAACCGCCATGGAGCGCGCGCGCACGGGGTCGCGCGGCCTGGACGTAGCGGTCGGCAACTGGACGGCCGTGTCGACGGTGCGGGGGGTCCGCCTCTCCCTCCCCGTCGGTGCGTGGGGGCTGGACCTGACCATGGATCCCCGGAGGCCCCCCATGATCCACGGTCCCTCCGCCTACTCCAGGAAGTCGGATGTCCGTGACCAAGGTTCCCGCTACTACTCCCAGCCTCGGCTGGCCGTGTCGGGAACGGTCCGGATCGGCAACGAACGTCTCCCCGTGCGCGGCGAGGCGTGGCTGGATCGGGAATGGACCAGCAGCGGGCTCGGGCCCGATGCCGTGGGCTGGGACTGGTTCAGCCTCACGCTTGCCGATGGGCGGGACGTCATGGCCTATGTTCTGCGCCATCCGGACGGACACGTGCTGGGGGTGAGCCGCGCCTCGATCCGCCATCCGGACGGGCGCCAGGCCACGTGGCTGCCGGGCCCCGACCGCCTTGAGGCCAGAAGGACCTGGACCAGTCCCCGCAGTGGCATCAGGTATCCCGCAAGTTGGACCATGGTCCTGCCGGACGACCCGGAACCGCTCACCATCACGCCCGCCATGGCAGACCAGGAGTTGCGCACGGCGCGGACGACGGGGGTGACCTACTGGGAGGGCCTGGTCGAGGTTCGTCGTGCCAACCGCGCGGCAGGCTGGGGGTTCGTGGAACTGACGGGCTATGGACGCGGAGGCCGGCCCGTCCTCTGAAGCTTCAGCAGAACTTGAGTCGCCCTTTACCTTGCCTCCCCGGGACCGCCCGATAACCCCGGAGAGGAGCCAAGGACATGCATCGCACGCGCTGGGCGGGAATCCTGCTGGTGGCCACGATGGCCAGCGGCTGCGGCCTGCGGGACGAGATGACGACCACCTCGTCGCTTGCGCTCACGGCCTCGCCCGCTACCGACATGGCGCTGCCGGATCCCACGTACACCTACGAGCCCTTGCCGTGGGCCACGGATGACTTCCCCGTGGCGACGGACGACCTGAGCTTGCCGAGTTTGCCCGAGGCCACGGCCGCGCCCGCCGCATCCCCATCTTCCGAGCCGGCCCCGGTTCAGACGGCCTCACCCGATGCGACCGCATCCGTTCCGCAGGTGCCGGTAGTGATGCCGCCCCCCCAGCCCGTACCCACGGTCGTACCGACGCCCGTCGTGACGCCGGCACCGCTGCCCACTCCGGTTCCTGTCGTACCGACGCCCGTCGTGACGCCGGCACCGCTGCCCACTCCGGTTCCTGTCGTGCCGGCGCCGGCTGACCTCGCCTTCACGACCAAGCGCACCTGGACGACGGGCTTCTCGTTGTTCGGCACCCTTCGTGCCCACACCGAACTGCAGGTCCGGAACCAGTCCTTCTTCGGCACCCGCCAAGCCATCGTGACCGTGGCCTTCACCCGGAAGGGCGCCGTGGTCGAGACGCGCGAGTACACCGTGACGGTTCCGCCGGCGGACATCCGGCTCTACACCTTCGACTCCGAGGAAGCCGCCGACGACGTCATCCTTTCGACCCGAGGCGTGAACTGAGACCGATAAGGCTCAGGCGCCGAGTACGGACACCAGCAGAACCGGCCGGCGCCGAGAGCGCTCGTTAAGGAATTGGGACAGCGACTCGGAAACCGCGGCACGCAGGGCCTCGTGGCTCACGGTCCCTTCGGCATGGCAGCGCGCGACAACGTCCGCGATCAACTCCTCGGCATCGGGCAGCATCTTCATGAACTCGCTGCCGTGGACGAAGCCCTGGGAGAGCAGTCGAGGCAGGTCCGCCAACTGGCCGGACGCGTCCACCGTGAGCGCGACGGAGACGACGCCTTCCATGGCCAGTTGCTTGCGGTCCTTGAGTACCGCGGCCCCGATGTCCTTGAGCAACTGACCGTCGACAAGGAAGGGTGTCGCCGGCACGGGTTCCCCGAACCGGCCCCCGTCCGGCCCCAATTCGAGCACGGCACCATTCTCCATCAGGAAGCAGTGCTGCGGGGGCACGCCCATCTGGATGGCCAATTCGGCATGGTGGATCAGGTGGCGGGGCTCGCCGTGCACCGGGATGAAGTAGCGGGGCCGCGTCAGCGACAACATGATCTTGAGCTCCTCACGACTGGCGTGGCCCGAGACATGCCGGGTTGCCCGGGCATTGCTGCGCTCGCCCTCATAAATCACCTGCACACCGCGGCTGAAGAGTTTGTTGATGGTGCGCCCCACGCTGCGCTCATTGCCCGGGATGGGCACGGCGGAGAGGATGACGGTGTCCCCTTCCATCGCCGTGACATGCTTGTGGTCTCCGTGCGCGATCCGGGAAAGACCGCTCATCGGTTCGCCCTGGCTACCCGTCGTGACGATGCAGACCTGCTCGGGCGGCAGGGCCATCAGGTCCTCGATACGCCCGAGTGCGCCCTCCGGCACGGCCATGTAGCCCATCTTGAGCGCTTGTTCCGTTACTTGCTGCATGCTGCGCCCCACAAGGGCGACACGGCGTCCGTAGGCGTGCGCGACCTCGATGATCTGCTGGACCCGCTGCACGTTGGAGGCAAAGGTCGCGACGATGACGCGACCGGCCGCATCACCGAAGGCATGTCGCAGGCCCTCGCCGACCACGCGTTCCGAGGGGGTCATGCCCTCGCGTTCTGCATTGGTCGAATCGGAGAGCAGCGCCAAGACGCCTTCCTCTCCCAGCGCGGAGAAGCGGAAGTAATCGAAGCGATGGCCGTCCATCGGCGTCTGGTCCATCTTGAAGTCACCGGAATACACCACGGTACCCATCGGAGTCCCGATGCCGAAGCCCACGGCGTCGACGATCGAGTGGCAAACGCGAATGAACTCGACTGCCAGGCTTCCGGCCTGCACGACCGTGCGAGGCTCGCACGGCACCAGAGGCACCTTGCCACGCAGGCTGGCGACTTCGTGCAGCTTGCGCTGGACCAAGGCGATGGTGAACGGGGTGCCATAGACAGGCACATCGGGGTTCGGCAGTTCGCGATAGAGGAACGGCAGGCCACCGATGTGGTCCTCGTGGCCATGCGAGACGAAGACGCCCCGCAGCTTGTGGGCCCGCTCAACCACATAGGTGAAGTCCGGAATGACGAGGTCGACCCCGTACATCTCCTCGGTCGGAAAGGCGAAGCCGCAATCGAGCATCACCATGTCCTGCTCGGACTCGACGAGCCAGCAGTTCTTGCCGATTTCGCCAAGTCCGCCCAGCGGAATGATCCGAATGGCCATCACGCCGTCACCCCCGCAGCAGCTACCACGCCGGCCTTGCGCAGCAAAGCCTCGAGGCGCTGGCGATCCGTTGCGTCAAGGTCGACGAGCGGCAGGCGGACCCCGCCTACCGGCACGCCGGCCCACGCAAGCGCGGCCTTCACGGGTGCCGGGCTCGGTGCCAGGAACAAGCCCTGCATCAGGTCGTAGAGCTCGAGGTGCAAGGCCCGGGCCGTCGGGAGATCACCCTGAGCGGCGGCCTCGACGAGGCGACGCAAGCGCGGTCCTGCGACATGAGCGGCAACGCTGATGACACCATGACCGCCGACCGTCATGATGGGCAAGGTCAGGCTGTCGTTGCCGCTGTAAAGCAGGAATCCGGGCGGCGTCGCAAGAAGGAACTCGGTGGCCACGTCGAGGCTGGCCGAACTGTCCTTCAGGGCGACGATGGTCGGACAGTCCGCGGCCAGACGTCCGACCAGAGAAGCCGTGAGGGCAACGCCTGTCCGCGGAGGATGGTTGTAGAGGACAACCGGACGGTCGGTCGCGGCGGCGACCGCGCGGAAGTGCGCCTCGAGGCCGCGGGCGTCCGGCTTGTTGTAGTAAGGTGCTATCACGAGCAGACCGGCGACGCCGCGTTGGGCTGCCCGGTGCGCCATGCGCACGGCCGCGGCGGTATCGTTGGAGCCAGTGCCCATGAGGACGCGGTCCGCGCCCACGGCCGTCACCACGGCCTCGAGCAGGGCATCCCGTTCGACTTCGGAGAGCGTCGGGCTCTCGCCGGTCGTGCCATTGATGACGAGGCCTTCGGAGCCTTCGGAGACAAGGTGCCGCGCGAGGTGGGCCGCTGCCGGCAGGTCAAGGGAGCCATCTGTCCCGAAGGGCGTCACCATGGCCGTGAGCAGGCGTCCGGGCAGGGTCATGTGCGGGCCTCCAGATGCATCGTCGCGCCGCATGGTCCCACGCCGGCGATGCCGGGGCAAGCACAGGCAGCAAGCCCCGGAGAGGCGGCACGTTACTTAACGTGAAATTAGGTTCAGAAATCGGCTAAGGTCGGGATAAGAAAACCATGGCCAACCTGCTGTCCCCCCGTCACGTCGCCACCTCCCTGATTGTGGGAGCGTTGGCTGCCGGTGTCCTTGCCGGTTGCGCCGGTTCCAGCCACGGCTACCTGCCCTCGGGCAACCGGTCCTTGAAGCACCGGGCAAACGGCATCCCTGTCACGCCTGGCTTCCCCGACCTAGGCCAAGCACCTCTGGTCCCCGCCGATCCCTCGCTGGCCGGCCAGCCCGTGCCGTTCTCGGTGCTTTACACGAGCGACATCCACTCGCGCATAGAGCCGTTTGCCGACGACTACTACTACGCCACCTACGCCGGCAAGGGCGGCTTCGCACGGCTCGCGACCAAGACGGCCGAACTTCGTGCCCAGCAGCCCCAGTCCGTCCTGGTCGACTCGGGCGACTACCTGCAGGGCACGCCCTACTTCAACTTCTTCAAGGGCGAGGCCGAGATGCGCCTGATGAGCATGTTGGGCTTCAGCGCGCTGACCATAGGCAACCATGAGTTCGACAATGGCGTGGACGATCTGCGACGGGCCATGGGCTACTACAACAACCGGCCCGTCACCTCGAACGTGACCTTCAATCCCGAGTTCGCCAGCCGCTACACGGTGGTCAAGGCAGGCAAGCTGCGGGTTGGCATCTTCGGCCTGCTGACGGAAGTGGACGGGCTGATCGCGCCGCCGAACTTCCAGAGCGCCACTTACTACGATCCGCTTGCGACGGCTCGCGCCGTCGTCGAACGCCTTCGCCGCGAGGCGGATGTCGTGGTGTGTATCTCCCACGTGGGAACGGTACCGCCTTGGGCCGACGAGCACGAACGCGACCATGCCGACGAGCACGCCTCGGACGCCGCCAGCAGCGAAGGCGACCACATCACGGACGAGACGATCGCAGCCAAGGTGCCGGGGATCGACGTACTGGTCAGCGGCCACACCCACGTCATGATCAAACGCCCCAAGGTGTTCGAGAACAACGGCGAGCGTTGCCTTATCGTCTCCCCCGGCTTCGGGGGCGGCTTCCTGGGCAAGCTCGACCTGACGCTGCGTGACGGCAAGGTCGAGGCCTACCAGAACAATCTGATTGCCCTTGACCGCACGGTTCGGCCCGATCCTGCCATCGAAGCCGCCATCGCCCCCTACAAGGCGCGTGTCGACAGCGTGGTCAAGGAAGTCATCGGCACGGCCAATGGCGACTTCAAGCGGTATGCGACGGATGCCGTCGAGTCGGCACTCAACAATCTGATCGCCGACGCCTCTCTGGCGGCTGCCCGGACCCTCGACCCCGAGGTAGACTTCGCGATATCGAGCAGCGGCACCCCGCGCAACCACATCCTTCACGGGCAGGTCCGCATCGAGGACGCCTTCTACGCCCTGCCCTTCGACAATAAGCTGGTGATGATGACCGTCGATGGCAAGACTGCGCGTGAGGTCCTGAGCATTCAGCGGCGGCCCAACGAGCGCAAGCGTCACGCCATCGCAGGCGCCACCTACATGGTCCAAGCCAATGGCACCATCGCCTCGATCAAGATCGGCGGCAAGGCCTTCGACGAGAACCGCACCTACAAGATCGTGGTCACGGACTACATGGCCGAGGGCGGAGCGGGCTTCGCGATGCTCCCGGGCAAGACCCGGCGTGACCTGCAGGTCCTGCAGCGGGACGCGCTGATCGCCCACATCCGTGTCAAGCGGCAGTTGATGCCTGAGGTCGGCCGCATCGTCGCCCGGAACCGGTGACCCAGGTCGGAACAGCGGGCAGCCTTGGCCGCTGAGGGCAAGGCCGCCCGGCCGTGGTCCGCGTGGGGGGTACGCCCCTTCAGGCGCCTGCTCATCGGGCAAGCGGCGTCGAGTCTGGGCACGCAGATGCAGCAGGTGGCCCTCGCGTGGCAGCTCTGGTCGCTGACGCACGACCCCCTCGTGATGGGTGCGATGGGCCTCGCCAAGGCCCTGCCCATCCTGTTCCTGGCTCCGCTCGGGGGCGTACGGGCCGATCGCCGGGACCGCAGGCGCATTATGCTCGTCACCCAGGCGATGATGGCGCTGGTCGCCGTCATCTTCCTGCTGCTGACGGTGACCCAGCGGCTTACGGTCCCGCTTTTGCTGGGCCTGGTGGCCCTGCACGCCGGGGCCGTGGCCTTCGACAACCCGGCCCGCGGGGCCCTGGTGCCTGCGCTTGTGCCGTCCAACCGCCTCGCCCATGCCCTGTCGCTCAGTGTCTCGGGCTGGCAGATGGCCGCCGTCGCGGGGCCCCTCGCGGGCGGCCTGATCCTTGCCGGTGGCCACGGAGCCGGCCTGATCCATGCCCTGGATGCCGCATCCTACCTTGCCGTGCTTGCAGCCCTCTACCGGTTGCCGTCCATCCTGCCGGAGACGGATACCGGACGCGCCGACCAGTCCGCCTGGACCAGCTGGCTCGAGGGTTGGCGCTTCATGCTTGCGGACCGCCTGCTGTGGACGACGATGGTCATCGACTTTGCATCGACGTTCCTCGGGGCATCGATGGTCCTGATGCCCGCCATTGCAGAGCAGATCCACCGTGGGAGCGCAAGGGAGCTGGGGATGCTCATGGCTGCGCAACCGCTGGGCGCGACCCTGGCCGCCGGCCTGCTTTCCCTCATGCCGCCCATCCGGCGGGAGGGGCCTGTCTTCCTGATGATGATTGGTGTCTATGGGCTTGGCTGGACCGCCTTCGGACAGATGCAATCCCTGCTGCCAGCGCTGCTCTGCCTGGTCGTGGCGGGCGCGGCGGACAGCATCAGCACGGTCATTCGGGCGCACCTCAGGCAAGCTCGCACACCGGATGCGATGCGCGGCCGTGTCACCAGCATCGGCATGATGTTCTACATCGGTGGCCCACAACTGGGTGAGGCGGAAGCCGGGGCGGTGGCACGATGGCTTGGCCCCGGCGCTGCCGTCAGCGTGGGTGGCGCGGCCATCCTGACCTTGGCCGCCCTCGCCGCGGCACGGACTCCGGAGTTAAGACGCCATCAGGTTCAGCGGACGGACATCCGGACTGCCCCCGAGGCCTCTTCCGCCACGCCCGATGGCCTGAAGGCGTAGCGGCGGACGCCCCAAAGCTTGTTCTCATCACCAAGCCAGTTCTCGAACTCGGCCGAGCCGGGCTTCAGCTCGAGCATCTCGATGGGGGTGATGTCGAGCGTCGCCCACGTCACGGGCTGGCCATCCCGCGATAGATTGTCGTAGGAGCCGTAAGCGAGGAGCACCGTACCGTCGTCCTTGCGACCCACATAGTTGACGGCGTGGTTGACGGTGTCGTCTCTGTCCCAGTCATAGAACAGGATATCCCCGGGCTCGAGGTCATCGAGGTCG
Source organism: Candidatus Tanganyikabacteria bacterium (assembly GCA_016867265.1). Classification (GTDB taxonomy): domain Bacteria; phylum Cyanobacteriota; class Sericytochromatia; order S15B-MN24; family VGJW01; genus VGJW01. The sequence goes on from VGJW01000004.1 coordinate 107,272, forward strand.
ACGCGCCCGGTCCGCCTGTCCGCACCGGCAATGCCGTCGCGGTCGTGGTCAGGCACGGGCCGCGTGAATTGCTTGGCGAGGTTGTCGGCATTGACCCGGGACAGGAAGTAGGTGGGGCCCTGCACGTTCGGCAGGCCACCGGGATTAGCCTTGTCATAGCGATGCCAGGTCCCGGCCCGGTCCACCGGATTGGGCAACTGCTCGTGCTTGGAGAAGTCGCTCAGGAGCTTGGCGGCCAGGTCCGCACAATCAATCTCGGTACCCGCCGACCGAAGACGGTTGACGTGCTCCGGAACGAACGCCGAGAAGCGAGCTGAGGTGTCCTTGGTCCAACGTCCCTGCTCATCCAGCGCGCGCGACCGGACGAACCTGTCGCCCGGCACGGGCGCCAGCGGACGAGGCTCGGCCGCGGGGCGTGGAGCGGGCGTCGAGGCAGGAACGGCCGGACGCGAAGCTGCAGCGGGAATGGCGGGCGTGGGTGCTGTGGCAAGCGAGGAGGCGGTGCTCCCGGGCAAACGCAAGGTCATGCCGGGGTGAATCAGCCCACCGGTCCGGGCCAAAACGGCTTGATTCGCAGCCTCCAGCTCCCGCCAGCGACGCCCGTCACCGAGGTGGCGCTGGGCAATACCCCAGAGCGTGTCCTTGTCCCGGACCGTGACGGTCCCGGCAGCGGCAGGTCGTCCACCCTGGGTGGGTCCTCGCTGAATCGACTGGGGCACGCGACACCTCCTGTTCCTGAGGTTATCGGAAGCTGGAACCGGCCAGTCGTTTAAAGAACGTTAAAGACGACGCCAAAAGTCATTCAACGTCCCAGCGCATCAAGGAATTGCAGCGTCTGGTCCAGCGCCGACATTCGATTGGGCAAACGGCTCAGCCCATGGCCCTCATCTTCGAACTCGAGCAACCGTACGACACGGCCCCGTGCACGCAGCGCCTCGGCCATCTGGCGCGCTTCTCCCACGGGGACCCTCGGGTCCTGAAGCCCCTGAATCAGAAACAGGGGTGCCCGGATGCGATCGACGTGCGTCAGGGGCGACCAATGCACGAGAAACTCACGATCCTGATCCAGTTTGCCGTACTCGGCTTCCCGCAAGGCCTTGCGCCACGGTCCGGTTCGCTCGAGGAAGGTCACGAGGCTGCTCATGCCGACCGAGGAGATGCCCCCCGCCCAGAGATCCGGCTGGAAGGCGAGGCAGGCCATGGTCACATAGCCCCCGTAGCTGCCCCCGGTAACGACCACACGCCGGGCATCGACGTCAGGCTGCCTGCGCAGCCAGGTGCCCACCGCCGCCATGTCCGCAAGCGCATCCGGACGCTTGCGACCATCGTCGAGGTGGGTCCACGTCCGCCCCATGCCGGTGCTGCCGCGGATGTTCGGCGCCAAGACGCCCCAGCCACGCGACAGGTGCAACTGGATGGCCGCCGAGAACGAAGGACGCTCCTCGCCCTCTGGCCCGCCATGCACCATGACAATCCACGGAGCCCGCTGGCCGGGCTTGAGGCCCTGGGGCCGATAGCGCCAGGCCGGTACGAGACGCTTGTCGAAGCTGGGCACCAGCACGCGGTCAGGACGCACGAAACGTTCGGTCCGAAGGCCGCCCAAAGCGGCATGGGTCACGCGCCTGCTGACACCGGTCGCCGGGTCGACGAGCCAGGCATCCGGTGGGGAAACCGGTGTAGAGAGGGTCACGGCCAGGCGCTTGCCGTCCGCGGACCACACCGGACCAGACAGGACGCCCGCGGGCAACGACTCGATCCGACGAGGCTTGACCATCCCGGTCTGCGACACCCACAGTTCGGACCAGCCGTCACGCTGCTGCAACCAGGCTGCCTGCAAGCCGTCGTCGCTGAGAACGAGGTCGGTCACGGTCTCGGGCCCATCGGGTCCGAGGAATCGGACCTGAGGACGCAATGGGTCCACGGTGGCCAAGCCCGCAAACTCGCGACCCTCGTCGGAGACAAGCCACAAGCGACCATCGGCAGCCCGATGGACAGCCCGGTAGACGGCAACCCCCGGCTTCTCCGTCAGCGGACGGACTTGCCGTAAGCGCAGGTCGAGCAGATACAGATCCTCGTCGGTGGGCGTCCGCGCCTGGTGATAGACGAGGGCCTCTCCGTCCTTGAGCCATGTCGCGGCCTGCAGGGTCCCGTCGCCCTCGAGAATCCGCCGCGACCGCCCCGTCCCGGGCTCGAGCAGATGCAGATCGAAGCGGCGCGAATCCCGTTCGTTGGTCGCATAGGCCATCAGGCGTCCGTCCCGGGTGACGGGTCCGGGAATCTGAATGGAACCGGAGGCCCACGGGTAGGGCTGGAGAACGCCTCCCTCCAGGGGCAGCCACGCCAGACGGCGACGCTCGTTGCCGCCTTCATCGACCGTCGTCACGTACCGTCCCGGCAACCGGATCGCCTCGCCGACAGGCTCGGGTTCGTGGGTCAGCGGCTGAGGCCAGCCCCCTTGGGTCGGAACCGTCCAGAGTTGGGCCGTCCCGGTCACGGTCGAGGTGAATACCAAAGAGCGGCCGTCCGGCGAGAAGCAGACGGCGCGATGGCCACGGACACCCAGGTAGGAACGCACCCGTTGCTCCGTCGAGCTGCCTGCGGCTGCGGCGGGCATCGCGAGGTTCGCACATACCACCAGGGCGGGAAACAGCAAGGAAAGACGCATCAAGGCCGGCTCCCGAGCGACTCGGCCCGCTCGAAGACATAGGCCATGCCACCCCCTGAACGATCCAGCCAGGCGGTGGCAAGGTCCTCGGGAAGCCACGCGAAGCCGTCGCCCGAACCGGCCGAGGCCGGGTCGTTCGCGATGACCGAACCGTCCGCACGGATGCCCCTCAGGAGAATCAGGTGCCCCTTGGTCGCGGCCAATGCAGGCGGTCGCTTGAGTTGGCCCTCTGCGTAACGTACGCTTGCCCCGATCAGATGGCCGGCCGCGAGATGATCCCGCAGGGCATCCAAACCGGCAAGGCGTGTCACATAACCGGACAGGCCCCGTTCGGCCGCGGCCGCCGTCGCGCGGGGCCAGACACCGAAAAGATCGTGGCGCGGGTCGTAGACCCGACTGGCAAAGTCTTCGAGCACACCCTCCGCGCGGCCGACCGACGCCAAGGCCATCCACGTGGTCGTGGGCGAGCAGAGGGAACCCTTCATCCGCGGCACCTCCGTGCCCTGATCCCGGTAGGGCACCATCACGATGCCGCGCCAGTCAGGCCGGACAGGGGGGACGAGCGGATCGGGTGGCAAGGTTGTTCCGCCAAGGGGTTTGCCGGCCATGGCCAGGACCAGGCGCTCGACGACAGGCCGAACGCCATCGGGCCGCCCTCGGCTGATCACGCGCCACTGAACCCATGCCTGGGGCTGACGGCAGAGGACCGTGTCGACATCGATGACCACGCCCGCGGACTGCGTCGACTCATCTGCCGGCGCCGGCGCATCGTCACCCCACTGCCCGACGGTCAGCCAACTCCCCCACGCGGTCGCGGCTTCCGTCCGGAATCGCAAGGCCAGTTGGACGCCCGTGCCTGCCGGTGCGACCACTTCCCACGAGGGCCAAGCCTCCTGGATGGCCACCCCGGACGCCAGCTCGTCCGAAACCCAGATGCCGTCGGCAAGCGTCCCTGCAGGCGGTCGACAGACGAGGTGCCGTACGGTCGACGCCTCTGTCGACGGAGACCCCGGCGGAGCTTGCAGCGAGACCAGCCAAACCCAGAAGGACAGCACGGCGGACTCGAAATTCATGGCACCATCCTAGCGGAATGCGGCAAGAACCGAGGCGTCAAGGATGGTAAGGATGCCTCCATCTTCCATCAACCAAGGTCCGCCGGTCATCGCACAACCCGGATCGGCCTGCGCGAGCACCCTGCCGCTGCGTCCCTCGACACGCAGCAGAGGTCCTGCCGCACCCTGCACCAGCAGCCCGGATGCGGCAGGCTGGACCGAAAGGGACGTCCCTCCGACATGCAGGACCCATTGGCGTTCACCCGTCCCGAGTTCCGACGCGGTCCACTTCCAGGGCGAGGCGGCCAGAACCAGCAGGCCCTCGACGATCGCAGGCGGCACGACCTCGTCGTCGCCGGGCAACGCCGGCTGCTCCCGGATGGGCGCGCCGGTCCGCGCATCACGAATCCAGGCACGTCCCCCCCGGTCAGCCAGGACCAGGACATCGACGCCCAGACACACCCGCGCCTGTCGCGAGGCGCCCTCAGGGCCGGCAGGCAGGTCCTGTTCCCAGAGGCACAGGCCGGTCCTGACGTCCAGCACGCCCATCCTGCCCTTGAAGGCGTAACCCAGACGGTCTTCGTGAACCGACCAGCGCACCCTGCCATCCAGACGATCCAGTGCCTCGACGTCCAGATGGGATCGGGCTTTTCCGAAGCCGGCTTGCCAGACCTCTCGGCCGGAGCCATCGAACGCCCTGAACACGCGCTCCACCGGGTCCGCGACCATCAGCAAGCCGCAGCCGACGGCCAAGGGATCTCGTGCGCGAAGGCCTCTGATGTCGACGATCCACTCGGGCTCCGCGGTCTGCAATCCCATGGCCACCAAGGTGTCCTGGGCCGGCATGACCCACCTCGATGCGAAGGATACCCCACCTGACGGAGCGTCGCCGGGTACCGGCACAGGACGCGACCAGACCTCTGCGCCATCGCTCCAACGCCGGAGCGTCAGGACGCCTTCGCGATCCCATGTCCCCAAGTGCGCGGGCCCGAGCGGAACGACAGCCTCCACCACGGCGCCCAAGGGCTGACGCCATTGCAGGTCGAGGGCAGGGGCCAGGCGCCAGGCAGCTGTCGGTTCCCCGGCGGTCGGCAGCACCTCGGGAGCCAGGGAGACAGGCCCTGGGGCCCGGGCCGCACCGGCAAGAAGATGACGCCCTTCCAGAAAGCAGGCACCGGCAGGCCCTCCAGGGAAGGGGGCTGCCTCCATCTCGCGCAGAAGGCCCTCGAGATTCGGATCGAGGTCGCCTTCGACGACCGCGCGCAAAAGGGCTGCGACCGACGCGAGATCCGCACGTGCCAATTGCCCGGCATCCTCGACCTCGGGTCCCTGGCCAAGCGGGTGCCATGACCAGCGCCGCCAGTTGCCCCGGGCAAGCAGAATGGCCTCGCCGTCCGGGTCGAGCCGCAGATCCTCCAGCCCCGGAGCACCCGCATCGAGGCCGCAGGCATGCAGGGCCTCCATGGCCTCGACGAGGCCCGAGGCGACCCGGGCCAGTCCGGAAGAGGGTGCCGTCCAACCGAACGGCAATGCGGGCCAAGGCACCTTGGCCTCGACGACCCACCACGCATCGGCCTCTTCGTACAGGTCATACCAAGCCGGAAGGGAAGGCACGTCGAGGGCCGCACGGGCCTCGAGCAAACGCCAACGCAGGGCAGCCGCCACGTCATCGAAGGGCTGGGCCCACTGGCGAATCAGAACAGTGCGGCCGAAGACTCGTACGTCCTCCGCCTCATGGCAAGCCCTGCCCCAGGCATCGGAAAAGCGGCGCGCGTTCAGTTGCCATCGCCCCCGAAGGACGGTGCCGGGGGCCGGAATCGCCAGCTGCACAGCCCCGCATGTCGGGCAACAGCGCGCCTGCGCGGGCGCCAGACGACCGCAACCCGGGCATCCACCGGCCTCTTCTCGCACCATGTGGCGATCCTAGCAGGTCAGCCACGCCAATTCTTGACCCCTTCGGACCGGAGGCATACGATCCCCACGTTCGCACCGCGCAAAGGAGCTCTCGATGGCCGACCTGCGGACCTTGGTCTACCTGGACGTGCTGCAGCCCCAGTTGGCGGGCTTCCTGGCCACCGTATCGCAGGGCTTCCTGCCCCAGGAAGGACAGGCCTCGCTTTTCGTCGAAATCTCCCCGGGGATCGAAATCAACATCCTTGCGGATGTCGCGCTCAAGGCGGCACGGGTCGAACCCGGCATGCAGATTGTCGAACGGGAATACGGATGTCTCGAATTGCACAGTTTCGACCAAGGCATGGTGCGTGAAGCCGGCCGGGCCATGCTGGACCACATGGGCCTGCAGACCTCGGATCGTCTCGCGCCGACCGTGGTCTCGTCCCAGACCCTGACGGGCATTGCCCCGCACCACGCGATGCTCGTCAATCGCATGCGTCATGGCGACCTGATTCTGGAAGGTCAGACCTACTTCGTGATGGAGACGCATCCAGCGGGCTATGCACTGCTTGCAGCCAACGAGGCTGAGAAAGCCGCCAATATTCACCTGCTGGAGGTCCGGGCCTTCGGGGCGTTCGGCAGGCTTTATCTTTCCGGATCGGAAGCCGACATCGAGGTCGCGGCAGAGGCTGTCCGACACGCCCTTGAGGGCGTTGAGGGAAGGACACCGGCCAAGGCCGCCAAGGCCTGAACCACCCGGGCGAGTGGCGAAACGGCAGACGCAGCCGACTTAAAATCGGCCGGGACCCAGTCCCTTGCGGGTTCGAATCCCGCCTCGCCCACTCCAGACCGACTGCTTGGCCACCAGGCAGTCGGTCGGTGCCTTGCCGAGCCTAGGCGTCCGCGTCCGCGGGGGGCGCAGGTGCCGCATCAGCGGCAGGAGGCTCCACTGTCGTTTCGGCGGGAACGTCGACGACCTGAACCACCACCGGCGCGGGTACGGTCGACGTGGCCGCCACCGGCGCGGGACGAGACGGGGCAGCGCCCCCACGTCCCCCGCGGGCATGCTGGTAGTCCCTGCCGCCCCGATTGCCGCGGCGCTCGCCACCACCCAGCACGGGGAACTCCGCCCGATGCTGGGTCAGGTACTGGATACCGGCTTCGGCCAGAAGGATGCCCTCGTCGCCGTGATCGGAGAGCAGGTCGTTATCGACAAGCCACTTTTCGGCCAGCTCGGCTTCTTCCTCGAAGGTCCGGACCAGCAGGCGCTGTGCCGTACGCGCACCCACGACACCGTTGGCAAGTTCCATCGACCGCAGGAAGTAGACAATACGCTTGCGGGAGGCCAGTTCGTCGAAACCAAGGGCGAGAAACGCTTCCTGCACCTTGCGGCAGGCTGCCAGCACATCCTTGCGGACGAGCGCCGGCGAAGACGCAGCCGCCAGCTGATCGGCCGCCTTGCGCAGGGCTGCCACGAGTGCTTCGCGCTGCATCGCTTCCATCGTAACCTCCCGGGGACTACCGGGCAGACCTTTGGGCCAACCGTCACGGCTCCCGACGGGGAATTGTAGCATTCTGGTGGCGCAGGCGGCGAACCGACGACCTGCATCTTGGAGGCGAACGCTTGGATCCGAACCAGGACAGGGCCATGGAGCAGTTGGTGCTGCATGTGATGCGGACGGGCAGCCGCACATGCCCGACGTGCGGCAAGGAAACACTGGTCTCGGACTTCGACGAGCACTATTGGAAGCTGCATTGCACGACATGCGGCTTCCGGCACGAGGACTACATGTCCGGCGCCTGAATCGGCGTCAGGCGCCGGGGCGCAGCCGACTCTCGACGAGCTTGACCCACTTCGGAAAGCGACCATGCAGTTGGTCGTAGGCCCACAGGACATCCTTCTCGAGTGCCTGACGTCGATCCGCCTTGAGCTTCATGAGGGCCTGCAGGGCCGAGGCCTGCTTCTGCGCATCCTGGGCACGAATGGCCGCGACGAAGGGAGCGAGCTCGTCATGGCGTTGCTCCAGGTTTCCGGCCAGCCTCTGGAACTCCCCGATCAGGCGCTGGGCCTCGGTGGGTGGCATCTGACGAAAAGCCCCCTGCAGCAGGTCCTGGCTGGCCGATGAGGGCTGCAGCCATGAGAATCGGGCGTACAGCCCAGGATAGGCCGACTTGAACTGCTTGCCGATCTGCTTCTGGTAGCTGGCGGCGAGCCGAGGCCCGACCCAGGTGCTGATACGCAACCGGGTCGCCGGCACCACGAGCACCACCACCGCAAGGGCCAGCAAAAGGGTCAGGCCCCATCCCAGCCAAGTCCACGCATCACCCACCCTGAACGCCCTCCGGATCGCAATCGCGCATCCATGATGCCCCATGCGCGACGGTATTGGAGGCCGCGCGCCCTCCCCGGACACCTGCCAATGCGACAAGGGCGGGATTCCCGAAGGAACCCCGCCCTTGCCCGGACGTCGATCAGAAGTTGGCGAAAGGCGACTTGGAAGGCGCGAACTTCTGGATGCGGTTGTTGTTGGTGTCGGCCACGTAGACGAAACCATCACGGTCGACGGCGATGCCGGAGGGCTGGTTGAACTGGCCAGAGCCCGCACCCATCCCGCCGAACTCGGACAGGAAGGCGCCGTCGCGGTTGAACCGCTGGACCCGGTTGTTGCCGCTGTCGACAACGTAGAGATCACCATTGCGGGGGTCCACGGCGAGGTCGGTCGGACGCTCGAAGTAGCCGGCGCCCCGGCCACCCCGGAAGCCGAACTGCATCAGCACCTGGCCCTGCAGGTTGACCTTGCGGACAACGCCACCGGCGGCGGCCGTGTCGTCGATGAAGTAGAGATCATTGTTGGCGTCCGAGGTCAGACCCTTGACACCACCACCGGCAGCGATGGGCGCGAGGGTCCGGCCGGCCGCGTCCCGAGCAGGCTGGCGGGTAGCGTCGAGAAGCTGGATCTTGCCCTCACCACCGACGGCCACGGCCACCATGCCGTTGCGCAGGACCTCGACGTCGGTCGGCTTCGAGAGGTTCTCGAACGCACCCTTGGGGTTGGAGGCGCCCACCGAAGTGAAGCTGCGCACGGTGTCGCGGCCGGCATCGGCGGCGAAGAGGTTGCCGCCGCGATCCACCGCGAGACCGGTGGGGTTCATCAACTCGTTGGTCCACAGGGCGCGACCGAAGGTGTTCTCGATACCGCCGCCGAGGTTGAGCTTCTTGATGGCCCAGACCTGCACCGGAGTCGTGATGTTGCCGAACAGCAGGTAGTTGTCCAAGGACAGGACGTAAAGGCTCTGGGCGCCACGGTTGTCCTCGGCATAGGCCGGGTCGATGGCCAGCGAACGGGGCCGATTGAGGTTGCCCATCGCCACGATGAAGGCATTCGGCAGCGCATCAATCTGGGCCGTCAGGCGGATGTCTGCGGCCGCGACGGTGCCACCGGGCAGGACGTCGACCAGGACGTCGCCGCCGCCCTGCAGGAAGGTGTAGCCGGGCTTGTCCACGACGAGGCGCACGCGCTGGGCGGGGACACCGGTGATGGTGAAGCGACCGCTGCCGTCCGTACGGATGGGCTGGCCGGCCTGGAGGCCTTGGGTCTCGACACGGACATCCGAGATGCCGAGGCCGGTGCGAGCATCGATCACGCGCCCGGTGACCGTTCCGGTCGCCACGTTCTGGACGGGCATCGAGGAACCGCCCGAGAAGCGATCGTCGGGCAACGCCACCGTCGCGGTGCGCCCCCCGCACCCTGCGAGCAGGACGGAACCCAGAGCAAGGAGTGCAACCTTGCGAAGGACCGACTGACCGACCATTTCGAGACCCCCCTCGACCTCGCCGATTAAAGACGAGTTAATCCTGTTCTGTCTATCGGGGTTTCCCGATGCCATCTTGCCTCTCGAGGGTTGAGCGTCGTTCAAGCTTCTCCAAAGGTTGGTTTAAGCCCCCGCCGGACGCCCGGAGAGCGCCTAGCGCTTGGTGCCGACGGTCGGTGCCGGAGCCCCGAGCACGGGAGTCAGCCAGTGATGGTAGCGGGCAAGGGAACCCCGGACGGCCTGGTAGTAGACCTCGCGGATACGGGCCGTCAGAGCCCCCATCTGGCCCGTGCCGATGGCCCGATGATCGACATGGCTGACCCACGCCAGCTGGGCACCGGTACCGCAGATGAAGATTTCGTCCGCCACGTAGACCTCGGTCCTGTCGATGGCACGGGAAACGGTCTTGATGCCGAACTCGCGGTCCGCGATTTCCATGATGCTGCTGCGCGTGATCCCCTCGAGAATGTTGTCGGCAACGCCGGGGGTGATCAGGACGCCATCGCGCACCATGAAGAAGTTTTCGGCAGATCCCTCGCAGACGTGGCCGTCCGGATTGAGGAACAGGCCCTCGTCGAAGCCGTTCATGACGGCCTCGGTCTTGCACAGGGCGCTGTTGATGTAGGCACCGATGATCTTGGCCCGGGCAGGCACGGCGGTATCGTCGATGCGCCGCCACGAGGACGTCCCGAGATGAAGGCCGCGCGCCGTGTCGACGTAGTTGCCCATCGGCGCCGCGTAGATATGGAACTCGTCATTCAGGCCGTGCAGGCGCACGCCGATGATCTCGTCCCCCTTGTAAAGCGTCGGCCGCAGGTAGATATCCTGACGATAGCCCGTGGCACGCGCCAGTTCGACCGACCGCGCCACCATGGACTCCACCGTGTCGGGCAGCTCCATGAAGAGGATCTTCGCGTTGCGGGCCATCCGCCGGAAATGCTCGTGGGCGTGCAGCAGGTACATCTCGCCCTGCTCTTCGTTCCAGTAGGCCCGAATGCCCTCGAAGCAACCGGTCCCGTAGTTGAAGCCGTGGGCCATGATCGAGATGCGGGCATCTTCCACGGGCACGACCCTGCCCTTGAAGTACGCCATCGATCTACCCATGAAAGCCTGTCCTCGTCGTTGACCGGAAGCGCTCGCAGCCTGCGGGCGCCATCGCCCGGGTGCGCCGGGGCGCACCACCATGGGCCATTATAGACCGAACCACGCTCAGGACGGGAATGCCAGCGACTCCTGGCCGCCGGGATCGGGGCCAAGGCCCATGTGCCTCCACGCCAGCGGGGTCGCCTGGCGCCCTCGAGGCGTCCGCTGGAGGAAGCCCGCCTGGATGAGATAGGGCTCCACGACATCCTCGAGCGTCGCGGCCTCGAGGCCGACGGCGGCGGCCAGCGCCTCCATGCCGACAGGGCCGCCCCGATGCGCCACCAGCAACGTCGCGAGGACCTCCCGGTCGAGATCGTCGAGACCGCGGTCGTCAATCTCGAGGTGCGCGAGGGCGGCTGTCGCCCGGGCCTCATCGATGGGCCCCGGATCGCGGACCTGCACGTGATCCCGCACCCGACGAAGCAGCCGCAAGCCGACACGGGGCGTGCCCCGCGAACGACTGCCAATCGCGACGGCACCTTCCGGCTGCAGGTCCAGGCCCAGGAGGCCGGCTTCACGCAGCAGGATCGCGGCCATGTCCTCGGGCGCATAGAATCGCAGGCGCGCCACGAGACCGAAGCGATGGCGCAAAGGGCTGGACAGCGCACCGGCACGTGTCGTCGCGCCGACCAGCGTGAAGCGCGGCAAGGGTACGCGGCGGATCTGCGCCGTCGTGCCCTTGCCCAGCACCAGGTCCAGCACGAAGTCCTCCATGGCCGGATAGAGCAACTCCTCGGCAACCGGCGTCAGCCGGTGAATCTCATCGATGAACAAGACATCCCCGGGCTCGAGCCGCGCAAGGAAGCCGGCGAGGTCCCGAGGGCGCTCGAGACCGGGCGCAGACGTCACATGGCACCGCGATCCCATCTCGTAGGCCGCGATCTGGGCCAGGGTCGTCTTGCCAAGGCCCGGTGGACCGTGGAGCAGGAGGTGCTCGAGTGCCTCTCCCCGCTGACGCGCTGCCGTGAGCGCGACCTGCAGCTGCGCCTTGACCTCGGGCTGGCCGACCAGGTCGACAAGTGCCGTTGGGCGCGTGCTCGCCGGTCCTCCGTCCTCGGCTGTCGCCTCTGGCGAAAGCAGGCGCGCCTGGCGCACCGGAGGGTCGACGGCACGCGCCGATTGGTCCGGCTCGCCCGGGTCACCGACCGCGCGGACGACGGTCACGCCGTGGCCCCTTGGCGGCGGCGCTGGGCTCTCATGGCCTCATGCTAGCATGCGCCCCATGTACCTCGAGACCTTTGCCGTGGGCGCCTTCAGGTGCAACTGCACGATCGTGGGCGACCCTGCAACGGGCAAGGCCATCGTGGTCGACCCCGGCGACGAAGCGGCCGGCATCCTCGCGCGACTCGAGGAGGCTGGCCTCGAGCCGGCCATTCTCTTTCACACCCACGCCCACCTCGACCACTACATGGCGACCCGACGCCTGAAGGAACGGTTTCCGGCCGCACGCGTCGTGCTGCATGAAGCCGACATGCCCCTTTGGGAAGCGACACAAGTCCAGGCGCGGATGTTCGGCTTCCAGGTCGAGGACCCGTGCCGACCGGACATGCATGCGGGCCACGGGGAGAGGCTCGAGGCGGGTAGCGTCACCGGGACGGTCCTTCACACGCCCGGCCACACTCCGGGGTCGTGTTGCCTGCATGTGTCCGAGGCGGACTTGGTATGTGCCGGGGACACGCTCTTCCGACGCAGCGTCGGCCGGACGGATCTCTGGGGCGGCTCCGCTCAGACGCTTGCGCGTTCCATCCGGAACACGCTCTACGCCTTGCCGGGCAAAACGCGTGTCATCGCGGGGCACGGCCCGGCCACCACCATCGGCGAGGAGCAGGTCGCGAATCCCTTCGTGAGCGCCTAGGGCCTCAGGCCTTGGACGAGGCGCATGGCCTGACGGAAACCCTCCTCGAAGCCGCGATCGGCATCCAGGCTGGCGACGGCCGCACGCGCCTCCTGCACCTGGACGTCGAGGCCGACCAGCGCGTCCTCGATGGCCCTGCGCCAGGCTTCCCCCGGCACGGGAAGTGACTCGGGCAACACCAGCGGCAGGCCGGACACGCGGGGTTTCAGCTCGACCACGAGGCGCTGGGCGAGCTTGGCACCGACCTTGGGCGCCCGCGCCAGGGTACGCGGATCGTCATCCGCAATGGCCCGGGCAATCTCGGCGGCCGTCAGCAGGCCCAGCAGCCCCATGGCCACCTTGTTGCCCACCCCCGTGACCCCGGACAGCAGCTTGAACATACGCCGGTCCTCGGGCGACGCGAAGCCGAGCAGGGCCATCTCGTCCTCTCGGTGGACCAGTTGTGTCAGCACGCGCACCTCATGGCCCGGGCCCGGCAGCATCGCGAGGTGCCTCGCGCCACACTGCACCCGGTAGCCCACGCCGGAGACGGCCAGGACGAGGCTGTCTTCGTCGACCTCGACCAGTTGCCCCTGCAGATGGTCAATCATCGGCCCCTTGCCCCCTCGGCCCGTCCAGGCACCAGGTTACGAAGGCCGCGGTGCTGTTGGTGGCAAAGGGCCACGGCCAAGGCGTCGGCGGCATCATCGGGCTTGGGAATTCGCTCCAGACCGAGCATCTGGCGCACCGCCTCCTGCACCTCGCGCTTCGGAGCCCGACCCGAACCCGTCACCGCCTGCTTGACCGCCATGGGCACGTAGGCATGCACGGCCAGCCCCCGGGAGGCCAGGGTCGCCAGGATGCATCCCCTGGCCATGGCCACCTGCATCCCCGTCGTGATGTTGTTGACAAAGAACAGGTCCTCGACCGCGACCTCGTCAGGCTGGTACTCGCGCAGCAGCCCGTCGAGGTCCTGCTGGATCTCGAGCAGGCGCTCGGCAATCGGCAGATCCCGTGCCGTCACGACTGCACCGGCAGCGACGCAGGCGGGGTACCTGGGGCGGGAAGTGTCCACCAAGCCGTAGCCCACCGTCGCCAAGCCGGGGTCGATGCCCATGATCCGCATGCTGGCACCAGTGTACGGGCCTGACGCCATTCTTGACAGGCCCCATGGGCGGTGTTAACGTTCCTATGGGTTTTCTGCGCGGCTCCCCTTGCGGTTGGAGCGCGAAAATCCCCCGATCCCATCCACCCACCCGAACCCACGGTCCGCTGGACGTCGGCACCACAAAGCCGCGGTCGCGACCGTCGAGGGTCCAGACCCATTATTCACGGCGCCCTGCAACATCGGTCGGCGCGACCTTGGCCCCCGAGGCCAGGCTCGGCATCCCGTTGTCACCGCAGGACGGCGGGGTCGCGCGCAGCCTAAGGAGGCCGTGTGAGCAAACAGATCGTCATCAGCGAGAACAACAATCTCGCCGTCGTGTTCGAGGGCAGCAAGGCCGCCGAATTCATCATGCGCCAAGGCGATCAGTTCGTCGGCGACATCATCCTCGGCCGCGTGGAATCGATCGTTCCGGCCATCGAGGCCATGTTCATCGACATCGGCCATGACAAGAACGGTTTCATCCACACTGCCGACATGCCGGCGGAGCACAACCGCCGCCACGGCAAGCAGAAGCCCCTCGACGCCGGGCAACGCGTGCTCGTCCAGATCGCCAAGGCGCCGACCGGCACGAAGGGTGCCAGGCTCTCTGGCCGCATCTCGGTACCCGGGCGCTTCCTCGTGTTCGTTCCGCATGACAATCGGGTCTGCATCTCGCGCCGGATCACCGAAGGCAAGGAGCGGGATCGCCTAAAGCGGATCGCCACCGACCTGAAGGACCCCGGCCACGGCCTCATCGTCCGTACCGAAGCCGTCGGTGCTTCCGAAGAGGAACTGCGCAAGGATGTCGACGAGTTGATCGAACGCTGGGCGGCCATCCTGCACGAGGCCCAGACGCGTCCCTCGCCGGCCCTGCTGCACCGCGATCAAGACCTGATCACCCGCGTCATCCGCGACTGGGTGTCGGCCGACATCGACAAGCTTGTCATCGACACGGAGGAGGGCTTTGCCAAGGCAAAGACCATCCTGCAGGACTGGATGCCCGACATGGTGGAGCGCCTCGAACTCCACCGCGGCAAGGACATCATGAGCGCCTACCGCATCGGCCACGAACTGGAGCAAGCCATCCAGAAGACCGTGCGCCTCCCGTCGGGCGGCTCGATCGTCATCGAGCTTACCGAGGCCCTGAGCGTCATCGACGTCAACTCGGGACGCCTCACGAGCAGCAAGAGCCTGCAGGACACGGTGCTCCGCACCAACCTCGAGGCTGCCCAGGAGATTGCCCGTCAGATTCGCCTGCGCGACATCGGCGGCATCATCATCATCGACTTCATCAGCATGGATTACGCGCAGGACCGCCAGAAAGTGCATCGTGCGCTGGAGGATGCCCTGCGGCCTGACAAGAGTCGTCCGCAGATCTCCGCGTCCTTTTCGGAGCACGGCCTGATCGAGGTCGCGCGTCGTCGCCAGGGCCAGAGTCTGGTCGAGCAGCTGACGACCGTCTGCAATACGTGCAAGGGCGCCGGTCGCCACCGCAATGACGTCTTCCGGACTGGCGTCGTCGTGCCCGTCTTGACTGCCGATACCGGCAGCGAGGACGAGGAAGGCCTCCAGGCCGAGGATCTGCTGGGTGCCGCCGTGGGCGACTCCGGGTCCTTCGAGGTGGTCGAGGGCGGCTCGGGTTCATCAGCCCCTGCAGCGAGCCACGCCTCGCGGCAAGAGAACGAGGAGGAGCGCGAGGGTGGCCGTCGCCGTCGCCGCCGCCGCCGTGGTGGACGTGGGCGCGGACGGGACGAGCGGTCCCAAGACGAAGATTCGGACGACGAGGGTGCCGACGCAGGCGGCGATGACATCTCCATGCCCGTTGTCGAGGTGATGACGCTCGACGATGACGAGGATGCGGGCGACGAGGACGAGTCCGAGGGCTCCGCTGGGGATCGGGACAATCAGGGCGGAGACGATGGCGAACGCCGTGGCCGCCGCCGCCGCCGCCGTGGGCGTGGCCGTGGCGATCGCGGCCGAGATCGTGACCGGGATCGGGATCGCCCCGTGGCGGCCGCATCGGAAGTAGCGGGAGGGCCTGATGAGGGTCCCGGCTTCGTCAGACCGGGCGTGCGCCCGGGTTCGGGCTTCGCGCGTCCCGCTGCGGAACCGGCGCCGGCTGTGGCCACTGTCGCCGTGCAGGCGCCTGTGGTGACCGCTCCGCAACCCGCAGCGGAAGACAAGGGTGCCCCCAAGCTGCCCAAGGGCCTGACGCCGCCCCGGCCCGTGGTGGGTCCTGTCACCCGGACGGAGCCCTATCGTCCCCGGGCAACGGGCAGTCGCCCCCAGATGGTGATGAGGGAGATCGCTCCCGGCATCATGCAGATGGTTCCGGTAGGACAGGAGCCTGAACCTGTCGCGGTGCAGGAGGCCTCTGTAGCCGCTGATGAGTCGGCCACGACGATCGTGGCCGAGGTCGCAACTGCGGTGACGGTCGAGGAGCCTGTCGCCACGGCGACTTCCGTAGAGGAAGCCGAGGCAACCGAGGTTGCACCTGTGGACAAGCCCAAGCCAAAGCGAGGTACGCGGCGCTTGGCAAGCCCGGAATCGACCGTGGCGGCAACGGAAGCGGCCGGAGCAGAGGCCTCCGAACCAGCCAGCAAGCTGGGCTCGCTGGTGGCCAAGGCCAAGGCGGTGATCCCGGGTCGCGGCCGCCGTCCGACCGAGGGTTGAGTCCCGATTTCGAATACCTGGTGCCTGCGGAACATGCAGGCATCAGGCTCGATCTCCTTCTGGCAAATTTGGTCACGGATGGTTCTCGTGCCCGGATTCAGGCCCTTATCCAGGAAGGCCACGTCCTTGTGGACGGCAAGCTGCCCAAGGCCGGGCTGCGCCTGAAGGGTGGGGAGGCCGTGGTTGCCACCTGGCCGGCCGCTCGCCCCTACGAGGTTGCTCCGCAGGATATGGGGCTGACGATTCTCCACGAGGATGACTCCTTGGCAATCGTCCAGAAGCCTCGCGGAGTCGCCACCCATCCGGCGCCAGGCTCGTGGGAAGGCACGCTGGTTCATGGGCTGCTGCACGCACTCGACGGTCTGTCGGGCATCGGGGGCACCTTGCGCCCGGGCATCGTCCATCGCCTCGACAAGGACACTACCGGCCTACTGGTGGTCGCGAAGAACGACGCAGCCCACTTGGCCCTGTGCCGGGCTCTGCAGGATCGTCGCATCAAGCGTACCTACATGGCGCTGGTCCACGGCCGTCCGGCAGCGGCAACGGGAACCGTTGACCGAGCGATCGGCCGCCATCCCGTCGACCGCAAGC
Source organism: Candidatus Tanganyikabacteria bacterium (assembly GCA_016867265.1). GTDB lineage: Bacteria > Cyanobacteriota > Sericytochromatia > S15B-MN24 > VGJW01 > VGJW01. The sequence goes on from VGJW01000004.1 coordinate 124,083, forward strand.
GCATGGCCATTCAGGAAGGCGGCAAGCGTGCCGTCACGCATTACACGACGCTGGAAGCCTTCCGCGATGCGAGTTTGCTCGAACTCGAACTCGACACGGGGCGCACGCACCAGATCCGCGTCCACATGGCCAGCATCGGCCATCCCGTCATCGGAGATCCAGTCTACGGACCCGCGACACGATCAAGCCCGATGCGGCTCGAAGGCCAACTACTCCATGCCGTCCGCCTGGCGTTGGCACACCCTGTTGACGGCCGACCCATGCAGTTCGAAGCCCCCCTTCCGGAGGACTTCGAGCGGGCACTAAAGCTGGTGCGACAGCGCGGCTACTGGCGCGGCTGATTACTGGGCGCCCGAGAGGCGAGCGAAGGCCTTGGCGCTGATGTCCGCAACGACCTCGCTGGCCGCCTGCTTGAGCAAGGGGTCCTTAACATCTTCCAGGGCCTCGTCGAGTTCCTGCAGATGCTCCACGATGGCCTTGCGCTTATCGGCGCTGACCGGCGCGGCGGGCCCTGCCAACCAGTCCTCGACCGGCCGCAGGTGCTCCTTGAAGGCCTTGCCCGGACGCCCGAAGAGATAGGCATTGTCCGGCTCCGAAATCGCCGACTTGTCCGCGTGGGCGACCATTGCCCGGTGAATCACCTTGCGCAGGGCCTCGGACTCAGTGCGGACATCCTTGGCCGCATCAGAGGGCAGATCCTTGACCCGTGCATCAATGTCCGCGTAGGCCTCGGTCAGACTACGGAGCGTACGTCCCAAGGCCTTCTCGTCCTTGGCCTTGCCGAGTGCCTCGTCCAAGGCCTTGCGATCCGCGGCCAGCTTGTCCTTGGCGTCCGCCACAGCCTTTTCCTGAACGGCAATCTGACCCTTGAGCTCGTCGACCCGGCCCTGCAGGCGCTCGAGTACATCCGCGGACGCCGCCTGGGCGGAAGGGTCCAGATCAGCCAGACGCTTGGCAGCGGCCTCGAGGTGGTCCGCCGCCTCGGAGGTCTTGGCCTTGCGATCCGCAAGACCCGTAGCCTTGGCCTCGGCAACCGACAACAGGCCCCGGGCCGACCGTGTCGCGTCGGCAAATGCCTTGCCGGCCTGCGCACGCGCCTTATCGAGGGTATCGCGGCGGGCCATCTCGGCCTTGGCCGCCTCGGCGGCATCCTTCGCTTGCAGGGTGCCGGCAAGAAGCTTGATCATGGCACCCGTGCGATTGGGATCGCGCGCCTCGGGCGAGATCTGCACCTTTTCGCCGCGCTCCTTGCGGGGCGCCTTCTCGGCCGGGGCGGGGGCCTTGGGCGGCTGGCCCGCCTTGGGTTTCGGCTGGACGCTCTCGGGACGATCAATCTTCGGCATGGAAAACTCCTCGGGGGGAAAAGGAGAGCAGGGTTCGGACCGACAAGGGCCACCTTAATGTATCGTGCCCCAAAAGCGGGAGGAGGTTGCGCCTGCACCAGCTGCAAATCAGCGGATTTGACAGCAAATGAACATGTTTAACCCGAAATTAACCACTTACGAGGTGGGCCGTACCGTCGGGATGCAGCCACGCGTCCACGACCGGGGGTTCCCCGCGATCAAGCGGGCGCGGCAGTGCGTCATCAAGCCTGCAGGGCCACCACAGGGCCTCCGGTGCCACACGGTCGGGATCCGGGGCACCGGGGCGCAGGACAAGGTCCTCCAAACCCGCCAGACGCCGCAATACCGGCAAGGCAAGCAAATCAAGACCCGCAGCGAGTCCCCAGGGATCCAGGGGGGTGACGAGGACGAGACGCGCGCCCTGCCTGACCACCCAGGACGGTCCCGACTCGCCGGGCAAGTCCAGCACGCACGTGCCGGCACCGAGACATGGTTGCAGGCGTCTCGCCAGGGCCTCGGGATGCCGGGCCGGCATCATCAGCAGATCGACGAGTTCGACCGCCGCCTCGACCCGACCCGGCAAATCGGCGTCATCGGGTCGGGCCCATCCGAGCCGCAGGGGAGGGTGGGCATATTCGGCCATCATGGCGTGCAACCAGGGCCCTCGGTCCTCGGGGGCCGCTCCCGCGCCATCACAAGCCGAGGGGTTGACCTCTCGGTCCGTCACGAGAAGCGTGGCCACGCGCGGCCGGGGCAAGACCATGACCTCGCCCCAGCCTGCGCGTGCCAACTGGGCAAGGGACTCGGCAGACAGGCATGTGCCTGCCGGAAATATCGCGTCCCCGGCGGCCCGTTCCTCACCTGCCTGCCGCACGAAGGAACCGCGCGAGGGCGCCACGCGGGCCAGCCATTCGTCACCCTCACGGACAACGAACGCACTGGGCAGAACCACGTCGGCCCCATCTGGCAACGGATCTCCCGCACCCACCTCACGCACGTGCCCAGCGGCAAGACGCGCGGAAGCCCTCGGAGCAGGCAACAAGCGCACGGGAACGGTATCCAGATCCTCCGTACGTGCAGCGAAGCCGGCACACGCGGCCTCATCCCGGGCAGGCACGGACAAGCGCGCCGCTACCGGCACAGCCAGCACGCATCCCGCCGCCTCATCGAGGGGCACGGACAGGGGTGGCGGCAGGACCAAACCTGCCGCCCAGTCCCCGAATGCCTCATCACGGGTCGCCCCGGGCAAGGACCTGTGGCCGACCGTCATCCCCGCGTCGCGAGCAGGCTCGGTACGATGTCCCCGAAGCAGATGCCCAGGTCTCGAGCATTACGGACCAGCGCGCTTTCGGGATCAACCGTCTTGATGGAACTGGTCGCCTCGGAGAGGGGAACGGGCACGATGTCCTGACCACGCAGGGCCACCATGTGGTCGAACTGGCCGCGGGCAATCAAGTGCGCGGCCTCGACCCCGTAGCGTGTCGCCAGCACGCGATCGAGGGAGGAAGGCGAACCGCCGCGCTGCACGTGCCCAAGCACCGTTACGCGCGTCTCGACCCCCGTCTCCCGTTCGATGTAGGCCCCGACACGCTGGCCGATGCCGCCAAGACGCCGGATGCCGGCCGCTTCATTCTCCTCGAGCAGGACCACGTCCTCACCGGCAACTTTGGCACCCTCGGCAACGACGACGATGCTGTAGTCCTTGCCACCGGCACCACGCTCCCGCACGAAGGCCGCCACCTTGGCAAGGTCGAAGGGAATCTCGGGCAGCAGGAGGGCATTGGCCGATCCGGCGATGCCGCAGTGAAGCGCAATCCAGCCCGAATCGCGGCCCATGACCTCGACCACCATGCAGCGGTGGTGGGCCTCGGCCGTCGTCACCAGGCGATCGATGGCCTCGGTGGCGGTCTGGATGGCCGTGTCGAAGCCGAACGTCTGGTCCGTGCACGGCAGGTCATTGTCGATGGTCTTGGGCACGCCGACGACGCGGACGCCCTTCTTGGCGAAGGCATGGGCAATGCGCAGTCCACCATCGCCCCCGATGCAGACCAAGGCATCAACGCCGGCCTCGCGCAGATTGGCAACCGCCTCGTCGCTCCGGTCGACCAGAGTCGTGCCGTCCGGGCCCTTGACGGGATATCGGAATGGATTGCCGCGGTTCGTCGTGCCCAGTATCGTGCCGCCACGGGCCGCGATACCCCGGATGGCATCCAGGTCAAGTGGCAGGAAATCCTTGGAAAGCATGCCCTCCCCGCCATCCCTGCACCCGAGCACCTCCCAGCCATAAGTGGCGATGGCGGTCTTGACCACCCCGCGGATCACGGCGTTGAGCCCGGGGGCGTCTCCCCCGCCGGTCAGGACGGCAATGCGCTTGGTCACGTCTGCTAGACTCCTCTTCGTGCCAGTTTACCGCACGAGGAGTGCTGCCCATGGTCGACCATCCGGAAAAGTCCGCCCCGGGCGTCACACTGGACTGGACGGGCCTTCGGCCCGAGGTCGCCGGCACGGAACAGGGTCTTGACGACAATGCCATCTCGGCCATGCGCCACGAGGCCTTACGCGTCTGGGCTGACTTGCAGGCCCGCCAAGGGCGCGGCGCCGACTTCCTCGGCTTTCTCGACCTGCCCGGCACCATGCTCGCCGAGGTCTCGCGGTTGCAGGCGACGGCCGATCGCCTGGCGGCCCTGGGCGACAGGCACATCGTGCTCGGAATCGGCGGGTCCTACCTGGGCGCGGCAGCGCTCGTCCAGGCCCTCGGACACCCCTGGCGCCAAGAACTCGATCGCGAGGCGCGGTCCGGCAGGCCCCGCCTGCTCTTCGAAGGCAACAACCTCGATCCACGTTCGCTCGATGGTCTGCTCGCTCTGATGCCGACGACGCGCCCCGGAAACGTCGCCGAGGACGTGACCGTGAATGTCATCTCGAAGTCCGGGACCACGCTCGAGACGGCCGTTGCCTACAGGATGGTGCGCGAGCGCATGCGGGCGGTCTACGGAGACGAAGCCGCCAGCCGCATCGTCGCCACCACCGACCCGGCATCGGGCCTGCTGCGTGCTCAGGTCGAGGCAGAGGGCCTCGAGTCGTGGGTGATTCCCCCGGACGTGGGGGGACGGTACTCGGTATTCTCCGCCGTAGGCCTGCTGCCGGCAGCCATTGCCGGCATCGACGTGCGTGCCCTGCTGGAAGGAGCGCGTTCCGTCGCCTTGTACAGCCCCGTTGATCCGATGGACCATCCCGCCCTCCTGCATGCCGTGCTTCAGGTCCTGTCGCGGCGAGCCGGTCGGCATCTCTCCGTGCTTTCGTGCTGGGGCCGTGCGCTCGAGGGAATCGGGGGGTGGGTGGACCAGTTGGTCTCGGAGAGCCTCGGCAAGGAAGGTGGCGGCCGTGTGCCGCTGACCATGGTCAATACCCGCGACCTGCACGCACGGGGGCAGCAGATTCAGGAAGGTGCCCCCAACGCCGTCGTGAGCCACCTCAGGGTCGCCCACTGGGCGCCTGATCCCGTCGTGCCCGTCGCCCCCCCCGATCGCGACGCCCTGGATTACGTGGCGGGCCGCAGCCTGGGCGAGATGCTGGATATGGCCCGCCGAGGCACCAGCCAGGCATGGCACGCCGCAGGCAGACCGTCCATGACGTGGACCCTGCCCACGCTGGACGCCTTCCACCTGGGTCAGTTCCTTTACACCTGCGAGCTTTCGACAGTGCTCGAGGGCTGGCTCGAAGGCATCAATCCGCTGGATCAACCCGGAGTCGAGGCCTACAAGAACTACATGTTCGGCCTGCTGGGGCGGCCGGACAAGGCGGAATGGGCCGCGCGGATCGAGGCGGCCTCAAGCATCCCGTCTCGCCTGGTGGCGTTGCCGGGGGCGTGATGCGCCCCGACAGTTCTCCGGCCGCCGTCCATCAACCCTTCGGTCGATTGCCCGCACCCGCGGCATCTCCCTTGCGCCGAAGCCATTCGCGCACGTGGGTGATGGCGGTCGGAAACTGCCGGTACTGGACCCAGTCGAGCAGGAAAATCGGTACGGCCGGGAAGTCGGGATCAATCCGGGCCGCGAAACGCACCCGCGTCCGACGAGGCCCGAGTTCGGTCAGTTGCAACTCGCCTTCGTACTTGCGGAACGTACCCTGCACCCTGTTGTAGGTAAACCGCCAGACATCCTGCTCGAGGCGCGTCTCGTTGATGACCCAGCGCGGCCCGATGGGCCAGACAAGGGCCAGGTACGAATAAACCTGCAGAGTAGGGCCATCGCGACGCTCGACACGACACTTCGTTATATCGAAGATTTGCTCGTAATGGTCAAAGTCCGTATAGGCAGCCCAGACCTCCGCCACGGGCGACTCGATGTCGCCAACGACCTGAAAGCGCTTGACCGGCGCGTCGGCACGCTCGACCTGTACCAGCACCTCGCCAGCCTCAAGGCGAGCCTTCTCGCCAGCCGACAGGGCAGCAACCACACCATCACCGACCCACGGCACGAGACTGGCCGCAAGAACGGGAATCCACGCCATCAGGTCGATTCCTCCACCACGCGATCCACAGGTGCCAGGGCGAGCTTCCAGCCCTCCCAAGGGATTTCCGGCCAGTGCTCCAGCCGTGCCGCCTCGCGCGCACAGCGTGAAGCCTCGTCCAGCATACCGCGCAGGCGCCAGAGATGGGCAAGATTGGCCAAGGCAGCCCGCCGTGCGCCGTCAGCAGGCGCCACGGCAAGGAAGCAGCGTTCGGCTTCAGGCCATTGCTTCCGGCGGGCGCACATGACGCCGAGGCCGACGCTGCCGACTCCGGAATCGCCCCCCGCAGAGGCCGCGCGAGACAGCGTACGTTCCGCCTCGACGTCTAGGCCCGCGACGAGGTGTGCGACCCCGAGGCACGCCGTGGCCCGGACGTGGCCCGTCGAGACCGAAGCAGCGTGCGCCAGACTCCGACGGGCATCCCGAGGATGGCCTGTCAACCATTGGGCGATTCCGATATTGACGGCAATCTCCACCCGGTGCTCGTTGAGCCTCGCCGCCCGGGACAGGGCCTCGAGGGCCTCTTCGGCGTCGCCGTCGGCCAACGCCAGAACCCCCCCAGCCCACCAGCCGGTCCAGTCTTCTGGCGCGTCGTGCTGCATCTGCCGCACCAAGCGCCAAGCGCCCGGACGGTCACCACTGGCTTCGGAAGCCCACGCAAGTGAGAGCGCGACCGTAGAGTCGTAGCCCGGCTCGCCAGTCACGCCCCGGAACGGACCGACACGACGGTTTCCTCGTGCATCCCCCAAGCAGAGTGATTATGGATGGACTCGAGGTTCTCGCACGTCACGGCGAACCAAGTAATTCCGGGCAGGTCACGCGCCCAGAGCGTGGCTTCACGCAACACATCCTCGACGAACCGTGGGTTCTCGTAGGCTTGCTCCGTGATGTGCTTCTCGTCCTCCCGCTTGACGAGCGGGTAAATAGGACACGACCCGCACGCATCCAAGCCGGCAGCCAATTCCTCGATCGAAGGCGAGGCACCCTCGAAACGCAAGCGAGCCGTCACGAGCGACCGCTGGTTGTGTGCCCCATAACGGCTGATGGCCTTGCTGCAAGGGCAAAGCGAAGTCATGGGGACCGTGACCGACACAATGCCGGTGTACGCCCCATCTGCACCGACCTCTCCCTCGTAACGCACCTCGACATCCGTTGGTGCAGACAGGCCCGAGGCCGGAGCCGGCTTGTCGATGAAGTAGCGGAAGGCCATCGTCACCTGCGCGGCAGGTGCCTTCAGACGAGCCCTGACATCCCTCACCAGAGCGCCCATGCCGAGCACGTCGAGCGGCTGCTCGCGGTAGGGCAGCAAGGCCTCCAAGAAGCGGCTCATGTGCGTGCCCTTGGTCTCGGCGGCCAAGGTCACGGTGAGCGCCAACTCAGCTTGAACCGCCTGGCTACCCTTCAGGCCCTGAATCCGCATCGGCATGGCAACCCCAGAGACGCCAACACGTTGCAAGGGCACGCCTCGCGTGTCCGCCGAAGACTGGCAGTCCACCAAGGGAGGCATTAGAGTATCCTTCACTGCAACCAAACTTTCTCACACACAGACAGGCCGACGGGGGCCTGCTTGGCCAATCTCTACAGAACATAGACAACGCCCCCCCCCGGAGTCAAGAGCCGACGCGATACCTTCGATAACTCTGGCCGTCTCGCGCACGCTGACGAGAATCTGTATAGGTGTCGTCGACCATTTTCCCGCCCCAACACCGGCATCGGAAGCCCTCGCGGGATCCCGATGCGGCGCTGGGCCCTAGTTGAGGCCGTGCGAGTACGCCTCCATGAAAAACAACATCGGAATCGACAGCATAAAGTTGGTCCTCGAAACAAGCATGGCCGTGCGGCCAGCGGCGGCCTTTTCCTCGGCGGTGGCGGGGATGATGCCCACTACCTTCTTTTGGTTCGGCCAGATAAAAGCCCAGACATTAAAAAGCATCACGATGCCGAGCCAGCAACCGACGCCCAGACCTCGCAGGTTGGTCGGGCCGCTGAGCGTCAGGGCCTGAACAAGCAAACCCCTGTGGCCGAGCAGGGCCAATCCAACCAGAACGGTACCCACGGCGGCCCACCGGAAGTAGAGAAGCGCCGTGCGGGCAATGCTGCCTTCTTTGAAGACCTCGGCCTTGGCCTCGGGAGACAAGTTCTTCAGACTAGGAATCTGCACCAGATTAAAGTAATAGAGCAGGCCGATCCAGGTGAAACCGAAAAGCAAGTGCAGCCACAGCAGCACATACTCGCCAAGCAGCGCGCCATCCATCGTCATATCCTCAGAATCTCAGGTCAGGGGGAGGGTAGATAGCCTAGGGAGTCGCCGGTTCGGCCGAGGCTGCTTCGGTCAAGGCCGATGCATCGCCGCTGGCCACGGACTCCGAATCGGTTGCAGCAGGCTCCGAATCGGTCGCAGCCGTCTCACCGGACGCCGTTTCCGATGCGGAAGCTTCATCCGCAACCGGTGATTCAGATGCCTCGACGGCCGGAGTCGACTCTGTGGGCCCCGCAGCAGGAGCCGTCAGGCGGAGCCCGCCGTAGAGGGCAGCTGTCAGCAGCAGGCCCAGGACGATCGTGGTTCCGGGTGTCTCCAGAGGATTCTTCACGTGTAGATGCCTTTCAGGTTGCCGTCCCGTCGGGCGAGCGGCCAGAGGATGTTGTCACAGCCTGCTATTGAGCGTCAAGAACCTGATAGGATGCCGCAGTGCCCGAGCAACGCCACCCGCTGGAAGTCTGGTTCGATCGCTTCGCCACCCACGCCCGCTGGCATCTGGGACGCACCATGATTCCCTGCCCAATTGACCTGCGCCTCGACGAAGCCTTCTCGACCGACTACGGCCCCTCGGGCGGCGAGCAGGAGTTGAGGCGCCTCATCGCAAGCTGGGAAGGCCTGCCCGAGGAAGCTATCCTGCCCACCATCGGGGGCACTGGAGCCAATGCTGTGGCGATGTTTGCCCTTGCCGGACCCGAGAAGACCTTCATGGTCCCCGAACCGGCCTACTACCAGTGGCCGGGCCTTGCACGACGCCTTGCATCCCCCCGGCAGGCATGGTCTCCGTGGTCACCTGACGCCCCCGGAGGCAAACACGGCCCACGGGCGTGGTTCGCGGTGAGCCCAGACAATCCGACCGGCCGAGGGGTCCCCTTTGACACGGTCGCAACGTGGCTGCACCCCGGAGACGTGATGGTCGTTGACGAGATCTACCGGGGCGTCCGGAACGACGGCCTCGAGCCTGTCGCGCGCCGCGGCCCCCAATGGGTGGGGATCGGGGCCGTCAGCAAGCGACTGGGGCTGCCCGGGCTTCGCATCGGCTGGATCGCCGCCACGGACAATGGCCTGCGGGAAAGCCTCCACGATGCGCAGGAACATCTCGCGCACAGCTTGCCCGGCGGTGTCGTCCGATGCCTCGTGACCCACTGGGACAAGCTCATGGCTTGGGAGACTCGCTCGAGGGCCCTTGCCGAGGAGTTGGTCGACACCCTCGCGACCCGTATCCCGCGCTTCGCCGACAGTGGCTTCGCCATCGACCTGCCCGAGGCCGGTCTCTCGACGTTGATCCGCGGTAAGGGGCTGACACAGGATGTCGCCATCGCCGAATCTCTCGCAAGTCAAGGCATCTTCGTCGTGCCCGGCACCTGCGTGGGACACCCCGGCACCCTGCGCCTGTCCTTGGGACTCGGGCGCCCGGAAGAGGCAGGAGAAGCACTCGACAAGCTTGTCGAGGCGCTCGTGGCCGACCGGCCGGTGATCAGTTGACCGGTGGCAGCTTGCCCTTCAGGGCATCGGCGTAGAACTCGGACCCTTCGCTGAGCTTGCGGTCACGCACGCCTGCTGCGGCAGCCTGAGCCCGCATCAACCGAGAAGCTTCGGAATCGCGGTTGACTTCGACCTGCACGCCCCGGGCCGCATACTTGCTGTAGAGCAGGAGAATGTTCTCGTTACTCATCCGCAGGCACCCGTGCGATGCCGGCTGGCCGAGGAGGTTGTACTTCGCCTTGCCCACGCCATGAATCAACTGATGATGCTGGCCAAGGTCCAGGGCCAACAGGCCGAGGGGGTTGTCAGGACCGGGACCTACGGGCTTGAGGCCCTCGGCCCACTTGGACTTGGGCGGATACCAGGTCGGCAAGGAGTACATGTCCTTGATCGTGAAGTTGTCACCGGCCGTCGGATGCTCTGCCGTCCCAGGCGAAGTCAGGAACTTGTCGATGGGCTTGCCGGTATCCTTGTTGATGACATAGATGCGATTCGCGACAAGGTCTATCTGCAACTTGAAGCGCTCGGTGCGCGGCCGGACATCCTTGATGGCGGCAATGCTCTGGGAAGGTGCCACCTCGCGACGGTCGCGCAGTGTCGCCGGCGCAGCCGGCGTGGAAGGCGATGCGGGGCTCACCGGAGCGCGCGACGGCAAGGCCTGTTCCGCCGGAGCGGAATCGGAAGAACCCCCGCCAAGCGCATGCGCAACACCGCGCAGGAAAGACGGGACACCACCCAAGCGAGACACCTGCGGCATGGAGCCACCCCCCTATGAGAAGAACATAGACCGTGGCGTCCGGGAATCGGTTAACTCCAGCCTATATTTGGCCGCGAACCGGCGGTGGCAGCCAGCGGAGGACGCGGACTCCCCGGACATCGCGCCCTGCAGCCAGGTATTCGGCCATGGTTCCCGGAGCCACCGACACCTTGCGTCCCGGACGCGGCGCGTGGAGAAAGGCCAAGGGTCCGTGACCGCGCCGAACGGCCACGCCCAGGTGCTGGACGTCGAGCCCGGGTCGGTCCGACAGCACGAGGATGATGTCGCCTGCGGCAAGGGGCAATCCGGGAGCAGCAAGCGCCCGGACGGGCAGGCACGGCTCGGGCCGTGCGGAGAGCAAGCGTTCCTCATCCCCGAGGACCGCCCGATTGGCCGGGATCTCAAGACCTGGGTAGCGATCGGGATGTTCCGTCATAAAGGAGACGGAGCGTTCCTGCAAGGTTCCGCCAAGAGCCACGGTCACGTCCGACAGGGCTGCCCTGCCCGTATGGACGGCTGCCCAGCTCGAGGCATAGTGCAACCGGCTCGACCAGCCATCCACCCGACCGTCCCGGTAGCGCCACCGGGCGAGTTCCCGGGGGAAGGCCTCGTCCAGGGACGCATCACGGCGCCAGAGGCAGGTCGCGAGCGCAAGGGTGACTTCGACGAAAGTCACGCAATCAAGGGCCTCCAGATCGCAGACGAGGCGCTCGGGGCCTGCGGACTCCAGCCTGCCGGCCACATAGGGAGTACCGACGAACGTCATGCCGACGCGTGCCAGCCAAGCCCCGGCATCCTGGCCCGACGGCCTGCCGGCCTCGGCCGCGCGTCGCGCGAGGATGCAACGGTCCGGTTCGTCCATGACACCCCCCAGTGCCGCCAGAAGCACCAACCCGATCCCGATCCGCGTCATTGGATCTCCACCGGCGTCCCTTCGGGGAGCCAAGGATAGAGTTCGGCGATGTCCTCATTGCGCAGGCGGATGCAGCCGCCCGAGGTGCCCATGCCCAGTTCCTCGGGCCGGTTGGTACCATGCATGCCGATGCCCTTGCCCCCGGGATAGGCTACGTCGAGTCCCAGCCAATGCGTGCCGAAGGGATTCCGCGGATCGCCGCCCGCGATCCTGCCGAAAGGTGGGGCCTGGACCTTGTTGCGAATGACGAAACGCCCCTCCGGGGTGCTCGCCCCCTGGCCGATGGTGACGGGGTACTGCGCAAGAAACCTGCCGTCGCGGTACACGGTCAAGGTCCGGTAGGTCTTGTTGACCCGCACGAACCACGGCGTCCCCGGGGACAGGCCCGAGGCATCATCAGGATCCTGGCCCGGCTCTGCAACCCGGTCATACGGGGCATCGCTCCCCGTTCCGGGAGGCTTGCCTGCCGCCACGGACCCCGTCCCGTCACGGCCCGAAGTCCCGTCCCTCCCGAAGGCCCCCTCACCTCCACCGCCCCCCCCGGTGCCCGTCGGTCCCGGGCCCTTGCTCGCGGGGAGCCCCCCGGGTACATCGCGTTCCTCCGAGGATGCGGGGTGTCCGGGAGGGCCGCCGGGGGCAAGACTGCCCGAAGCTGCCGCAGCCCCTCCCGGGAAGCCGGAAGCGCCCGCCATCGTTCCTCCGGCGTGAGCCCCGGACACCGTGCTGCCGGACGCCCCGGGAAAGCCCTCGCCCGCTCCGGTGTCCGGCGCGGCGCTGCTCGACGAAGTGCGGCCCGCGACACCCGGATCGGTCGCGAGGCGCTCCAACACTATGCGACCGAACGCCTGCCACGGGGGCGGATCGAAAAGCCCGACCCGAGGATTGGCACCTTTCGCTGGCGAGGGCAACGGCGCGGGTGCCTCGGGCACGAGGCGTTGCCATGCGACGGCGGTCCCGCCCCCGAGCAAACCCAGGGCCACGAGGATCTTCAATCCGGGCCAAGCCCAGCCTGCCCCATGTGCCAAGGGCCAGAACCTCATGGCCACCGGCACCAGGCCCAGCAAAGCCAGCCACACCGGACGCTCGGGGTCGTCGCGCGAAACCTTGTCGGGTTCACGGTCGGCAGGCGCAGCCTTATCACGCGCCTCGAGCAGTTCACGAAGCGCCGGCACGCTCGCCACGCGGGCATCCGGGTCGGCGTGGACCAGACGGTCGATGATGACCCCGACATCCCCGGGTTCGCGCACGGCAGCACGCCACGAGAAGGAGCGGCCCTGCCTCAGGCTCTCGGGCGGCAGGCCCGTAAGCCATTGCAGGGCACAAACACCCAAGGCATAAAGATCGTGGGCCGGAGACCACGCTCCTCCGTAACCCTCCGGCGGCACGAACGGCTGATCACGGGTGGCCCGCGCCGCAGGAGGTGGCAGCATCAGCCACTCCCAGCCCGGTCCCGACAAGCCGGCCCGGACATCGGAACGGGACCAGAAGTTCTCGGGCCGGACCTCAAGGTGCACGCCACCCCGCGCGTGCAGGGGACCGAGGATGTCCACGGCGCGCTTGAGCAGACCACGCACCTCTTCCGGCGTGAAGACACGCCCCCCGCGACCGACCGGGGCCCCCGGGGGCAAGGCCTCGGCCACCCAAGGCCAGGCGTCGTCGGGATCGCAGGCCCGGACAGGCGTGAAGCCCGCGAGCGTCCCCTGGCCGCAGGCGCGCACCATGCCGAGGGCCCGCTCCAGCAGCGGTCCCTTGCCCCGCAGCATCAGGCGCACCCGGACCGGCTCACCCGTTGCCTCGATCCGGCCCTCCATCGCAAGACCGGCCGGACGGAGGCGCACCACGCCCTCGAGGCGCACCGACCCTGCCAGCAGGGCTCCGGGGGCGGGCAGGTCGCACTGCGGGCAACGCGTTCCCCCGGGCGGCAGGGACGTGCCGCACCGTGCATTCAGACAGTTGGCAGCCATCCGGCAGACCAGCAAGGGGCCGAGGTGGCCGTGCTATGCTGGATCCCCCGCGGCGCGACGGTCTCGCCGCACCCTCCGAACCGGACCCCACATCTCATGACGTCATCCTCGCACGAAACTCCCGGCACGGTCGACGACCTGCTGATCGTCGGCTTCACCGAAGGCTTCGGCCCGTCGGCCGAGGGCGAGGACCCGTGGTCGGTCCAACTGGCCCGTGTCTGGACTCTGGGCGACTTCACGGGCAAGGAGGGATCTTCGGTCCTGCTTTATCCTCCCACCGGCCCCGTGGCCCGTGTGCTGGCCATCGGCCTCGGCAAGCGTGAGGAACTGGATGCCGAGCGCATCCGCCATGCAGCGGGTGAAGCGGTGCGGGCCGCGCGGGAGGTTGGCGCGCGCAGGATTCTCTTCTCCCCGCTCGGGGCCCCTGCCCCTATCGACTGGGTCGATGCCGGCGCGTGGACGCTCGAGGGGGCCCTGATGGGGGCCTACACCCACGATGTCTTCCGAACCGAGGATCTCGCTGACCGCAAGGTCCTCGACAACGTCTCGATTGCCATGCCCGACGATCAGGTCGACGCGGCGGCCCCGCGCCTCGCCCGGGCCCGTGCGATGGCCGACGCGGTGGCGTGGGCCAGGACCCGCATCAACGAACCCGGAAACGTGCTAACGGCCGAGACCTTTGCGCAGGCGGCCGTCGAGATGACCCTCACGCGTCCGGCGCTCAAGGCCGAAATCCTGAACAAGGCCGACCTCGAACAGGTGGGCTGCGGCTGTCTCCTCGGCGTCAATGCCGGCAGCGAGGCCCCCCCGCGCCTGATCATCGTGACCTACGAAGGCCCAGGGGCCACCGACGCGGCGCCCGTGGCGATCGTCGGCAAGGGGATCACCTTCGATACAGGGGGGCTCTGCCTGAAGGGCCGCGAGAACATGGGGCAGATGAAGCATGACATGTCGGGCGGCGCCGCGGCCCTCGGCACGATTCGTCTGGCAGCGGACCTCAACCTGCCCGTCCGACTCGTGGCCATCGTCGCTGCGACCGACAACATGCCGGGCGCGGCTGCCCTCAAGCCCGGCGATGTCCTCAAGGCACACAACGGCAAGACCGTCGAAGTCATCGATACCGACGCGGAGGGCCGCCTTGTGCTGGCCGACGCGCTCTCCTATGCGGTATCGCGTTTCAAGCCCCGTGCCGTCATTGATCTGGCGACCCTCACCGGCTCCGTCTGGATCGCCCTCGGTACCGAGGCCACCGGCCTCTTCACCAACGATGACACCCTCGGTGAGGCCGTCCGCAAGGCAGGCGAACGCGTCGGCGAGCGCTGCTGGCCGATGCCGCTGTGGCCGGAACACGAGGAGATCGTCAAGAGCGACATCGCCGACCTCAAGAACGCGGGCGCCCGCGGCCATTCGGATGGCATCTCGGCTGCCGCGATGCTCAAGGCCTTCGTGCATCCCACGCCTTGGGTCCACCTCGACATTGCCGGCACGGCGTGGGCAGACGAACCCAAGGGCTACCTGACACAGGGCGGCGTGGGCGTCGGCATTCGCATGCTCATTGAGGCCCTCGAGCTGGGTCTTCCCGTTTCCGCGTGAGCGCTTGGCAAGAGGCCCCCGCAGGGACCGAAAGGCTGGCGAGTGCGTGGGCCGACCCCGGCTTTCCCTACCGGCTTGCCGGATCGGGCTGGATTTGGTCGGACGGCCAATCATCGGCAGGCCTGACGGTACGGCAGGCCCGTCACGACGGCGAGCGCCTGATTCGCCTCGGGATTCTTCGGGACGTGACAGGGACGCTTCCGACCGAGGCACTGCTCGCGCACGCACGCGCCCTCGGGCTCGACGCCATCGCCTGCGAGACGGCGGTCGGTGCGGCCGTGCCGACAAGCGGCGACACGCGGGCCTGGCAGGCGCTGGGCAATGTCCTGCAAATTCGGCGCTTGCCGCTGTGGCGTACGCTGCACGTGCCCGGTCACAAGGTGCATCGTATCGGCGAGCAGGACACGCAAGCGCTGGCCATGCACCTCGAGCAATACCGGACAGGGCTGGCCCTCGCGCCCACCTCCAGCCCCGAGCAGTTCCTCGAGGGCTTGGCACTGTGCCCGGGACTGACGCTCGACCACTTCAGAATCGTCCGCCGGGACGGCACCCTCGTGGCCCTTGCAGGCCTCTGGGCACCGGGAGGTTTCCATCTGTCGACGGCACCCGGTCCTGGAGCCATGTCGCGCCTCGCGCTCGGCGCCGCAGGCCTGCTCGGCCGCCGTTCCCCGTGGCCCACCGCACGACCGGGTGCAGCCGGTCCGGTCGGCCACGTGCGCGTCCTGGCCTGCAAGCCCGGTCAGTGGGACGCAGTCGCCCTGCTGCTGAGCGGCCTTGCAGGCGAACTTCGACGCTGGGGCCTGCAGCAGTTGGGCATCAACCTGCGGGAAGGTGATCCCCTGCTTGGCTTGCTGCCGGGTGGCCCCGGTGCCAGCCGAAAGCGGACCGTCTGGTACCTGGGAGTCTCGGAAGGTGCCTCGGAGGCGCCGACGACACCCCTCGACCCCAATCTGGTCGACCCCTGGTAACGCGTTTCAGGTTCCGGCGATGGACAAGCCGCCCACGCGCACCTCGGGCGTGAGCACGCCGGAAGGCAGGACGTGGATCTGCTGGCCCAGAGCCTCGACCTGAGCCAGCAGATCCAAGAAATTGCCGGATACCGTGAACAGATGCACCGGGACCGGCGCCCGGCCCTCGCGATGCCACAGCCCATGGGCCTGCAGGGAGAAGTCCCCGCTGATCGCATTGGCGCCGGCGTGCAATCCCGTGACGTCACGGACCTCGATGACGGACGCCCCCGCCCTGAGACCGGCCTCGGACTCGCGGCCGGCGGCCACCACGAGGTTGCTCGTGCCCACGCCCAGCCCCCCCTTGTACGAAGCCCTTGCCGCGTGGCCCGTGGACCGCCCGCCTGCCCGGGCAGCCGTCGCGACATTGTGCAGCAGGCCGCCCAGATGCCCGTCACGAATCAGGTCGTGGGGCCTCGAGGGCACACCCTCGTCATCACAGGGCCGCGCAGCCATGCCCTCGCGCAGCAAAGGGTCATCGACGATGGTCAGGCAACTGGCCGCAAGCCGCTCTCCCTCGCGCCCCCGCAGGAGAGACTTGCCTTCCTCTGCAGCCTTGGCCGAGAACAATCCGGCGAAGACGCCCAGCATATCCGCCCACGCCTCTGCCGTGAACACGACGGGATAGCGACCCGAAGGCACTTCCGACGCGCCCAGTTGCAACAGGCCGTCCTCGACGGCCTCCCGGGCCATCTGCCCCGGGACGAACGCCGAGAACTCGCGGGCCGCGACAACCTTGCGACCATTCTTGGTCTGGGTGCCCTCGGCGACGAGCGGGCTGACCGCAGCCCAGGCCGTATCCATCGACCAGGACCGCTGCAGCCCGGCAGACGAGCAAAGACGCACATGGGCGGCGACATCACCCCAGGAAGCACCCACCACGGTCTTCACCCGAGGATCGGCCTCACGCGCGAGAGCATCCAGTTCGAGGACGCGGCTGATGCGTGCCTCGACCGAGACCTGACGCAGCGAGGGAGAGGCCAGGTCGAGGTAGGGCAGGGAGCCTTCGACGCGCGGCAGGTCCTGTCCGGGCATCGGCTCTAGCCACGCAGTGATGGCTGCTGCTTCGGCCACGGCCTGCCTCAAGGCCTCGGGCTCCATGACCTCTGTCGAGGCCACACCGATTCGGCCGTCCCGGAACACGCGGACCCCCGCGCCACGGGAATCGGCGACCGTGAAGCTCTCGACCTTGCCTTCCTGCACGCGGACCTGGGTCGAGCGCGAAGCCGCCAGATAGATCTCGACGCCCACCCCGAGGCGACGTGCCTCGTCGAGCCCCGCATTGGCAAGGGCGTCACCCGCCGCACCCAGGAAGGGATGGTCTGCCGCCGCCGGCGACGCACTCATGAACGACCTCCGACGGTGATCTCGTCGACACGAAGCGGGGGCTGACCCACGTTGACCGGAATGCTTCCGCTGATGGAACCGCACATGCCCGCGGCCAATTCGAGGTCCCTGCCGACTTTGCTGATACGCTTCAGGATATCCGCCCCGTTGCCCAGCAGCGTGGCCCCGCGGACCGGCTCGGCAATGCGGCCGTCCCGGATGATGAAGGCCTCGCGAACCGAGAAGTTGAAATCACCGGTACCGGGCACGACGGACCCCCCGCCCATGCGCCGGGCATAGAGACCATAGGGGACCTCGGCGATCAGTTCATCCAGCGTCGCGTCACCGGGCGCGATGAAGGTATTCCGCATGCGCGACGCGGGAGCGAAGCGGTAGCTCTGGCGACGTCCGGACCCTGTGCGCGCCACGCCAACCCGCTCGGCACCGATGCGGTCGGCAAGGTAAGCCTCGAGGCGGCCTTCCCGGATCAGGACCGTGCGCTGGGTCGGCAGGCCTTCGTCATCGTGCCCGACGGAGCCCCACTCACCCGCAAGGGTACCGTCGTCGATGGCCGTGACGGCGGGATGGGCAATTTCCTCACCGAGCCGGCCCGCGAAGATGGAGGCACCGGGTGCCACCGAGGTTGTCTCGAGCAGATGGCCGCATGCCTCGTGGAAGATCACGCCCCCGAAGCCCTTGTCGATGATGACGGGCATGCGGCCGGCTGGACAGTGGTCCGCAGCCAGCATCGTCGCGGCGGCCTCGGCCGCATCCTCAGCGAGGGCCTCGACATCCAACCCGAGCAGGAACCCTGCCCCCTCGGCCCGGCCCGGAGACCGGGATGCAACCTGCTGCGCCCCCCCCTCGGCCGCGATGGCCTGGATGAACATGCGTGCATAGGGCCGCTCCTCCGTCACCCAGCACCCCTCGGAGTTGGCGACGAGCACGCGCTGGGTGTTCTCCTCGATCGACGCTTCGACCTGGGCGATGCGCCCGTCACGGCCCCTCGCCGCGCGATCCGCCCGACGCAGCAGGTCCACGCGCGCCGCAGCATCCCAGTCCTCGCCTCGGCACGCCGCCAAGGAGGAAGGGGCGAAGGGGGCGGGGACGACCGCGTCCGTACCCGGATCCGAGGTTGCCAGAGCGCGCGCCAAAGTCAGAAGGGCCTGACGCGAGGCATCGCTCGTGAAGCCGTAAGTCGCACGATGGCCCTGGACGATGCGCAGGCCGACGCCAAAGGCGTGGGAGGAAGAAACTTCCTTGATGCGTTGGTCGATGAGCGCGATGCGCCGCGAACGCGCGTCCTCGACGAACAACTCCGCAAACGTGGCCCCGCAAGCCAACGCTTCGGCCAGGACATCCCGGGCCAGTTGCCGGTCGAGTGCCGGTTGCCAGGTGGTGGTCGTCGGCATCGAGGACCTCCCTTCAGGTCCCCATGATACCTCCGCCCTCCCCTCAGTCCCTCCCCGCTGTCACGGGAGTAGCCGTCGGCACCGAGGGAACCTCCATGACGTGGCTGCGCACCCCGGCCTCGAAGATGACGGGGACCTCGCCGGGCCGTGCCATGGCCAGGTCCCGACGCGCGACCCGCAGGACGCCGCGGTGATCCCGCGAACGCACGAGGTCGCGGTTGACCGCCTGCCACCGGGCATCGAGTCCCTCCTGCTCGGCAGCATAACGTCGCGAGACTTGGACCAGGTCGCCCAGATGACGGATGGCCTGCAGGATCTGATAGAGCATCAGGACAAGCACGAGCAGGCCCACCCAGCGAAGGAGCGCAGGCGAAAAACGGAAGTTCCCGTGAAGAATACGACCCATTACAGCAACATCGTGACATAGGGACATAAAATCAGTTGAGACACGGATCACAAGCCATTGAGCATGCGGCAGGTGCTAGGATGAAGATTCGGAGGCTTTCCCATGCCGGACATTCGCCCCTTCCGGGCGTTGCGCTATGCGGCCCCGCAGGTCGGCGACCTGGCCGCCGTGCTCTGCCCGCCCTATGACGTGATCGCCCAGCAGGAGCAGGTTCGCCTGCACTTGCGGCACCCGAGGAACGCGATCAGGTTGGAATTGGGTCGCGACATGGATGGGGATGACGCGCGGGAGAACCGTTACCACCGCGCAGCCCGAACCCTGAGTGAATGGCGTGCCACCGGCGTCGTGGCCGAAGATGACCGGCCTTGCCTCTATCTGCATCGCCACGGGACGGCGTGGGGGCCTCGTCTGGGACTCTTCGCGGGCCTTGGCCTCGCGCCGTGGGGGCCGGACATCCGTCCTCATGAGTGCACGCTCAATGGCCCCAAGGCGGACCGCCTCCTGTTGTTCCGCCACGTCGGGGTCTCGCTGAGTCCCGTGATGCTGCTGGTCGGAGATGATGACGAAGCCCTGCTGGCGTTGTGGAGCAGGGTCATGCACGATGTCACGCCCATCCTGTCCTGTCGTGACGGCGACGAGACCCATGAACTCTGGGCCGTGCCGTCGGGGCCGATGCAGGACGCCATGCTGGCCTTGCTGGCGGATCGACCCCTGACGGTGGCCGATGGGCACCACCGATACGAGACCGCACTCGCTTTCGGCGCGGAACGGCGCGAGGCAGCCGGCAGCCAGCAAGGCGGCCCTTGGGAACAGAGCTTCGTCTGCCTCGTGCGGATGGAGGATCCCGCCCTCGTGGTGCTGCCGACCCATCGGCTACTCAAGGGTTCCGTACCGGCCGTGCCGGACCTGTTGGCCACCCTCGAGACCCGGTTCATCGTGTCGGCAGAGGCGTGGGATGACGCGACGGCGGGTGTCGAGCAGGCCCTGGCCGCCTGGGTCGACAGGCTGACGGAACAGGGTGCCATCGGCATGCTGCTGCCGGGCGCACGCCTGCGTTGGACGCTGATGCCACGACCGGCACTCCTCGAGGAACTGGCCCAGGTCACAGGCAAGACGTCACTTGCCCGTCTCGCCGTCGTCCAGTTGCATCACGGGCTGCTTGCACCGGTCCTGGGCATGACCGAGGCACAATGGGCCAAGGGCGGTGACCTGACCTACACCCGCGAAGCCCACGAGGTCCTGATTGGCCTGGCCTCGGGCGCCTTCGGGGCCGGGTTCCTGCTGCCACGACCGACGGCCGGCGAAGTGGCCGACGTTGCGGGCGAAGGAGCCGTGATGCCCCAGAAGTCGACGTTCTTCGACCCCAAGATCCCGACGGGCCTGCTCTTCATGGACCTGGGGGGTCCCGTCGTCGTGGAGGGGGATCGATGACCGAACGACCAAGCGTGGTCCTGACGCGCAAGGGCGAGGAACGCTTGCGACAGGGACATCCCTGGGTCTTTGGGGCCGACGTGGCCCACGCCGATCAGGATGTCGCCGGATGGGTGGATGTGCTGGACCGCAGGGGACGCCCGCTGGGCGTGGCGAGCTACAACCCGGCCACGGGCCTGTGTCTGCGCATGCACGGCGCCAGCAAGGACGCAGCGGGGCCGGCGTGGATCCGGCGCCGCCTGCACGAGGCTCTGCAACTGCGGCAGGCTTGGCTGCCGGGGGCAGAGGCGTGGCGCCTGGTCCACGGGGAGGCGGACGGCCTGCCTGCCATCGTGGTCGACCGTTACGGTCCCTGGCTGGTCGTGCAGTCCATGTCGTGGGGCAGCGATCAGTTGCTGCCGGAGCTCGTCGCGGCGCTGGGCGAGTTGCTGCAACCGCAAGGCATCCTCGAGCGGAGCGAGGGTTTCGCACGCAAGCTCGAAGGCCTGGAGCCCCGCACGGGCGTCCTTGCAGGCAGCGCACCCGAGGGCGCCGTCCGCATCACGGAAGGTGACGTGGCCTACCACGTCGACCTCGAGGGTGGCCAGAAGACAGGCTTCTTCCTCGACCAGCGTCCGAACCGCGCCCGCCTCGCCACCTTTGCCCCCGGCCGGAACATCCTGAATGCGTTCTGCTATTCCGGGGGCTTCTCGCTGCCGGCCGCCAAGGCAGGGGCCCGCCACGTCACGGGCATCGACATCGCGGCAGACGCCCTCGCACTCGCACGGCGCAATGCCTGCGAGAACGGCGTCGAGGAAACGTGCACCTGGGTCGAGGACAACGCCTTCGACCACCTGCGTCTGATGCAGAAGCGGGGCGACAAGTATGACATCGTCGTCCTCGACCCTCCGGCCTTCACCAAGAACAAGGCTTCGATCCCGGGAGCCATCCGCGGCTACAAGGAAATCAATCTGCGCGGCATTGCGATGGTGCAACCCGGGGGCATGCTGGTGACCAGCTCGTGCTCCCATCACATGGATACGGAGACATTTCTCGAGGTGGTCGCGGCGGCAGCCGTGGATGCCGGAAGGCGCATCCGGGTCCTCGACGTGACGGGGCCCGGTCCCGACCACCCGAGCCTGCCCGGCGCTCCCGAGTCTCGCTACTTGAAGTGCGTCTGGGCCATCGTGGAGGGCGACCATGACTCCTGATGCCGTCATCCGCACCCTGACTGCCGATACGGCGACCCCTGAGGGAGACGGCCTGAGGGTCGACGGCCCCTTCGGCGCCAGCGGCTGGTATCCCGTTGCCTCGTGGCCCGTCGACGAGGCAGGCTTGCCCGGGCGCCACTGCCCGGTCTGGTTCCTGAAGACCGGCCTCCCGGAAGCGGCCCGCGCGCGGGCCGCCGTCGTCTCGGGCAAGACCCGCATCACCCTCGTTGTCGGGAACAGGACCTGGACAGACGAAGGCATCTGCAACCGCTGCCGCAACGGGGGCTGTCCCGCCCGGACGGCGACCGAGGACCCCATCCATGCACCAGTCGGCCGGCTCGTACTCTGATCTCCGCCGGATGCTGCAAGCCGCGCTTGCCCTATCCGTGCTGACCAGTCCGCAGGCGGCTTTCGCCGCCGTACAGGACCTTCCGGAAACCATGGGCGTCCGCACCGTGGCCGGCACGAACGGCCTTGCGGCTTCCTGGATCAACCCTGCGACCCTGACGACGGATGGGGCGGCGGAAGTGGCCCTGCTGGGGAACGGCCGTGGTGCGTGGGGCGGAGGGTTCGGTGCGGGAGGCTTTGGTCTGTCCTTGCGTCAGCGTCAGGGCATGACCCGATCCGATGAGGCGGGCATCCATACCCTGCTCCCCCTCACCAGTGGCCTCAATGCGGGCGCCACGTGGCGCCTCGGCCGGCGCAACGGCGTTGCGGGACAAGACTTCGATCTGGGCTTGCTTTGGCGCCCCTCTGCTTCCTGGTCGCTTGGCTACGCGCATCGGGGCCTTGCGGGCTCGCTGGGCGGACCCTCCACCGAGCAGCTTGGCGTGGCCTGGCGCCCGTGGGATGAACGCCTGACGGTCAATCTCGATCACGCGTGGGCCGGAGGCTCCGTGGAGCAAGGACGCACGTCGACAGGCGTCCAGTGGTCCATGGTTCCCGGCCTTGATGTTTTCCTGCAGGCCGGCCGGGATCTGGCGCTGGTCGCCGAATTCGTGGACGAGTTGCGCATCGGCTTGTCGCTCGGGCATGGCCGCCATCGCCTGGCCACCGTGCTGGACGGTGACGCAGCCCTGGACACGACGGTTGCTGCCGGTTGGCGGTTCACGGATCGTCCGGCACCGTCCGCCGTGTGGCCGGACAAGGTCGTCCTGTCGGCCCGGCTGGGTGGCGACCTGCAGCAATCGGCCGGGCTCGTGGGGCTCATCCAGGCCCTCCCGCCGCGTCCGGCCACGGCACCCGTGCTCGAAGCCCTCGAACGGAACGGGCAAGACTCGGAGGTCCATGGCCTTTACTTGCGGATCGATCCGCTGGACCTCTCGCTGGGCGAGTTGCAGGAATTGCGTGACGGCCTCGCACGGTTCAAGGCACGGGAGAAAAAGCTGTACGTGCACGTCTCGGGCGGGGGGCTGCCCGAGCTTTACCTCGCCTCAGTGGCGGACCAGGTCTACCTTGCCCCGGGGGCCCAGTTGGACGTCTCGGGCTTTGCCGACGAACTCCTGATGTACGGGGACCTGCTGAAGCAGGTGGGCGTCCACGCCGACTTCGTGGCGACAGGGCCGTACAAGTCCGCCGTGGAGCCCTACTTGCGCAACAGCCTGAGCGATGGGGCCCGCGAGCAGTTGGTGAGCCTGCTGCGTGACCGCAGCGACCAGATCGTCTCGGGCCTCGCCAGCGCCCGGAACCTGCCTGCGGAGCGGTTGAGGGCCATGATGGACCAGGGGCTCCTGCGGGCCGACCAACCCGGAGGCCTCGCCGATGGCACGGGACACCCCGACGAGGTCGAGGCCAGACTTTGCAAGGAGGCGGGTGTCACCGAGCCCGAATCGCTGCTCGAACGCGTGCCGGCGGACAATCCATGGGTCAGGCCCCGCATCGCCGTCATCACGTTGCAGGGCACGATGGCGCAGGGTGGCTCGGGGTCCGACCTGCTGATGGGCCAGGTCCTGGGTGCTGCCGATGCCGTGTCGGTTCTTGACCAGGCCCGCAAGGAAGACGCCATTGCCGGAGTCATCCTTCGGCTCGAGTCTCCCGGGGGCGATGCCGATGCTGCAGAGGAAATCCGGCGCGCCGTGGAGCGCCTCGCCAGCACCAAGCCCGTGGTCGCCAGCATCGGCCCAGTCGCGGCCTCGGGGGGCTACTGGGTGGCGTGCGGGGCACCCTACATCTTCGCGGAGCCCGGCTCCATCACCGGGAGTATCGGCGTCTTCGCCGGCAAATTCAGCTTCGGGGGCCTCATGGGTCGGTTCGGCGTCAGCGCCGATGGGGCTCAGGAGGGTCGCCTCGCAGCCGCCGGGACCTCAGCGCGTCCCTTCTCGCCGGATGAGCGCCGCCTCCTCGAGGACTCGGTCCGACACACCTACCGGAGATTCCTGGACCTCGTGGCCCAAGCCCGGAAGAAGGACTTCGCCGACGTGGAGAAGTTGGCATCGGGACGCGTCTACACCGGCAGGCAGGCGCTTGAAGCCGGTCTGGTCGACGCCATGGGTGGACTTGACGAGGCCCGGACCTGGCTTGCTGGAAAGACAGGCGTGCGCCCGGAAGAGGCGGTCATCCTCTACGGCAAGGGACAAGGCAAGCTCGATGCCGTCGCAGACGCCCTCAGCGGCCGTCAGGCCGCCACGCGTGGGATCGCCAACCTGGTCCGCTGGACCTCGCGGCGTACGTGGGCCCTCGACGCCCGCTTTCAGGAAAGGCTGGCGCCGTGACCGAGCCACGTCCCAGGATCCTGGGCCTGGATGTCGGCAACCGTCGCATCGGCGTCGCCGTTTCCGATCCCTTCGGTTGGACGGCCCAGGGTGCCGGCGTGATCGAACGCCGCAACATGGCCCGTGATCTGGCCGAAGTACAGCGCATCGCGGAGCTTTACCAGTCGCGAACGCTCGTGATAGGCTTCCCCCGAACGCTGGCTGGCACCATGGGCCCTCAGGCCGAGTCGCTGGTCGGCTTCACGGACCGCCTGAGCGACCTCGGCTTCGAGGTCATCCACGAGGACGAACGCTTCACCACCAAGATTGCCGAGCGCGTCCTGATCGCGGCCGACGTGCCCCGGTCCCGGAGGCGGGAAGTAATCGACCAACAGGCCGCGATGGTCATTCTCCAGGGGTTTCTGGACCGACGCGACCGACAAGAAAGGAACCGATCCCATGGATTCGGCGAACACCCAGCACCCTGAGACCGACGACGCGGAGAACATCATCACGCTTCTCGGCGACAATGGCGAGCAGCAACAGTTCGAACTGCTCGACATCATTGAGGTCGAAGGCCGTGAGTACGCGCTCCTGCTGCCCTTCGACGCGACTGGCGATGCGGATGGCGAGGGTGAAGGCGATGCGTCAGATGGCAATGGCGATGAGGAAGTCGGTGTCGTGGTGCTTCGCTTCGAGGCCGACGAGACCCTGACGCACATCGACGACGAGGAAGAGTTCCAGCGTGTCGTGGCGGCCTTGGAGAACATGTCCGACGAGGATGAGGACGAGGACGCCTGATTGGCCCGTGGGATTGAGCCGCCAGTGGACGGGTATATAGGCGGCGACGCGGACCTTGCAGGTCCGGAAACCTCCTGGAGGAGCCGTGGCTAGGAACAACGACGACGACGAACTTGACTTCGACGACGAGGATGAATCCTTCGAGGACGAAGACGAGGAAGACTACGACGACGGAGACGTTGACGGCGACGACGAGGACGAGGACGAGGACGAAGAAGAGTCCGGTTCAGGCGGCGGCGCCCGTCGGGGCATCCTGTTCGCCCTTCTGGGCTTGGCTTTGGTGGGTGGCGGTGCCTATGCGGCCATGTCGCAGGGCATCGATATCCCGTTCCTCTCCGGCCTGATGCCTGCTGCCGAAGAAGCGGCCCAGCCGCCACAGGCGGCTGCTCCACCTCCGTCGGCCCCTGCACAAGATGGCGCCCCTGCGGAAACGGCCACCCCGGCCGCAGCGGCGTTGCCGCCGGCAGGCACGTCCGGTGCTCCCAGAGCGGCCGAACCGGTTGCGGCTGCACCCGAGAAGCCTGTTCCTGTCGCGGCCCGGCCTGCAGCAGAAGTGGCCGCGAAGCCTGCTGCGGCAGTGGCAGCAGCGCCTGTCGCCGCAGTAGCGGCAGCGAAGCCCGTGGCCAAGCCTGCGGTTCAAGTGAACGCCGCTGCGCCGCAGCGCGTCAAGGCCAGAGTGGCGGACAAGGTCGGGCGCGCCCATCGCAAGGCGCGGGCCGTTCGTCTCGCCCAGCGCGACAAGGGCCTCTACACGGTGCAGGCAGGTGCGTTCAACGTGCCCGAAAATGCACAGACTGTCGTCGAGCGCCTCAAGGCCAAGGGCCTGCCCGCCACCCGCTCGGGTGCCGGCACCCGGGGCAAGTTCTCCCTGTGGTCCAACTACGTGGAAACGTCTGCCAAGGCCAAGTCCCTTGTCAGACAGTTCCGCAAGGAGGGAGTCCGTGGCCAGGCGGTCTCGCGAGACGGACGGTTCGTCGTCTTCCTGGGCAGCCATCCGACTGAGGAGCGCGCCAAGGCTGCAGCGATGAAGTTGTCCGCGAAGGGTCTGTTCGCCTCGGTGCACGGTACGGCAGCGGCCACCACGGCTGGTCCGAACCGGGTCTGGGTCGGTCGGTTCTCCTCCCGGATGGAAGCTGAGGCCATGGCGTCCCGGGTGCGGGCAGCCGTCGGCTTCGGCATCGTTCGCCGGCTCTAGGGCGTGGCCGTCCAGGACGAGTTCCAGGTCGTCACGTTCGCACTGGCGGCCGAGAACTATGGCGTGGATATCGGGAGCGTGCAGGAGATCATCCCGCTGCTCCCGGTCATCCGCGTGCCCGAGGCGCCACGCTGGATTGACGGGCTGATTGACCTTCGCGGCACCATCCTGCCCGTTCTCGACCTGCGTACCCGCTTCGGTCTCGAACGGCTGGGAGCGGGCGAAGGGCATCCTTGCATCATCATCAGCAATCTTTCCGGTCAGCAGGTCGGCCTGGTTGCCGACTCGGTGCGGGACGTGGTCCGCGTGCTCCCGGCGAACATGGCGCCTGTACCGCCCGCAGCAGGAGCCCGCGCCCCGTTCCTGTCGGGCATCCTGCGCATTCCCGAAGGCCAAGGCCATCGCATCCTGTTCCTGCTTGCCCTCGATCGACTCCTGTCCCAGGAAGAGGTCGAGGTTCTGGCCGGCATGGCCTGAGCAGAGCTCGTGCAGGACAGGGTGTTGAACTGCCGTGACTGCCGGCAGGATTTCGTCTTCTCGATAGGCGAGCAAGAATTTCACGCCCAAAAGGGCTACACCCAGGCACCCGTGCGCTGCATCGCGTGTCGGCGCTTGCGTAAACAGGCCTCGCCATCGCCTGCCTTGGCCCAGGACGCGACGCGTCCCCGATTCCCGGCGACGTGTTCGGGTTGCGGCACGGAGACCACCGTCCCCTTCCGGCCTGTACAAGGTCGGCCTGTCTACTGCCCGACTTGCTTCCGTGCCCAGCGCGACCGTCCGGGCGGCCATCGAGGCACCGCCTGAGCCCGAGCCCCAAAGACGCGGTGCCGGCAGCCTTGAAGCTACCGGCACCTGCATCGGGATGAGAGGATTCGAACCTCCGGCCTCACGGTCCCGAACCGCGCGCTCTACCAAGCTGAGCTACATCCCGGGGGCATCATCCTAGCACCCGCGGGAGCATCTCGCCAGAGGCACCTACTCCCCGAATCCGGCCTGTGCCCGCAGGCGCATGGCCAGCGCCAGCTCGGGCGCGGCAGCCCAGTACCGATTCTGGCGAACCAGGGCCTGAGCCTTGAGAAAGTGCGCCACCGCGTTGTCTGGTGCTGCGGAGACCGCGCGTTCGGCCAGAGCAAGGGCACCTGCCAGATCCCCCGAGTCGTGGGTGAGGTAGGCCAGGTAATTCAGGGCCCAGACATAGCGAGGATCGATGGCCACGATCTTGCCGAACGCGTCCATGGCCTTGCGCCGACTCTCGGGGTCCTTGCGTTCCAGGCCAGCGAAGAAATGCCCGAAGGCCAGGCGGAACCAGGCTTCGATGTTATCCGGATTCTCCTTGACGAGCGGTTCGTAGCGGGCGATGACCTTGTCGGCATAGGTCGGTTCCATCTGCCGGACCTTGATCAGCTCCTGCCAGCCCTGTTCCAACCATGGGGTCCGCGCAAGGCCCATAGCCAAGTCGAACCGTGCATCGGCATCCTGCTCGGCCTCGCGCACCCGCTCCCGCAGAACGGCAATCTCCTCGGGCCGAGTGTCGGCCCGTGCGGGCCCGGCAATCCCGAGCAGCACGCATCCCGCCAGCAAGGCCGCGCGACAGAAACCACCGAACATGCCACGTCCTCCCGTCTCATCGTACCTGCTGCACGGGACGACCTCCAACAGCCGCAGGTTCCCTGACATCTCCAGTCCGTCATGCCGGACTGGCCCCAGGACCCAGGCACACCGACCATGCTCCCATGGGCGAACGCGAACGGGGACTGGGACAGGCAGGGGAGGATCTGGCGGAGGCCTGGTACCGGTCGCGCGGCGCAACTGTGATCGCGCGCAACTTCAGGCTGCCTTGCGGTGAAATCGACCTCGTTGTCATCGAAGACGAGCTTTTGTGCTTCGTCGAGGTGAAGTGCCGGCGGCACGAGCCCGCTGAGGGATTCGTCGGTCCCGCCAAAGCGCGACGCTTGCGTCTGCTGGCGCGGTGGTATCTTGAGATCAGGCCTTGGCCCGGTGACGTGAGGTTCGACGTCGTCGGCATCCATTGGCCAACCGGGCATCCGCCCCGACTTGTCCACATCCCCGAGGCATTTTGAACGTACGTCCCCTGGTTGGCCTGCTGGTCTTCGTGACCGGCATCTTGGCTACAGCCGGCCCTGCCGCCGGTTACAAGCCGCGCAAACTTGTCGTGGGCTTTGCGCCTTGGGAGAACCCGGGTGAAATCGGCCGGATTGCCTCTGAAGTCTCACGCATGCTGGGTCAGTCGCTCGGCATGCGGGTGGAACCGCGCATCACTTCGGACTACGCCGGGGTCGTGGAGGCCATGAGCCATCAGCAGGTCGACATGGCCTTCTTCCCGCCGGCCGCGTTCGTCCTCGCCGAGCGCAAGGCCGGGGCCAAGGTCATCCTGAAGTCGGTCTTCCGTGGACGGTCAGCCTACTACGCCGCCATCATCACGCGGCAGGACAGCGGTATCCGTTCGCTGAAGGACCTCAAGGGCAAATCGATTGCCTTCGTCGAGCCGAACTCGACCTCGGGCAGCATCTACCCCAGGGTCATGCTGATCCGCGCCGGCTTGAAGGCCGAACGGGACATGCGTGTCCAGAATGCTGGCGGACATGACGCCGTGGTGCTTGCGGTCTTCCACCGGAAAGTTGATGCAGGCGCCTGCTTCCTCAACAATCCCAAACCCCTCGAGGCGGCGTGGACCCGCCCCGGAGTGCTGCCCAACGCCGCCGACCGCGACCAGATTCGCATTCTGGGCATCTCGCCGCCGATCCCTTCCGACAACATCGCCGTGCGGCGGGATCTCGACCCCGAGTTGGTCGGGCGCATCCAGGAGTTCTTCCTCAACCTTTCCAACTCCGATGACGGTTCGGGGAAGATACGCAAGATCTTCCGGGTCGACGGTTTCCAGAAGGCCAACTCCCGGGACTACGATCCCGTCCGCGAGGCCTATGCGACCATCGGCCTGAAGCTGGAGCGTTGACGCTTGGCCCCGGAAGCCCCGATGCAGGAGCGCTCCGGCCCTCATCGCCTGCGTCGGCGTCCCGGGCCCGGCGACGCGGTGGGTTGGATCGTCTTCCTGGCAATCATCTTTGCCCTGACCGGCAGCATGCATGCCTACCTCTACGTGCGCCTTGGTACGGCTCAGGGGCTGGGGGGAGGCTCCACATGGCTGGCTGGTTTGCTCATCGGTCTGTGGACGATGACCCTCGGCGGTTTCCTGCTGGAGCGGGTCCTGCCGCCAATCGTGGCCCGTCCGCTGGCCTGGGTCGGGTACGTCTGGCAAGGGACCTCGTTCCTGCTGCTCTCCGCGCTGCTCGTCGCCGAACC
Source organism: Candidatus Tanganyikabacteria bacterium (assembly GCA_016867265.1). Classification (GTDB taxonomy): domain Bacteria; phylum Cyanobacteriota; class Sericytochromatia; order S15B-MN24; family VGJW01; genus VGJW01. Next base: position 153,686 of record VGJW01000004.1, read on the forward strand.
GATACGGTGGCTGCCCCAGTGGCTCACCGGATACCTGGGTGTCGTTCGCCTCGAGACCCTTGCGGGCAGTGACTGGAACGGCTGGGTCACGACGTCGGCAGCCGGTCTGGGCCTGTTGCTGTCCGCCGTCGCCGTCATCAGTGCCACGCGAGGGCCGCGCCTCGTCGAGGTCCGCATCCCCCATCCGGGCATCCCGCCCGAATGGGCCGGGATGCGAATCTTGCAGGTCTCGGACCTGCATGTGGGCAACACCATCCGTCGCAGCTACGTGGAACGCCTTGCGCGTCGCATTGCCGACCTGAAGCCAGACCTGCTGGCCCTGACGGGTGACCTCGTCGACGGCCAGGTGGCGCGACTGGCCGATGAACTCGCACCCTTGCTGCAGGTCACGGCCCCGCTCGGGATCGCCTTCGTGCCGGGCAATCACGAATACTATGCCGGTGTGGAGCCTTGGATCGACCACATGAACGCCTCGGGTGTCACCGTCCTGCGCAACACGCATGTCATCCATGAGCGCAACGGGGCTCCTTTGGTCGTGGCGGGCGTGGACGATTTTGCCGCCCGCAGGTTCGGGGGACCCGGCCCAGACCTGGATGCGGCCCTTGCCGGAACTCCCGCCGGAGCGCCTGTCATCTTGCTGGCCCATCAACCACCTGCCATCGCCGCTGCACGGGCTGCGGGCGTCTGCCTCCAGATCTCGGGCCACACGCACGGCGGCCAAATCGTGCCCTTCAACCTGATGGTTCGCCTGGACCAGCCTCACGTGGCCGGCCTCTTCCGGGAAGGGGGCACCTGGCTCTACGTCAGTCGCGGCACGGGTTGGTGGGGGCCGCCCATGCGCCTGGGCGCACCTTCGGAGATCACGCTGCTCGAGTTGGTGCCGGGCTGACCCAGCCTGACGGCTGAGCTTGGTCGTTCAGGCTTCGGCAGCGTCCAGGGAGCCTGCGGCCTCTTCAGGCTGATCATCACCGACAGCGATGGGTTCGCCCGCCCCAGCGCCTCGACGACGACGGGAGCGGACCTTGCGCTTGCGAATGCCGAACGCCCACTTGCGATAGCCCGTCTCGAGTTCGTCCACGGTATCGAAGCCGGAGAAGACGTTGACCCAATGCACGAAGACATCCTTGAGCAGGACACAATCGGCCAGGGCACGGTGCAGGATGCCCTGGGGCAAGCCCAGTGTATCCCCGATGACCCCCAGTTTGTATCCCGGTGACTCCGGCATCAGCTTGCGTGCGATGTCCAAGGTGCAGTAGACCGGCAAGCGCGGCATGTCCATGCCGGAGGCCTGAAAAGCCACCGACAGGTAGGACAGATCGAAACCGGCGTTGTGGGCAAGCACGATGGGCTCGTCGACCTCGAGGAAGGCACCGAACAGGGGCATGACCTGCTCGATGCGCGGCTGATCCTTGAGATCGGCCGTGCGCAGGCCATGAACCTTGGTCGCAAAGGGCGATACTGAATGCCTGGGTCGGATGAGTTGGCTGAAGGTCCCGAGGACTTCCCCGGAACCCCGAAAGCGGACGGCCGCAATCTCGATGAGGCCGCCGGCGGAGGTCGGGCGTCCCGTCGTCTCGGTGTCCAGGGCAAGAAACATCTGATCGCGCAAGGGACGCGGCATCAAGGACATCCGGCCCCCTGGTCACGAGGCTCTGGCGAAGGCTTCAGAGAGCGGGAGACGGGGCTCGAACCCGCAACAGCCAGCTTGGAAGGCTGGAACTCTACCAATTGAGTTACTCCCGCAGGACATCATCCTATCACGAAGTGCCGACGGTCTCGCAGAAAGGCGACCCCGAGCCAGACCCTGCACAGGATGCACGCAACCGAGACAAGATCGATACAATGGATTCATGCCTGCAAACGCGCTCTGGATCGACATGTGCCACGGGCACGGCACAAGCCGTCTCGGAACGCGATGGACGGCCTTCACCGACCAGGTCATGGGTGGCCTGTCCCAGGCACAGGCGCGTTACGATATCGTCGACGACCAGGCCTGTCTGCGCCTGGACGGCTTTGTCCGGCTCGAGAATCGAGGCGGCTTCATCCAGGTTGCCCTGCCCTTGGTGGTGGGCGAGCATCCCTTCGATGCCTCGCATTTCGGGGGCCTGCGGCTCAGAGTCTGGGGTACCGGAGCCCCCTTCCAGGTGCACCTCCGTTCGGAGCAACAACGGATGCCGTGGGAACACTACAGCGCCGAGGCTTGGGCACCTGATGCCTGGACCCAGATCGACGTCCCCTTCCACGCATTCAAGCCTGAAATGACACAGGGCATACTGGATCTGAGCCGGCTGACACGCCTGGGGATCGTCGTGGCCAAGCGCCCCGGACCGGCCAGCCTCGCGATCGCTGGCGTCGGCTTCCACGCCTGACTAGAGTTCGAGCTCGCGATCCTGGATCGTACGCTCGACGCGCCGGACGTAGGCCGATTCATAGGCCAGTTGGCGCCCCCTGTAGAACCTGCCGAGAAGCCACTCTCCCGAGCGAGCATCGAACCCTACGGCAGCACCTTCCATGCCTCCCGGCAGGCGTGCGCCCTCGATACGAATCAGGGCGACCTCGCGTTGGCCGAGTCGTTCACGCCCCGCGAGCACCAGGCGCGCCGTCGGCTGGCGCATCAACCCCGCGAAACTGGCGGGCGTGACCTCATCCGGATACAGGCCCACCAGGGAGCGGGACCGGGAATCCCGGCTGCTGACCGTCATCTTCACGAAGGAGAGTGCCCCGGGAAGCTTGATCTGGACGGTCGGACCGCCCTGGGAGAGGACGGCCATGCCGACGGGTGGCCCGTTGCCGGACAGGAACTCATTTCGGGCCGTGGACGGCGGCCGGAAAAGCAGCTTGGCCTGTGACCTTTGCTGCTTGCCCGCCGACCACTCCTGAACCTGATTGACCGCCTCGTAAGGACGCAGGGGCCTCGTGCTTGCCTCAATCTTGGACAGCAAGGCGGACAACTCGGCGTCGCCTGGCCCGGGCAGGGCCGGCGTCGGCAGCGAGGGACCCTGCCCCGGCTCAGGAAGGCCGGACGGTGGCGGGTTAATGACCGATGCGGGCGCACCACCGCACGCAGCAAGGCAAGCGATGAACGCACTCGGAACGAGGCGCCGGACAAGGGCCGAAAGCTGCAACAAAAGGGACGCTCCGGGACGGAAGGCTGTCCATGATTTTAAGAAGCCGTGAAACGCCTGTCAAGGAACGGCAAATCAGCCGGTCCGACCCGGCGCGACCGGCGACGTCTCGAGGTAGAACCGATACACGGCCTCGCCTCGACGAAACAAGCATCCCCAACGCACGGTCCCGTCCTGGGCAACACCCGCCTCGGCGCCATCGACCCCGGGAGGAAGGCCCTGCGGAGCCGGCAGGTGCACGCCGTCGAGCCCCTCGGGGAGCCCTTGCCGGACACCTCGCTGCCAGCGATCAGCCTGTGCGAGTACGGCGCGGGCCAAGGCTACCGGCGACACATCCGCAGCCTTGAAGCCTTGCCGGGTCAGCGCCCGGGGATCACCCGGCGATACCCTGATGGGCAGGACACCCAACACTCCGGGCAGGCGCACCTCGAGTTCGCCGCCCGGGGCTTCCTGGATACGCAAGCCACGCGGCAACCGCGCACTGCGATCGACCTCGGTCGTGACGCGGCCGTCTGGAAAGGTGCGCACGAGATACCGGTCGACGGACCACCCTCCGCCGGCCGACTCCTCGACCGTGAGAACCCCGGAAAGCGGCACCGGATGTCGCAGAGCCCTCTCGACGCGCTGATAGAGGTCGACGGCGGAGAACCCGCCGAGCCCCAATCCGGCCACGACCACGGCGCCACCCGTCGCAGTAAGGAACATGCTACCAATCCTAACGCCATGGCTATACAAAATCAAGACAAGAAACATACAGCATCTCAGCAGAGATACCCCTCATGTCATCTCACCTTCCGAGACGACCGCATCAAGCGCCGCGCAGGCCGTCAAGAAAG
>VGJW01000005.1 GCA_016867265.1 Candidatus Tanganyikabacteria bacterium
CGGGGGCACCGGGGGCACCGGGGGTACCGGGGGTATCGGGGGTACCGGGGATACCGTGGGCAGCGGTGGCGTGGATGCCGGACGTGGCGGCTCGGGCAGCGTGATCGGTGGGGGGGGAGCAACTGCCGGCGGATCGGGTTCGGGGGGGGGAAGCGCCTGCAGCACGTCCTCGAGGTCCGCCGGGAGTACGGCGGCACCTGCCTTGACTTGCGGCACCGGGATCATGCCGCCATACCGGATCGCGTTCTCGATCAGGACGGGGTCGTCCAGCGGAATCCAGCCCTCCGGGGTCTCGACCGGCGGCCACGTATCCTCGTGGTCCTTGGAACGCCACCTGAAGCCCAGGCCGGGCAAATGGAAGGTGGGCGGAAGGTTGCTGTCCTCGAACCCCTCGAGCGGTGCGTCCGGATCGCCCTTCTCGTTGGCACGCCGCTCGATATCGTGGCGCGCCGCCATCTTGTCCAGACGGTCCGTCCTCGAGCTGACGCCGGCCGTCTTGGACCATCCGTGCCCCGTGAAGGATTCCGGCGGGCGCTGCATCGAGACCGGCTGGACCTTGGGGACCACGAGCCTGTTGCCGGCACGCTCCCGTGCCAGCGAGAGCCGGGTATCGTAGGCCTTGCGGACCCCCGGATCCATCAATTCGGCTGCGGCATTCTCCAGTAGCGCAAGCGCGGCGAGCGCATCGTCCCCCAGGGTCGGGTGGTCGACGCGACCACGCCAGAACGATCGGTAGTTTTCGATCGCGGTTGCCAACTCGGCTGTCGAGCCCGTCTCAGGGAGGCCCAACAGGGTGTAGTAGTCGGGTACGTCGGCCTCGGCACTCATCGGAGCCGTGCCCGAGGTGATGCCGATGATGGCGTCCCGGAAACCCTCGGGGTCCCTGCCCGGCAATCGGACGACGCGCACCCCCTGTGCGGCCATGCGCTCGATGAAGTTGCGGGGGTCGTCGAGCGGTGCGGTTCCGGGGGTGCCCGGCAGCAGGCAGAAGTGGGTCGAGGCCAGGAGGCGGCCGGCATCCTGCACGAACGCTGTCCGGATACCGCGCACGACTTCGGAGACGACGTCTTCGTTGCCGGCGACCAGGATCCCTTCCCAGGTCTTGCCGGAACCGCAGAGGTTGAGGAAGGGCTGGATATCCCCCGCCCGGTGCCGGATGGCCTCGATGCGGCCTTCTGGCCAGCTTCCTGCCCGGGGAAGCGCGTCAAGCAGCAGCCATGTCATGGTCAGCGTCCCCACGCATCCCAGGGGGGGCGTGCGCGCAAGCCCACGGCCGCAGTGTCCCAAGGCTGCCCGAGAACGCCTTGGCGGTCCTGTGGCAGGAGCAAGTAGCGATAGATGCCGTCAGCCCCGACATGGTCCTGCATGGACTGGCCCGGCTTGATGCGACGTCCCTCCCCCGGGCGTTCCGTGCCGCCTCCGGGCCCCAGATTCTCCCGCAAGACCCACAGCCCGTCCAATTGCGGTTCGGGATGGCGCAGGCTGAGGGACAAGGTCTGGCGGTTCAGGGAAAGCTCCATCATGCCCTCGACCGGCCTGAAGGCACCTTTGGCCGGCCAGTCGACGGGCAGGGCTCGTGACCAGGTCGTGGGCTGTCCGTCCGGATCCAGCGCAGCCAGGCGATACCAGACGCGGGTCGTGGGTGGGTCCTGGCCAAGCAGTGGGCGCGGCAGTCTCATGTGGTCCGCCCCGGCTTGCACCATGCCCAGGCGTCTTCGGTCCCCGGTGCGGCAGTCGGCGCGCAGGCAGCCATAGAGGGCCAGGGGTTCCTCCCGGGCTGCCCAGGTCAGTACGGGCGCTTGACCTTCGAGATGGACGGCAAAGGTCTGCGGACGATGGATCCACAGGGCGGCCAGCAGGCCGGCGAGGGCGATGCCTGCCCCGAGGCGCCTGTCGGTGGGCGCGAGTGCCTCGCTGATGCCTCGGGCAGCAACGCGATGCCAAGGCTTGCGTGCGCCACGGATCAGGCCGCCGGTCGCCGGGTCGAAGACGGGCTCGCCCCGGGCGGGCACACGGGGCATGCGGCCGAGCACGCGCTGCAGCAGCGCCGCCTCGGCCCGCACGTCGTCCACGACGAGGCAGGTCTGCCACGGATGGGGCATCAGGGCCTCATGCAGGCCGCCGTCGTCCCGGACAAGCCCGCCGCCCGGACGGATGACATAGGTGCCGACGGGAACCAGCGCAGTTCCGAGGTGGTGGGAGCCCGTCTTCAGGAGCCCTTGCAGGACCTGCTGGGCTTCATGATGTCGTCCCGGTCCGTCATGGCCGTCTGCCAAGGGGACGGCCGCGAGAACCGTCACATCGATTCGGGGACGGTCGTGCTGGTCGCGCGCGAGCGCGACACGTCCCATCAGCAGGCCCCGGCGGGTATCCACCGCCTCGCGGGGGTCCAGGGCCCTGCGCAGGCTCGTCGGGATGCCTACCCGCAGGCGCGCGTCGGCCCCCGGGACCAGCCAAAGGTCGTCCGCCATGCGGCCAAGTCCCACGGGCAAGGCGGGCCAATCGGCCGTCGGGTTGGCCTCGGGTTCGGCCATGCCTTCGAGCTGCGCCCAAGGGTCGTCGTCTCCCTCGACGACATGGACGACGGGCGGAGGTACGGGCATGCCATCGCGGATCGGATGGTCGTCCTCGATGCCGAGGGAATCCAGCGCATCGCCCAGCGCTTCATAGATCCCGGCCATCGCGCCCGGATCGACGTCATGTTCTGATTCGGCTGCTTCGCCATCGCGCACCATGGGAACGACTGCCGCCGGCAAGGTTTCCCCTTCCGGAGCAGAGGGCTTGGTGGCGGGGGGCGCGGTCGGTGATTCCGCGGCAGGCATGTCGTAGCCCGAGGACGCAGGCGCGTCGCCGTCAAGCAGGAATCGATCGAGTGTCGGGATGACGGCCCCGCCTTCGGGGAAGGCCCCTTCCAGGGCCGAGAGCATGCCGAGGCCACCTTCCCCTTCACCCTCGGCATCATCGGTGAATGCCGCGAGCAGGGCCTGCCGCTCCTCGACGGTCGTGCGGGCCCCTTCGAGGCCGCCGCCCGGTCCAGGAGGCGTGCGTGCCTCTTCGTCGGGAGAGCCAGCCGGAACCATGGGTTCATGATACCCCCGGGGCGGGCTGGTAGGATGGAGAATCAAGCTGGAGGCCCCGCATGCAGGAACGCTACGAACCCCAGACCATCGAGCCGCGATGGCAGGAGTACTGGGAGCGCCACGAGACCTTCCGTGTCGGCGAGGATGCCGGCAAGCCCAAGTACTACGTCTTGGACATGTTTCCGTATCCTTCCGGGGCAGGCTTGCACGTCGGCCACCCCGAGGGCTACACCGCCACCGACATCGTGGCCCGCTACAAGCGCATGAAGGGGTTCAATGTCCTGCACCCGATGGGCTGGGACGCCTTCGGGCTGCCGGCCGAGCAGCACGCGCTGGCCACGGGCGAGCATCCGCGCGAGATTACCCGGCGCAACATCGACACGTTCCGCCGCCAGATCAAGGCCTTGGGCTTTTCCTACGATTGGTCGCGCGAGTTCGGCACGACGGACCCGGCCTACTACCGCTGGACGCAGTGGATCTTCCTCAAGCTGGTCGAGAAAGATCTGGCCTATGTGGCCGAGGTGCCCGTCAACTGGTGTCCCGAGCTGGGTACCGTGCTGGCCAACGAGGAGGTCATCGACGGCCGCAGCGAGCGTGGCGGACATCCCGTCATCCGAAAGCCGATGCGCCAGTGGATGCTGCGGATCACGGCATATGCCGATCGCCTGCTCGAGGATCTTGCCGAACTGGATTGGCCCGAGAGCGTCCTCGACATGCAGCGCCATTGGATCGGCCGTTCCGAGGGCGCCGAGATTAACTTTGCCATCCAGGGTCGCGACCTGGCCTTCAAGGTCTTCACGAGCCGCCCGGATACGCTTTTCGGGGCCACGTACTGTGTCCTCGCACCCGAGCATCCTCTCGTGGCTCAGGTGACGACGCCCGAGCGCCGGGATGCCGTCGAGGCCTACCAGGCGGCTGCTGCTCGCAAGAATGACCTGGATCGGACGGACCTTGCGACCGAGAAGACCGGTGTCTTCACGGGCGCCTTCGCGGTCAACCCCGCCAATGGCGAGGCCATTCCCGTCTGGATTGCCGACTACGTGCTGGCGACCTACGGCACGGGGGCGGTCATGGCGGTGCCTGCCCACGATGCGAGGGACTGGGATTTTGCCCGGGTGATGGACCTGCCCGTCCGCCGTGTCGTCGAGGGTGGTGATCCTGCCGAGGGTGCCTGGGCCGGGGACGGCGCGCACGTCGCATCGGCTTTCCTCGACGGCCTGGACATGGCTGCGGCGAAGAGCCGGATGATCGATTGGCTGGAAGCCGGGGGCCACGGCAGCCGCAAGGTCAACTACCGCCTGCGCGACTGGCTTTTCAGCCGCCAGCGGTACTGGGGCGAGCCCATCCCGGTGGTGCATCACGAAGACGGCACGTGGTCGGCGCTGGCGCCGGACGCGCTGCCCCTGCTGCTGCCGGACCTCGACGCCATCAAGCCGAGCGGGACGGGCGAAAGCCCCCTGGCGCTCGCCCGGGATTGGGTCGAGACCCAGGTCGACGGCAAGCCTGTCCTCAGGGAGACCAACACGATGCCGCAGTGGGCGGGCTCGTGCTGGTACTACCTGCGCTTCATGGACCCGCACAATGCAGAGGCCCCTTTCGCGAAGGACAAGGAAGCGTACTGGGGCCCCGTGGACCTGTACGTCGGGGGTGCCGAGCACGCCGTGCTGCACCTGCTCTATGCGCGTTTCTGGCACAAGGTGCTTTACGACCTGGGCCTGGTCTCGACCAAGGAGCCCTTCAAGCGTCTCTTCAACCAAGGGATGATCCTGGGCGAGAACGGCGAGAAGATGTCCAAGTCCCGGGGCAACGTCGTCAATCCGGATGACGTCATCAAGGCCTACGGCGCCGACACGCTCCGAATCTACGAGATGTTCATGGGACCGCTCGAGGCCTCGAAGCCCTGGAATACCCAGAATGTCGCCGGGTCCCATCGTTTCCTCGAGCGCGTCTGGCGGCTCGTCGTGGGGGCTGATGGCCAGCTCAATCCGGCCATCCGGGATGTCGACCCCCTCGAAGCCCGTGACCTCGAGCGCGCCCTGCACAAGGCCATCGCCAAGGTCGGCGGGGACATCGAGGCGCTGCGACTCAACACGGCCATCAGCGCGCTCATGATCTTCCTGAACGAGGCCAGCCGGGCCGAGGTGCTGCCCCGTGCCACGGTCGCGCGCTTCGTTCTATTGATGGCACCGTTCGCGCCCCACCTCGGGGAGGAGCTCTGGCACCGGCTAGGGAACGCCGGGACGTTGGCCTACGAGCCGTGGCCGGCTTACGACCCGGCCATGACGGTCGAGGACGTCGTCGAGCTTGCGGTCCAGGTCAATGGCAAGGTCCGGGGACGCATCGCGGTGGCTGCAGACGCGTCGGCCGATGCCGTCGAGAAGGCGGCGCTCGAAGATGCCGACACGCGCACGTGGTGCGAGGGCAAGACCATCGTCAAGGTGGTGGTCGTCCCCGGGCGCCTCGTCAACGTCGTCGTCCGCTGAGGGTCCTGCTGGCTCAAGCCGCCTTGCTCAGGTGCGGTGCGGCCATCGGCCAGATCATCCCGGCGATGATGATGCTGGCCCCTGCGGCCTCTACGGGCTGGGGCCACAGGCCCATCAGCCCGATCCCGAGCGCGATGCCGGCGACGGTCTCGCCGGGCGAGGCCAGCGACACGATGGTGGGCCTGAGCGTCCGGGATGCGGCCTGCACCAGCGTATGGCCCATGACCGTCGGCACCAGCCCCAGCCCCACCATGGCGGCCCAACTCGACCCGGGCAGGTCCAGTCGCCAGAGGTCCGGGCCGCCCAGCCCGGCGACGTGCGCGAGCACGATCCCCAGTCCCACGGTGACGGCCGCTGCGGCGTAGATGACGGCTGCCGAGGCCACCACGCCCAGGTGCCGGACGGGTCGAAGGAGGGCGACGTAGAGACCGAAGAGGACGACGGCGCCGACGATCGCCATGTCACCCGAGGCCTGGTGATCCCCGTGTCCGGCACCCTGCGCGACGACAAGCGCGCCGACCGTTGCGCTAGCAAGCCCTATGCTTTCCGCGCGCGTGGGCAGGTGCCGGAAGACGGCTGCGCAGGCGACGACGACAGCCAGGGGTTCGAGGCTGACCAACGAGACTGCCGCCGGCAGCGAGGTATGGCCAATCCCCCAGAGAAAGGCCGAGAAGTGCAGGCCCAGCACGGCTCCGGCCCCCAGGATCCGCCAAGCCTCATGTCCCGGTAGCGCGCGCAGGGCCGGCAACAACGTCCGAGACGCGACGAGCCCCATGGCAAGGGCGGCGACCGCAAGCCTGAAGAAGGCTGCCTCGAAGGCACTCGCGGGCGCGATGAGGCGCGCCATGGGGCCGCTTGCCCCAAAGGCCAGGCTGGCCACCACCAGGAAGACCCAAGCGAACCATGCCGGCTGCCGATCCGTGCCGGTGCTGGTCACGCAATCAGGCCGAGACGGCCTGCCAAGGCTCCAGTCGTCCCTTGCCCCACAGCTGCTCCAGGGCGTAGAACTCGCGGACCTCGTCCCGCATCACGTGGACGACGACGAGTCCGCAATCGATCAGTACCCAGGACGCTTCCTGCTGGCCTTCCTGCTTGATGTCCCGCACACCGGCCGCCTGCCACTCGTCCACGACGTGGTCGGCGATGGCGCGCACCTGCGCCGGGCTGCCGCCGCTGCACACGACGAAGTGGTCGCACATGACCGAGATATCCGTCAGGTCGATGCGCATGATCGCGCGGGCCTTCTTGTCGTCGGCAGCGCGAGAGGCGAGGTCGCAGAGTTCACGGGCACGATCCAAGCGGCAGAATCTCCAGAATCAGATTTGGGCTGAACCAGTATGACAGGAACCCGGCCCCAGCGTCGGATTTCGGTAGAGCCCGTGTGCCCTGATCCATACCGCAACGGATTCCGCGAGACCCTCTGCGGGCCTGTCGGAGGCCAAGGCTTCACGGATGGCGGTAGCGCTGAAGGGCATGGGCTCCATGGGCACGCGGTCGACGATCGTCGCAATCGTCGGGGGTAGCGGTTCTGTCGGGGCCAGGTCAGGCCGGGCGACCACGGCGAAACGCAGGGCCTGACGCAGTACATCGAAGGCCCGCCAAGTCTCGAGCATGGCCAGGTGTTCTTCCCCGATGGCCCACCACCAACTGCCGCCGGGGTGTTCGCGCTGCAGGGCCTTGAGGGTTTCGACGGCATACGAGGGTGCGGGGCGACGCAGGTCGATGTCCGAGATGCGGACCGCGGGCATGTCCGCGGTGCCCAGATGACACATCCGGATCCGGTCGGTGTCCGGCGCACCAGGGGCCTGCCGCTTGAAGGGAGAGCGCGCCGCCGGCACGATCCAGACCTCGCCGGCTCCCCATGCCAGAAGCGCCTCGACGACGGCCCGATGGCCCTGATGAAAGGGGTCGAAGCTACCCCCGTAGACGACCCGCCACGGGCGCGGCAGGTCAAGGCCGGTCACGTGCGTACCTGGCCGCTGCCCCGGCCGATGGTCTTGACCGTCGTGAGTTCCCGCAAGCCCATCGGGCCCCTGGCGTGGAGCTTCTGGGTGGAGATGCCCACTTCGGCCCCGAAGCCGAATTCGCCACCGTCGGTGAAGCGAGTCGAGGCATTGACGTAGACCGCTGCAGCATCGACCTCGCGAAGGAAACGCTCCGCATGTCCCTGGTCCTGTGTCACGATGGCCTCGCTGTGGCGGGTGCCATGCCGGGCGACGTGGGCCAGGGCCTCGTCGAGGTCGTCGATGATCCGGACGCCCATCACGAGGGCGAGATGCTCGGTGTCCCACGTCTCTTCGTCGGCAGGCGCGACAGGGACGCCCGCTCTCTCGGCAAGCGCACGGGCACGCGGACAGCCCAGCAGGGTGACGCCGGCCGCGGCAAGCCGGGCCAGCAGGGCCTCGGATGCAGGGTAATCATGGGCCAGCAGCAGCGTTTCCGCTGCGTTGCAGACGCCGGGTCGCTGGGTCTTGGCGTTGAGAACGATCGCCTCGGCCATCGCCGGGTCGGCCGAACCGTCCACCAGAACGTGGCAGACGCCTACGCCCGTCTCGAGCACCGGCACCCTGGCTTCCTCGATGACGCGTCGGATCAGGGCTGCCCCGCCACGCGGGATCAGGACGTCGATGAGACCGGTCTGGCGCATCAGGATCGAGGCTGCCTCCCGTTCCGGACGATCGATGAGGACGACGAGGTCTTCGGGCAGGCCGACCGCGGCGAGGGCCTCCCGGACGACACTTGCCAAGGCACGATTGCTGGCCAGAGCCGATCCGCTGCCCCGGAGCACGAGGGCATTGCCACTGCGCAGGCACAATGCGGCGGCGTCAATGGTAACGTTGGGCCGGGCCTCGTAGATGAAGCCGACGACCCCGAGGGGCACGCGCACCTGGCTGAGTTGGAGGCCATCGGGCCGGGTCCAGCCGCGCACGACCTCACCGAGCGGATCCGGCAGGTCGGCAACAGCGCGCACGGCGGCTGCGAGGGCCCGGACACGGTCGGGATCGAGCCTGAGCCGGTCCAGCAAGGCAGGGGCCATGCCGGTCGCAACGCCTTGCGCCACGTCGGAGGCGTTCGCGTCCAGCAACCGACAGCCTACATCAGCTTCCTCGAGCCGCGCGGCGAGCTCCATCAGGACGGCTCGGCGCAGCCGGCCCTCGGTCCGGGCGAGGACGGGTGCCGCTGCCGCGGCGCTCCGGCAGGTGAGCCGGACCTCCGCCTCGAGGTCATCAGTCTTCGCTTCCGTCACCCCTGACCCTCCTGGCTGTCGAAAAGCACCATGTCGTTCCGATGGACGGCTGCCTCGGTCGTCACGAAGCCGAGCAGTCCCTCGATGGCTTCGGCGGGATGTCCCGCGATACGGCGCATGTCGCCGTCGCCGTAGTTGGCCAGTCCATGACCGATGATGCGGCCGCGGGCATCGGCCATCCGGACCACGGCTCCGGCGGCGAAGCTGCCCTCGACGGAGCGGATGCCGGCCGCCAGCAGCGATTTGCCCCGGTCGCGAACGGCCGCGACGGCGCCATCGTCCAGAATCAGCAGGCCCGCGCGTCCGTCCGCCGAGGCGAGCCAACGGCGTCGCGAGGCCTGGCGTCCCTCGGGTGCCAGGAATCGGGTGCCGTGGGGGTGCTTCCCGACCACGAGGTCGAGCAGGGTGCGCACGTGGCGACCATGCATCAAGGTCATCGGGATGCCGGCCGAGGTGGCGATGCGGGCGGCCTGGACCTTGGTCGCCATGCCCCCGGTGCCCAACGCGCTGCCGGCACCGCCGGCCATGGCCTCGATCTCGGGCGTGATGCGCGGGACTTCAGGCACGAGTCGTGCCCCGGGTTGGTCCGGGTGGCGATCGTAGAGGCCGTCGATATCCGTCAGGATGACGAGGTGATCGGCATCGACGAGCCCGGCCACGTGGGCCGACAGCGTGTCGTTGTCGCCGTAGCGCAACTCATCCGTGGCGATGGAGTCGTTCTCGTTGACGATGGGCACGACTGGCGGATCGAAAGCCAGCAGTCGGGCCAGCGTACCCCGGGCATTGAGGTAGCGCTTGCGATCGTCCAGATCGGCCCGCGTCAGCAGCAACTGCGCCGTGGCCAGGCCCAGCGGGGCAAGCAAGGATTCATAGGCGTGCATCAGCAGCCCCTGACCCACGGCGGCCGCGGCTTGCTTGGTCGCCAGGTCGGCCGGTCGCCCAAGACCCATCCTGGCGCGTCCTGCCCCGACCGCCCCGCTGGTCACGAGCACGACCTTGTGACCGGCGTCCACCAATGCCCCGAGGACGGAAGCGAGGGCCAGCAGGAAACGACCGTCGAGGCCTTGCTCCCGGGCGATGGTGCTGGTCCCGATCTTGAGCACCAGGATCACGGAAGGACCCTCAGTCGACCCAGGTGAAGGCCAGGTCAGCGACCTGCACGGTGTCGCCGTCCTTGACGCCCAGATCCCGCAGGGCGTCGTAGATGCCGCTGCCCTTCAGACCGCGCTCGAAGCGATGGATGGTCTCGGGGTTTTCGGAGTCAAAGTTCGTCAGCAGGCGCTCGGCAGTGGGGCCCGTTACCTCGTAGCCCTCTCGCGTCTTCTGGATGGTGAAGGGAGCCTCGACGGGCTTTTCGGGCAGTTCCTCGGGCAGGAAACGGGTGGGCTCGGGCAGCGTCGGCAGCGTCTTGCGCAGGTGGTCGAGCAGCGGCAGCAAGCCTTGGCGCGTCGCGGCGGAGCCTGCCACCACGACGAGGCCCTTGGTTTCCAAGGCTTCACGGACGCGCGCTTCCTGGTCCCTTGCCTCGGGCAGATCGCATTTGTTCAGGAAGGCGACGCGTGGTCGTGCCGCCAGTTCGGGGCTGTAGGCCTCGAGTTCATGCTCGATGGTGTGCCAGTCGGCCAACGGATCACGGCCTTCCATGCCGCCCGAAAGGTCGAGGACATGAATCAGCAGGCGGGTCCTCTCAACGTGGCGCAAGAAGGCATGTCCGAGGCCGGCGCCTTCGTGGGCTCCTTCGATGAGGCCGGGTATGTCCGCGAGGATCATCGTGCCGCCGTCCTCGAAGCGCACTACCCCGAGTTGGGGCTGCAGCGTCGTGAAGGGGTAATCGGCTATCTTGGGGCGGGCCGCCGAGACGGCGCTGATGAGCGTGCTCTTGCCAGCATTGGGCAGGCCGACGAGACCGACATCCGCCAGCAACTTGAGCTCGAGGATCAGTTCTCGCGTGATAGCCGGGCCCCCGGGCTCCGAGTGGGTCGGGGCCCGGTGCACAGGTGTGGCGAATGCCGCGTTGCCGCGTCCGCCGCGTCCGCCTTGGGCCGCGACCCAGCGGTCGCCGGGATCTGCGAGGTCGACCATGACCCGTCCGCTCTCGGCATCGCGGATGACGGTGCCGCAAGGCACCCGGACCACGCGGTCGCCGCCCATGCGGCCCGAGCGATTCTTCTGGCCGCCAGGCTGGCCGTCATCGGCTTCGTAATTCCGGCGAAGCTGGAAGTCCAGCAGGGTCTGGAGATCGTGCGTGGCCTCGAAGACAACGTCTCCGCCCTTGCCACCGTCGCCGCCCCACGGGCCGCCATGCTGGACGTATTTCTCCTGGCGGAAGCCGACGCAACCGTCCCCGCCCCGCCCACTGGTGACCCGGACGGCGGCCTTGTCGACGAACAGGCTCATACCATCTGGCTTCGCGCGATCCGCATCGAGCCCAGGATCAGGATCGCGATGCCCACGTCGATGCCGATGTCGGCGATGTTGTAGATGGGGAACCAGTTCTGGCCGTGGACGAGGTGCACGAACAGGAAGTGGATGTCGGGCCCGGGCCAGCGCGCATCGAACATGTCCGTCACGGCACCGAAGCGGATGCGATCGACGAAGTTGCCGACGGATCCCCCCAGCAACAGGCCAAGGCCGACGGCCTGCCACCAGCGTGGGGCCTCGAGGCTGCGCTCGTAGGCCAGGATGAAGACCGTGACGGCCCCCGCCACGAGGGCGAGGAACCAGACGTTGCCCGCGAGGATGCTCCACGCACCCCCCGTGTTCTTGACATGCGTCAGCGCCATCCAGTTATCGCGGATGAACGGGATGGAATAGGGCAAGCCGTCGCCGGGCTGTCCGACGACGGCGAGGTGCTTCTCGGTCCAAGCCTTGACGGCCATGTCGAAGCCGAGCCACGCGGCAAAGACGGCATACATCAGGTGGCTGGCGAGCGGGGTGCGATTGTCCACTTTCCCAAGCTAGCACGGGCAGCCAGCCCGGGCCAGCGTCCGCCGCGTTGTTGCGCGCAGGTGAAGCGCCCGGCAAGCGCATGATAGGCGACCATCAAGCCGGGGTAAGGCATCATGGGGTTGCCTGCCCCTCATCTGCCAGCTTTCAAGCCAGAGGTTCCCGACGTGTCCGCCAAGATTCTCGTCGTCGACGACGAACCCAGCATCGTCAAGTCCATCCAGTTCTCGCTGGAAAAGGAAGGTTACGCGGTGGTCACGGCGACCGACGGGGCCCAGGCCGTCGAGGTGGCCCGGCGCGAGAAGCCGTCGCTGATCATCCTGGACCTGATGCTGCCCTCAATCGACGGCTACGAGGTATGCCGCCAAGTGCGCCAGGAGATGCCCTGCCCGATCATCATGCTGACGGCCAAGGGTGAGGAGATCGATCGGGTTGTGGGCCTCGAGGTGGGCGCGGACGAGTACGTCACGAAGCCCTTCTCCCTGCGCGAACTGCTGGCGAGGGTCAAGGCCCTGCTGCGGCTGGTTGCCCGCTTCCAGGAGGCGCGGGTCGCCACGCCCGACAAGATCGAGTTCGGGGATCTCTGCATCGACCTGACGCGCCACGAAGTCACCATGGCCAGCAAGGTGCTGTCGTTGACACTCAAGGAATATGAGTTGCTCAAGTTGATGGCGCTCAATGCCAACAAGGTCCTCTCCCGCGAGTACCTGATCACGCAGGTCTGGGGCTACGACTTCACGGGTGAGGGCCGGACGGTCGACGTCCACGTCCACTGGCTGCGCGAGAAGATCGAGCGCGATCCCAACAACCCTGTCCGGATCCAGACGGTCCGCGGCGTCGGCTATCGCTTCGAGCGCAGGGTGCGTGCCGGCAGCGAGGCGTGACTTCCGCAGACGTCATCCTCGGGGCATGGGCCCTCGGGGCCACCCTCGTCGTGGCGCTGCAGGCCCGGCGCCTGTGGTGGGTCGGACGCGATACGTCGGCCGTCGTGGCGACCATCGAGCAACTCGGGCACCGGGCGCTTGCCCACGCGTGGGATCCCGCCGTGTCCGTCCGGGCACCAGCAGCCTTGCAGCCGGCGATCGAGACCGTCAGCCGGCTGGGGGATCAACTGCATGCGTTCCAGTTGCTCAATGTCGAGCAACTGATCGTCGACAGGGCCGAGTTGCAGGCCGTGCTCTTCTCGATGTCGGAAGGCCTGATCATCTACGACCTTGACCTGCAGCCCGTGCTGACCAACCCCGCCCTGCGCCAGATGGCGCAGCCCGGGATCCACGCCACGATGTTCCTCGAGCCTCATACGATGTTTCTCGCCCGCTGGGAGGACCCCGAGCAGATGCGCCGAATCGAGCAGGCGATGCGCGAGGAGCCCACGTTGCCCCGCACGGATATCCTTGCGCTGAAGGAGCCGCGACAGTGGCTCAAGCGTTACTCATCCCCGCTTTTCAACCCGAAGGCCCAGCAGATTGGCCACGTCGTCATCTATCACGACGTCACGGCCGAGCGACAGGCCGACCAGATGAGGTCCGAGTTCATCACTAATGCCTCGCATGAGTTGCGGACGCCGGTCACAAGCATGAAACTGCTGCTCGAGAGTGCGGTCGACGTGCTGGAGGGTCTCCCTTGGCCCGAAGGCGCGGCGCGGCCGGCCGAGGTCGATCTTCTCGACAGCTTCTTGCGGGATGCGGTCGCCGAGGGCGAGCGCATGCATGTTCTGGTCAACGACCTGCTCGACGTATCCAAGCTGTCCTCGCAGCGTGCCGATCTGAACATCCAGCGGGTACAGGCCATGCGGGTCATCGAGGAGGCCGTGGCGACGGTCTCCCCCCAGGTGCGCCAGCGTGAACAGCAGTTGTCGCTCGACTTGCCGGGCTCGGCGGAAATCATGGTGGATCGGGTCCGCCTGCGGCAGGTGCTGGTCAACTTGCTGGGCAATGCCGTCAAGTACACGCCCCTGGGCGGCGAAATCCTGCTGGGCCTTTCCGAGGAGTCCGAGGGCTGGGTCTTCACGGTCGAGGACAGCGGCATCGGTATTCCCGAGGAAGACTTGGCCCAGGTCTTCGACCGCTTCTACAGGGTCGGGCGGGATCGGACCCGGGCGGGTGGCCCCGGGGGATCGGGGCTCGGCTTGTCCATCGTCAAGGCGGCCGTAGAGGCCCACGGGGGGCAGATATACGCCGAACGGCGAACGGGCGGGGGAACCCGGATTCGCTTCACGCTGCCCGCTCAGCCCGTGGTGTCGGATGGGGTGCAGGCGACATCCAGCCGGTAGCCGGCCCCGTGCACCGTATGCAGGGTTGCCGGTGCCAGGGGGTCCGGTTCGATCCACTGGCGCAGCTTGACGATGTAGTTGTCGATGGTGCGCGTGTTGCGCACGGCGTCCCTGCCCCAGACTTCGTCCATCAGCAGGTCCCGGCTGACCACCGTGCCTCGGTGGCGCCACAGGCAGCGCAGCAGCTCCAGGGCACGTACCGGCACGTTCTGGACCTGCCCGTCCCGTTCCAGCTCCATCCGATCGAAATGCACCGTGGCCGTGCCGATGCGCAGGCTCGTGACCTCGGGCCGGGAGGGCAGCACGGGCTGGCTTCGGCGGAGGACGGCCTGGATGCGACCCAGCAACTCGAGCGGACTGAATGGCTTGACGACGTAGTCGTCGGCCTCGAGCGCGAAGCCCGTGACGCGATCTGCCTCCTGCCCCTTGGCCGTGACCATGATGACGGGCAGTCCGGGCAGCGTGCCACGGATGCCGCGCAGCACCTCGAAGCCGTTCATCCCGGGCAGCATCACGTCGAGCAGGACGAGGTCGGGGCGGGCGCCGGGAGCCGTCGCGCAGGCAAGGCCATCGGGACCCGTGGCGGCCGCGATGACCCGGTGGCCTTGGCCTTCCAGCAGTTCGACGAGGCCCGCCCGGATAGCCCATTCGTCCTCGACGACCACGATGGTGGCCATGGTCAGGCTGCTCCTTCCGGCGTATGCCATGTCGGCCAGTGAACCACGAAGACGGCGCCACCGGAGGGGGGGTGCTCGAGGTCGACCCAGGCCCCGTGGGCCGTCGTGAACTCGCGGACAAGGGCCAGTCCGAGGCCGCTGCCGCCGGGACCATCCGGCGGTACGGCTCGGTAGAACGGCTGGAAGATGCGCCGGCGGTGCTCGGGTGCGATCCCGGGCCCTTGGTCCCGGACCTCGATGCGCACGGTTCGCGCCTGCGTTCCGGTCGCTCGGAGGCGCAACGTGACCTCGCGTCCCTCGCCCGAGTAGGCGAGGGCATTGCCCAGAAGGTTCAGCAGGACCTGGAGGAAGGCATCCCTGTCGGCACGGACAGGCGGCAGTTCCGTCTCGGGCAGGTCGAGCACCAGGCGGAACTGACGCTCGTCGGCCGTCGGCTGAAGGACCGCGAGGGCATCCCGGGCGAGGACTGCCGGTTCGACCTTCTGAAAGTTGTAGGTTTTGGTCCCCCGCTGGATTCGGGCAAAGTCGAGGACCCTGTCGATCAGGCGCCCGAGTCGTTCGCTCTCCTGGATGACGGTTCGGGCCGCTCCTCCCGGATCACGGGACAACCCTGAGGCCAGGAGCTCAGCATAGATGCGGATGGCCGTGAGCGGTGTCTTGAGCTCGTGCGAGACACCCGCCACGAACGAGGCCTGCATCCGTGCAAAGGCCAGTTCACGCGCCAGGCCACGGGCTATGGCGATTGTCGCGGCGAGGACGACCAGCAGCAGGATGCCGAGGATGCTCCATGAACGTCGTTTCAGGGACGCGAGCCGCTGTTCCAGCAGCTCGGGCGGCCATCGCACCGTCACGGTGAGCGCGTCGAGCGGCGGAGGCAATCGGGCGGAGCGGACCGCGGGGTCCTCCGGCTCGCCCCACGCGATGTCGGGGAGTGCCGTCGGGTCCAGGCGCAGGCGTCTGACGCCCTCACGCGCGAGGCCGCGGCGGATCCCGTCGAGGTCGACCTGGAAGCCGCTGTAGCCGACTTCGGCACGGCCGACCACCCCGAAGAGCCGCCGTGCTTCGCCCTGACCCACCACGACCCAACCGGCCGTGCGGAATTCACGGTCCCGAATGGCTGGCCAGAGTTGCCCTGCGACCGTACCTTGGCCAACCGGACCCGTGCCGCGGGCCGAGCCCTCCCGGATCATCCTGCGCATGTAGTCGAGGTAGGCAGAGGCCTCGTCGGGGCCCATGGCTGCCTCGATACGGGGGGCAAGGCGACCCTCGGCGCCGCTTTCGCCACTGAGTCGCACCAGGCGAAGTTCGGCCATCAGGCCGTAGGGGACGCCGTCCTCGGCCCGGTCCGTGCCCAGCAGTCTTGCCACGGCCCGGTAGAGCGAGCCTGCCTCGGCCGTACGGCCACCGCGCTCCGCAAGGCGAGCCATCCCGTAGGCGGCCCGTGCCCGCACCGAGGGTGCCGCCGAGAGCAGGAGCACCCGCCGGTATGCAGCTTCTGCCTCGGGGATCCGGCGCGTAGCGAACTCGGCGACGAGGGCTTCCGAGAGGGCCTGCTGGACCTGTTCCGGGTTGCCTTGTGCGAGGGGCAGCGGCAGGTCCGCCACCCTGCCGGGCGAAGCCAGCAGTTGGGTTCCGCCAAGCCGGTATTCCCGGTCAATCCAGAAGGGCTGGGTCACCCACGGGCGTTCCTCGGCCAGGAAGGGACTGCCACGGCCTCCGCGCCCGAGGGGTGGGGACAGGCGTGCGAGGCGTCGGCCGAGCTGGCCGCCCAGGTCCGCAGCGAGGGCCGCGGCCTGGTTTTGCTGGGCATCCGCCATCGCGCGCTCGATAGCCGTGCGCTCCCGGGACAGCTCCCGGATTTCGGCGAGGACCAGCAGCGCCACGGGGAGGCCTGCCAGCATGGCGAGCAGGATGCCGGCCCGCCACATCGGCTGGACGCCGGTCTTCAAGGGCCTTCACCCCGCAGGCCCAGGTGCTCCTTGGCAAGCGTGCGCAACGGGGTGCCGTCGGCGTCACGACCGTTCGGAAATTGGTCGAGCAGTTGTTGCCAGGCCTGACGTGCGCCTGTCGTGTCTCCACGGGCTTCCCGCTTGCGGCCGAGGATGGCCAGCGCACGACCACCGGCGCGAGTACCATCGGGCCAGATGTCCATCCGTCGGTCATCCGCCAGAACCTGCTCGGCCGTGGCCTCTCCCTCATCCTCGAGGCGGGCGGCAGCGACGAGCGCACGGCCGTCGAGATTGCTGCGCGGATACTCACGGGCCAGTTCGCGCAGGGCGAGGATCGTGGCTTCCCGGTCCTGTGCGCCTGCTGAACGCTCGAGTGATGCCAGTCGCAGGGAAGCCCGGCGCCAGGCTTCCGCAGGCAGGCCACTCGCGAGTGCCCGGACCATGGCCTCGAGGTCTTCGCGGCCTTGGCCGGGCTGGATTGCCGTATCGCTAAGGGCGACCTGCGTGACCTGCATGCCGGCTTCCAGGCGCCCCAGGTCCCAGAGGCGTTGTCCCTGCTGCTGCCAGAGTCGACCGCGCGTCGCGGCGGGGGTGGCCCTCAGCCCTGGCGCCCGGGCCTCGAGGGCACGGAACGCTTGCAGGCCCTCCTCCGGCCGGGCCTTGGCGCCCAGATCCCGGACCAGGTCGGCATGCGCCGCAAGGGGCAAGGTATCCCCGAATTCGATGGCGAGTGACAGCTGGATCGCGGTGGCTCGGCCTGCTTGGCCGGTGCGCATGAGCCGCCTCGCCGCGGCCTGCAGGCGCTTCGAGGCCTCCTGGCGTGCAAAGCGATCCACCTGGCTCCGGAAGCCTGCCCGCTCCGCATCGGGCAACAGGGCTTCCCAGCCCTGACCCGGACGCAGGACCAGAGGATCGGCGGACGGGGCAGGGCCGTCCGACTTGATGTCGCGGATGCCCCCCGTGCGCATCCAGCCAGCAGCGGCGCGCGCGTGGTCGCTCCGGGCTCCAAGGGCTGTCCTGTAGGCAGCTCGGGCCGCCTGCTCCTGGCCGAGGACGGCATAGAGATCCCCGAGATCGGCTGCGGCCTCGGCCAGGACCGAGCCTGTGGCCAAGGGCAGCAACAGTTGCAGGCGGGCAATGGCACCCGGCAAATCGCCGTCCGCAACGGCCAGCAAACGCGCCTCGGCGAGCCGACGCGCCGGGGCATCGGGCTGCGACAGGCCCGATGCGGGAAGCGGGATCAGTATGCCGAGGGCGAGCAGCCACCCGATTGATCGGTGGAAGTGCCTCGGGAAGATCACCGCCCCAGCATGCCCGGACTCAGGGCTCCATGAACCGCCGGATTCGCATCACCATCAGGTCGTTCTCATCGGAGTAGGGCGCGTCCTGCAGGATGGCGATCATCTTGGACTTGGAGACAGTGGGCAGGCCTGTCAGATCCTGGTCGGTGGCCACCCTCATGGCGGCCTTGACGCCGGGCAGGCCGGCATCCGCGACAGCCTCCAAGTCTTCGAACCAACCCGCCTTGAGCGCGAAACGCGCCACGTCCAATCCCGGACCAAGGTCGCCCATCGCCCTGAAGAGCGCAGCACGCTTGCCTACCCGGGCGAGGGCCTCCGAGAGGACGCCATCCTCTCCCTTGCCGACGGACGGGGTCATGACGAGGCCGATGCCCTCGCGGTCCGGCGAATTGCCGTTGCGGCCGAGAAGGGCCCCGATAAGTTGCGCGCGCTGGTCTGGACTGGCTGCGTCCACCAGGTCCGGCCGCTTGCGGACGAGGGTCTTGATCGATGCCTGGTTGGCGCCCCCGATTTCCTGGTCGAGCTGGCGCTGAAGCTGCTCGCGCAGGCCCTCCTTGGTCGACAGGCGCACCACATCCTGTCGCATCGGAGGCAGCGAGGGTTGGTTCGCCTGTCGGGGCACCCTCTCCTTCCGCAAGAAGGGCAGGTTGGTGAGCCAGCCGGTGATGATCGGAAAAGCAGGCATCAGAACATCCTCACAGGCGCGAGGCCATCCGCAGCAGGGCGGCGCCGTCGGGGTGCCCGAGGACCGTCTGGACCTTGCGGGCGGTGGTGCGGGAGAGCTCGAGCAGACCGCCGCCGGGCGTGGCGAGGACCTGAGTGGACTTCAGGATGCGGACGGTTCGGCTTTCGGCCAGCATGCCGCCCACGATCTTCTGGTTGACGACGCTGATGCGCCGGGTGGAACGGGCTACCTCACGCAACGCGGGCGGCGCGGCAATCACCCGGATGGCCCGGACGCGCACCGCCGTTCCAGATGCCGTCCGCACGGCCTGGCTGGCTTGGGTCGCGGTCTGGGCGGTCCTGACTGCCTGCGCGGCCTTGGCTGCGTCACCTGCCTTGCGCGCTTGCTGCAGCGCCTGGTTGACCTTCGCGCCCTGGCTGGCCAAACGGGTCTTCTGGCTGACCTGGGCAGCCTTGGTGGCCTTGCCTGCGGCCTGGCTCGCCTGGGCGGCCTGCTGCGCAGCCTTGGCAGCTTGAGCAGCTTGAGCGGCTTGCGCTGCCTTGGCCGCCTGTGCGGCTTTGGCCGCTTGCGCAGCTTGCGCAGCTTGAGCCGCTTGAGCCGCCTTGGCCGCCTGTACGGATTGCGACGCCTGCTGGGCCTTGCGCGCCGTCTGGGCGACCTGCTGGGTATTCCGGGCTACCGTCGTCGCCTGCTGTGCCTGTCGCGCGACCTGGGTCGCCTGACTAGCCCGCGCCGCAGCTTGGCCAGCGCCCGCAGCTCCGGTTGCCGGCTTCATAAGGCCCGAACCAAGCAACATGCTGCCGACGTCGAACAGGCCCCGACCGATGGCGCGTCCCGGACGGCCTGAACGCACGGCTTCGGTGTAGGGTTCGGCAAAGGCCTTCACGACTTCGCCCGGCCGCGTCAACAGGGCGACAGGCAGCATGGCGAGGCCGGTGACGGTCTCGATCGGGTGCGTAATCATGTGGATGGTGCCGCCCACCATGTCCCCCGCGCCCTGCAGGGCGCCCACGATGACGTCCCCGACAAAGCCACCGACGCCTTGCTCCTCGACGGGACGGCGCTCCCGGCGGGCGGCCAGCTCCGACCGCGTCTCCGCGTCCACCGGGCGGTAGATGCGTTCACGCTGCGTTGCCGGTCCCAGGACCTCGTTCAGGTCGCGTACGAGCTTGGGCATGACGGGTTCTCCTGAGTGGACTATCCCCGCGGAGCGCGCCGCGCTGACGGAGAATCCGGTTAAGCCTCTCCTAAATCTGGTCTCCCCGTCCCGGGAACCGAGAGATTTGCCGAAGCTTAAGCGGCGCTTAACTGCTTCGACGCAAGCGGGGGGCGTCCTCTCCGGACAAACCCTCTGTCAGGGCCGTGTGCCCGTCAAATCACCCCACCCATCCATCGCCCCGGAGGACTCCCGATGTCGCTGATCAACCGCCTCGTCCGTGAAGAAGAAGGCCAGAGCATGGTCGAGTACGGCATCATCGTCGCCGTCATCGCCGCGGTCTGCATCGGTGGCTACAAGGCCGTCGGCGCCCAGGTCAACAAGTCGATCGACACGCTCATCAAGAACATGAAGTAGGCCCAGCCACGCTTCCCCGGCCCGGGGCGCCCGTCACAGACCGGCGTCCCGGGCCTTTGTTCCGGGTACAGTGCAAGCCGTGATCGCGATCTTCGTGGCCGACCCGTGGCGGTGGGCCCTCCTGCCCGTCCTGATGGTGGCGGTCGTTACGGATGCGCGGAGCCAGCGCATTCCCAACTGGCTGACCATTCCCGCGATGGCAGGCGGTTTGCTGACCAATCTCATCGCGGGCGGCCTCGCCGACGGTTGGCGCGGGGCGCTCTCCGGCGGGGCCGGGGCCTTGGCCGGCTGGCTCGCCTTTCCCTTGGCTTTCCTGTTGATCGATGCGGTCTACGCCGGTGGCTGGGGCCAGCTCAAGGGCATCCGTGCCGGCGACATCAAGCTGATGGCTGCAGCGGGGGGCTGGATCGGTCTCGTGCCTTCCCTGTCGGCGATCCTCGACACGGCGCTGGCGGGTGGGGTCATCAGCCTGGTGTGGGCGGCTGCCCACGGCGCGCTGGGGGGCGTGTTGCGGCAGGTCAGGGGCTTCTTCATGGCGGTGGGAGCGGGGCTGCGGCAGCCGGCCGCCATGGTGCCCGATTCCAAGGCACCGCTCCTGCCTTATGCGCTCTCCATTGCCCTCGGTACGATGGCCGCGATGGTCTGGCCCCCGCTGTGGCAGCTGGGGGGTGGTTCGTGAGAACGTTGCGCCGCGCCGCGTCGGGTCAGGCGATGGTCGAGTTCGCCCTGGTCCTGCCCCTGTTGCTGTTGCTGACCTTCGGCACCATAGAACTGGGGCTGGCGGTGCAGCGTCGGCTGGTGCTGACGGGCACGGCCTTCGTGGCAGCGCGTGTTGCGGCCGTGCACGGCGAGACGGCCGATGCGGGCGTCCGCAAGGTAGTCGAGACCTATGCGGCCGACGCCGGTTCCTCGTGGCTGACAGGCGTCAAGCCCGAGCTGGACCGGGCGGGCAGCGGCGTGCGTGTCCGGATGACTCGGAATGATGAGGGCTTCACCCCGGCGCTGGTGGGGGCGATGGTCGCCAGCGGCGGCAGACCGCCCCAGAGGGGTTCCTGGACCGTTGCCGCCGTGGTCCGGCCCGAATTCGTTCCAGGTCGCCTTCGTCGGGGCGCCGCCCAGGTCCCGACGGACCTGCAGGTCGACTACCGGGTGACATTGCCGGGGCTGGACCGGCTCAAGGGCATCGGGGATATCGTCCGCAAGCTGCCCGGTGGGGGCTCGGGAGCGGCTCTGGCCTTGGCCGCCGATCCGACGACGCAGGCGACTCTCGCCAACCCGATGGACAGGAACGGCACGGTCTCGCCCAGCAAGCGCTACGTCTCCCCGGAGAATGAAGCGCAGGCCTTCCGGCAGGCCCAACGCCTCGCTGAGGGCTTTGATCAGCTGGACAAGGTCGTCAAGGCGTTTTACTCAGCCTATGTCGTGGCGGCAACCGTACCCGGATCGACCGGTGTCGATGCGACCTTGGGTGCCGTGGCCGCATCCTTTGCCCAGATTGACCGGACCCTCTCGCTCGCGGGCACCGCCGAACGCCTCGACAAGGCTCAGAAGGCCTTCTACAGGGGGGCCACGCCATGAGGTCCCGGCGTCCGCCCCGGGGCCAGGCCCTCGTGTACTTCACGCTGGTCCTTGCCGTGATTGTCGGGGTCTTGTACGCCACCTACGACCTGGCCCGGTTGACCACCGCCAAGATGCAGGCGCAGACGGCCGTGGACGCCGCGGCGCTGGCCGGCTCTTCGGTCAAGGTGTCGGTGCATCACACGCGTGCGCTCGCCTACGCCGCCATGACGGGCCAGGCGACCCTCGCAAGGCTCAAATTCGCCAAGGCCATCGCCGTGGTGGGGGCCCAGCCTCCGGTTCCGGGCCAGCCCTACCTGGCGGCCAAGGATTTCGACAAGTGGGTGGGCGAGGCCCACGCTCATGTCGTCAAGCTGCGCCGGCTTCGTGCGGGGCTCGTGGCCTACAACTCCTGGGTGGCCAAGGAAGGCCCTGAGATCGTTGCCGACGCCGCAAGGGTGGCCTTCAATGCCAACGTGTCGGGCATGAATGCGGCCATCGGCGAGGGCAGTGCGGCCAATGCCCGCAACCTGACGCTGCTGGCAGGCCCGAAGAACCTGCCCGAGAACGGGGGGCAATTTGCCTCAGGGCGCTTCGTGGGGGGCGTCAACTATCCGGGCGAGTCGGCAGGTGCGGGGGGGGCCGCAGGCAAGACCCTGGTCTGGGCCGAGCCGGTCTACCGGCCTCTGGGCTCCGCCCTGCTCGGAGCGTCGCATCCGCTTGCCCTGCCTTCGGTGGCGGCCGCCGGTATCGTGCCGGCCAGCGAGCTCAAGGCGGTGGAACCCGGCTCGGGCGATGCGGGCCTCGGCGGCTTCGGCTTCCGCTGGTATGCACCGCGCCTCTTCCAGGTGGGCGGCGTCAACGGGTATCCCCATGAACTGCTGCACTGAGCGCAGAAGCGCGCGGGGCCAAGCATTGGTCGAGATGGCCATCGTGCTGCCGGTCGGAGTGCTGCTGCTCCTGATGGTGGGTTACATGGGCAAGGGACTGCTCGAACGCCAGCAGGTGGTGATGGCTGCGCGCCACGCCGCGCGTACCGTGGCCCATCAGGCCATGGCCTCGACGGTCGGCAAGGTCTCCGGTGCCGGCGTCGTCCGGGCCTCCATCGGGCTGGCGGACAGGGACGCGGCGGTCCGGGAGCTGCTGCCCGAAGGCAAGGCAGCACAGCCCGATTGGGGTGCTGCCGTCGGGGGGACCCCCACCAGTCGCCTGCGTCCGAGGCCGCTCGGGGCAGGCGCCATGGGCTACATGGCCACGCATGTCGAGCAGGTCGAGGGCAGAGCCATGACCTTCGGCCTGGGCTTCGTCCTGTACGGTGCCAAGGCCGACAGCCGCCTGCGCATCCTTGAACCCGTGCGCAAGCAGGCGCAGGGTGTGGCCAAGCAGGTCGGCAAGCCACCTTCCGCCTTGGCGGCGCCGCTGACGGTCTCGGCCCAGGCCTTCATGCCGGGAGAGTTGCCGGTCCATCATCCTCAGGTCGGCCTGGTCGAGAGCAATCGTTGGATTCGCGACATCGTGGAGGGGCCGTGATGCTGCCGGTCTTGCTTGCTGCGGCAGCAAGTCTGCCCGACCTGCCTCGCTGCCCGGGCGTAGTCTGGGGAGGCAAGGGGGGTGCCCGGTGGGCGCGGCTGGCTGGGGCCGAGCGCCCGGCGCTCGACCGCTTCGAGGCTTGCTGGCAGCATGCAGGCTGGCAGGCCGAGATCGAGCCCCCCGTCCTCGACGGTGGCCCGGCGCCGGGGCGCCTGCGCCTCTGGCGCAAGGGACCTTGGCGGGCAACGGTGTTTTCCGCCCGGGATGCCGCCGGGCGTGCGCTATGCTTGGTCATGACGGATCGGGACAACCGAGGCACGGCCGCCTCTCCGTCCCGTGGAGGGCCCTGATCGATGTCGGATCTTCGATCCAAGTTGCGGCGCCCCGAGGGGGATGAGCCTGCGGGTTCGCCCCCGCCTTCGGGTGGCAAGGCCCTGCGGCGCAACAAGGCAACCGGTGGGCGTGGCGGCCGCGGCGCCCGGGAGGCGGCCCGGCCCGGCGTGCTCGAGGGGCTCGACGTCAACCGGCGCCTGCTGCTGGCGGCGGGCGGCCTGGCGGCGGTCGCAGCGCTGCTGGCCGTGACCTACCTCTCTGACGCCTCGGCACGCATTGCCGGTGCCGGGACCAAGGTCAAGGTCTGGGTGGTGGCGCGGGACCTTCCGGCCCGGCATGCCTTGGCCGAGGGCGATCTCGAGGAGCGCGAGGTGCCGGCGGTCTACCTGGCCGGTCCGCATGTGACGGCGGACAAGGCTGTGCTGGGACGCGTCACGACGACGGCGCTGTGGCCCGGCGAGGTGTTGCTCGAGGGGCGGGCCGTACCGGCAGGTGCTGCAACCGGGGTGACGCCCCGGATCGGCAAGGGCGAGCGGGGCTTCGTGTATGTTCCGGATGGCCTGCAGGACGTTCCCCTCGTGCGCCCCGACGACAGGGTCGACCTGGTCGCGACTGTCCCGGAGGCCGAGGGGAGCGGTAGGCTGGTTTCCCGGCCCGTCGTGCACGGGGCAAGGGTCATCGGCGTCGGCGACCGTTTCTCCTCCGAGGCGACGGAGTCCGTGACGGGGTCGAACGGGGCCATCACGCTGGCCGTTCCGCATGGGCGCGTGCAGTTGCTGGCCGTGCTGGCCGAGGCCGGGCGCCTGCACTTCATCCTGCGGGCGGCCGGTGACACCACGACGGGCGCCCAGCCGGACATCCGCGAGCTCGAACGGCTCGTCCTCGGGCAGGTGGCCCGTCCGGTTGCGCCGCGCCAGGCGCCCCCGCGCACCGTCGTCCGCGTCGTCCGGGCCCCGGCCCCTGCTCCCCGCGTGGTGCGGGTGCCGGTCGCTGCGCCTCGTCCTCCCGTGCGCCGTGCGCCGCAGGTCGAGATCTACAACGGTGCCTCGCGGCAGGGTTCGGGCAACTGAGGGCACCCTGCCGGGGGTATAGAGGGGTGACGCAGCCATGACCCGACGCCTTTTGCCCCTCCTGACCGCCACGCTTGCAGCCCTTGCCTCGTGGCCGGGCGGCGGCCTGCTGGTTCCGGAACCCGTTTTGGCGGCCGTGGCGGACCTGACGGTCCGGCAGGGCCACACCACCGTCTTTCGGGTTCCCAGAGGCGCGACGCGCGTCGCCATCGGGGACTCCGGGGTTGCGGCCGTGACGCTCATCCAGGATGGCACGGGCGAGAACTTGCTCATCGAGGGGCGCAAGCCGGGCCTCACCAACTTCCTCGTCTGGACCGCCGAAGGCAAGGTGCCGGCGAACTATCGGCTCGAGGTCCTGTCGGGCAGGCGGACCGAGACGGTCGTGATTCGGGTTCAGGTCTGGGAGTTGCTCAAGGGGGACGAGAGCCAGTCCGGCATCAAGTGGTCCGAGGGCCTGTCGTTCCAGGAGGCGCCGCCGTCGACGCCCTTCGCCCTGGGCTTTCCGGTACGGGCGGGCGTCCTCGAGGCCCGGTTGCAGGGCTTGGCCCAGGCCAAGCGTGCCCAACTCGAGGCCTCCCCGACCCTGCTGGCCCTTTCGGGCCAGGAGAGCCGATTCCTGTCCGGCGGTGAGTTGCCCGTGGTGGTCCAGACCCCCAACACCGTCGCCGTTGACTGGAAGCCCTTCGGGGTGGGGCTCAAGGTCACGCCCGTGGTCGAGGGCGAGGAAATCCTGCTCCGCATCAAGCCCGAGGTCTCGAGCATCGACCGCCTGAACGGCGTCCAGACCGGCAACTTCAACATCCCTGCCATCGCCACGCGCATGGCCGAGACGCAGGTTGCCGTCCGTCCGGGCCAGGAAATCGTGTTGGCGGGGCTCAAGCGCCGGACCGTGCGTTCCGTGACCAGCCGGGTGCCCCTGCTCGGGTGGTTGCCGGGGTTAGGTGCCCTCTTCACCTCGACCCAGCAGGAAGAGGAGGAAGGCGAATTGGTCTTCCTCGTCACGCCGACGCTTTTCAAGGATGGCGAGGCGATGCCCGAGAAGGGCTACGGCAAGGGCAAATGACGGCCCCTCGGCTGACGGTGATGCTGTCCGCCAGAGGCGGGACCGGTCGCAGCATCCTCGCGGCCAACCTCGCGCTGGCCCTCTTGCGGCGAAGTCGCCAACCCGTCTGGCTGTGGGATGCCGATGAACTCACGGGGGGCTTCCAAGCGGATGCCTTCGACATCCAGGGGGCACATCCCCATTGGGGGGACAGCTTGCGCCATGGCAACCCGTTGCGTGAGGCCGTGGTGCGCCACGCCTCGGGACTCGACCTGCTGCCGGCCCCGCCCATCGGGTGGGGTGGGGTGCTCGAGCCTGCGATTCTCGCGTCGCAGGTACGCGAGGTGGCGGTGTCTCACCTTGTCGTGGACCTGTCGGGCGTGGGGCTGGCCGAGCACCAGTTGGCCTGGCTCGATCTCGCCTCCGCCGTCGTCCTTGTCGTGACGCCGGACATCCCTTCGCTGACGGCAACGCGGCACCTGCTGGAGCACCTTCGGACCCAGCACGCGGTCCTCGATCGCCTGATGCTGGTCGTCAATCGGGCTGGCCTCGTCCAGGACATCACGCCGCGTGACGTGGCGCAGGAGCTGGGCCTGGACCTAGCTCAGGCGGTGCCCTTCGATCCGGCGGTGGTCACGGCGCTCAATCGGGGCGTGCCCTTGCTGGCGGCCCCCGCGCCCCCATCGAGTCCCTTCGGCAAGGCCGTGCTGGCCCTGGCGCAGGACGTCCAGGCTCCGGCTCCGCGGGATTGGGCCTTGTTGGCCCGCAAGATGGCGGCGCGTCCTGCCGTGCGTGGCGGGAGCGAAGCCGCCGCCGAGGCCTCCACGGCTCTGGTGCCTGTCGAGACGGCTTGGCACGAGGGCCACGCGGAGCTGCGCCAACGCCTGCATCGCATGCTCGTCGAGGAGCTCAAGCGGATGGACATTGGCCTCGACCGCCTCTCCGATCCCCAGCACCGCCAGGAGATCCGCCGGCAGGTCCAGCGCACGGTGGCCGACCTGATCGAGGACATGCCGGACGCCGCCGCCATGGGGCGCGAGGAGCGTGGCGTCCTCGCGCGGGATGTGACGGACGAGGCCGTCGGCTATGGTCCGCTCGAACGCTTCCTCGCCGATCCGGCGATCAGCGAAATCATGGTCAACGGCCCGGGGCGGATCTTTGTCGAGCGCGAGGGGCGCTTGCAGCAGGTCCATGACCGATTCACGGACGAGACCCAGCTGCGCGTCGTCATCGACCGCATCGTCGCGCCGCTGGGCCGACGCGTCGACGAGAGCAGTCCGATGTGCGATGCCCGCCTGCCAGACGGCAGTCGCGTCAATGTCATCATCCCGCCACTGGCCTTGCGGGGCGCCACCATGACCATCCGGAAATTTCCCTTGCGCCGCCTGACGATGGACCATCTGGTCCAGTACGGGTCGCTGACGCCCGACATGGCCGGTTTCCTTCGCCAGTGCGTCCGGGCGCGCTTGAACGTCTTCATAAGCGGCGGCACCGGCTCGGGCAAGACCACCTTGCTTAACGTGCTGTCGTCCTTCATCCCGGATGAGGAACGCATCGTCACGATTGAGGACGCCGCCGAGTTGCAGCTGATTCAGTCCCATGTGGTTCCGCTCGAGGCCCGGCCCGCGAATCTCGAGGGTGTCGGAGCCGTGCCCATCCGGGACTTGGTCCGCAACTCGCTGCGCATGCGCCCGGATCGCATCGTCGTGGGTGAGGTGCGCGGGGGCGAAGCTCTCGACATGCTTCAGGCCATGAACACCGGGCACGACGGATCGCTCGCCACGGGCCATGCCAACTCGCCCCGGGATGCCATGGCACGCATCGAGACGATGGTGCTCATGGCCGGCATGGACTTGCCCGTGCGGGCCATTCGCGAGCAGATCGCCAGCGCCCTTCAGGTCGTGGTGCAGGTCTCCCGCCTTGCCGACGGTTCGCGCAAGATCACGCGCATCACCGAGGTCACGGGTCTCGAGGGAGAGACGTTGACCCTACAGGACCTCTACAGCTACGAGCAGACGGGTGTCGATGCCCGGGGCAAGGTCCAGGGTGCCTTCAAGGC
Organism: Candidatus Tanganyikabacteria bacterium; assembly: GCA_016867265.1. GTDB lineage: Bacteria > Cyanobacteriota > Sericytochromatia > S15B-MN24 > VGJW01 > VGJW01. Next base: position 27,805 of record VGJW01000005.1, read on the forward strand.
ATCAGGCCTCCGGCCCCAGTTCGCCGAGGTCTTCGAGCGGGCAGGTGTCGGCTCCTGATGGACCCTCGCCTGCTGCTGGTCTTCCTGCTGGCCTTCGTGTCGGCGGGGATGCTGGCCTTCGTGGTGGCCCGTCGCTACGAACAACGCCTGTCGGCAGCGCTCGAGAGCTATCTCGGCCGGACACGCAAGGCCCTGGCGCGAACGCGCAATCCCCTGTCAACCGAACGTTTTGCGCGTCAGCAGGCAGGTTTGACGAGCGCTGCCGCCCTGCTGGGCTTCGTGCTTGGTGACGGTCTTGCCAGCCGTCTCTTCCTTGCCGCGCTTGCTGCCGGTGTCGTGTGGTCCCTGACCAACCGCTGGCTCGACATGCAGTGGCAAAGGTACGTGAAGGAGTTCGAGGAGCAACTGCCCGATGCCGTGGGCGTCCTCGCGAATGCCGTGCGCTCGAGCTTCTCGGTACAGCAGGCCTTGGACCTCGTGACGCAGGAGTTCACGGACCCGATGGGTGCCGAAGTGCGCGAGGTCATGCAGGAACTGACGATGGGCGTGTCGTTCGATCAGGCCCTGCAGAACTGGTCCGAGCGCCTCAACCATGACGACCTAGACATCCTCTGCACCGCTCTGGTCATCCAGCGCCAGACGGGCGGCAACCTGGGCGAAATCCTCGATAACCTGGCGTCGACGATGCGCGAGCGGCGTCGTATCCAGGGCCAGATTCGCACCTTGACGACACAGGGGCGCTTCTCGGGGGCGATTCTCTCATTCCTGCCCGTCGGCCTTTACTTCGTGTTGCTGCTGATTGCCCCGGATCGCATGGGCGTGCTCTTCACGGAGCCTCTCGGGTGGGTGCTCGTGGCCCTGTGCGTCGCCATGGTGACGGCGGGCAGCCTCGTTGTCCGCAAGATTGTCGCGTTGGACGTCTGATGCCGGTCGCGCTGATTTTCCTGTTGGTCTTCGGGGCCGTCTTCGGTGCGACCTTGCTGGGTGTCGTGGCCTTTTCCAAGCCGCAGAACCGTTCGCGGGTCCAGGCCCGGCTCAAGCGCGTGGCCAGGCCCGGCACGGCTGCGCCGCGTCCTCCCAGGGCCAAGACGGCGCCGCTCCGTGTTCTCGAGGAGCGCCTCAAGCCGTTTGCCGTCGAGCGTCTGTCCGACGATCGGGCTACAGCCCTGCAGGCCCGCCTGCTGATGGCGGGGGACGATCACACGACTCCGGCACGCTTCGTCGCGCGCCAGTGGATCTACGCGGCCCTGCTGCCCGTGGTCTTCCTGCTGGTGAACAGTGCGGCCTTCGAGCTGCCGCCCCTGGGGGCTGCCGTAGGCTTCCTCCTTGCTGGCGTCGCCGGATACCGGCTGCCGGCTTCGCGTCTGGACCAGGCCGTCGAGCTGCGCCAGCAAACCATCCTGAGGCAACTCCCCACCACGCTTGACCTGCTGACCACCTGCGTCGAGGCGGGCATGTCCCTGACGGCGGCGATGCAGAAGATCAGCGAGCGGATGCGGCCCCATCCCCTGCGTGACGAGATGGAAAAGACGCTTCGGCAGATGCAACTGGGGCGAAGCAGGGGCGAGGCGCTGCGGGAACTGGGGCGACGCGTGGGCCTGAAGGAGCTCAACAGCGTGGCCATCGCGATGGTCCAGGCCGAGACGATGGGCTCCTCGATTGCCCGGACCCTGCGCATACAGAGCGGCATCATCCGCGAGGCGCGCTGGCAACGTGCACAGGAACTGGCGCAGAAGGCCCCGCTCAAGCTGGTCTTCCCGATTACTTTCCTGATTTTCCCGGTCATCTTCATCATCATCTTTGGCCCGCTCATCCTCGGCATCCTGACGGGGAAGGCCTGAGGTGCCCGGCCTCTGGCTGGGGGAACGGTCCGTGGTCGACAGGCTCGAAGTGGCCCGGACACCGTGGGCCCGGCTGAGGGGCCTGGGATTCCGCGAGCACTTCAAGCCCGGCGAGGGCATGCTGCTGGTGCCATGCAACAGCATCCACACCTTGTGGCCGCGCCTGAGCCTCGACGTGTTGTTCCTTTCGCGGGACTTCCGTATCCTTAGGGTCTTGCACGACTTACCGCCCGGGCGGTTCTCACCGATCGTCCTCAAGGCCTGGCAAGTCCTGGAGCTGCCGGCCGGTCAGGCTCGCGTTCTGGGTCTCGAGGAGGGCATGACACTGAGGTGGGAGCCGTGAAGGTCCGTCGGTCCTTGCTGGTGGCGCTCGCCCTCGGCTGCCTGGTGTCCCTCGCCCCGGCTGCGTCGGCTCAGGATCCCGTCCCCACGGGAGCTTTCCTGATCGAGCGCGGTTTCCTTCCCGGCGTCTGGGGCGGCAGCGCCGCCAACCGGGCCCGGGTTTCCCGCTACGACGCGGCGTGGATTCTGGCCGCATTCCTCGACCCATCCGACCACGCTTTCATGGTGACGGCTTGGGCGGACGTCCCGCCCGGCTTCTGGGCCTTGGCCGCCGTCAACCGGGTGACGGCACGAGACCTGCTCGAGGCAGATGGAGCCAACTTCCAGGGGACCCAGTCCATCTCGAGGGGGGCGTTCCTCGTTGCGCTCGACAAGGTCCTGCGCCTGCGTGCGGCTCCGTTGCCGCCTTCGCCGGAACGGCGCATCGTGCTGACGGACATCCGGGGATTCCCTGGCCAGGAGGCCCTGCAGCGTGCCGCAAACGACTGGCTCATCGTGACCTCGGGTGGTCCCGTGCGACCGACCGAAGACCTGACACGCCAGGACGCGTTGACCTGGGTCTATCGCGCGGCGGCATTGGTGGATCCGGGCGTGGCGGCGCGGTTCGCCGAGGAGCAGCGCCCCCGGCCGACTCCCGAGCCCCCGGCCGATGACCCGACACCCGAGCCTGCGGCCACGCGTGCCCCTTCGCCTGCGGTCACGCCGCGACCTCTTCCGACGCCCCGGCCTGTCGTGACGCCCGTGCCCCTGCCGACGCGTCCGCCGGCAGGCACGATGACGCCGCCGCCTTGGCTGGTGGTGCCCGACCCGATGACCACGCCTGTGCCCGTCGATCCCGAGCCTGCACCGACGCAAGCACCCTTGCGGACGCCCGCGCCCGTGGCGACGTCGCCACCCCAGGTGGCGCGGACACCGGCGCCGGTGGCAGCCGCGCGCTGGACCCTGCCGACGCTCGACTGGTCACGTCGTCAAGGTCGCGCTTGGGCGGTCACGGGTCTTGCGATCGGGATGGGAGACGGGCGCACGTTCCGGGACATCAGTTTCTACGTGCCCGGTGCCCTTGATGCCGGCCTTTCGCTGGCGGTCCCGGGCTGGGCGCTCGAGGCCCGCGGTGCGGGACGCTGGTTCCCGGGCGCCGAGGGCTCCCTGACCCAGGTCGGGGTCGCGGCAGATATCCTCTGGCAGCCCTCGGCCACGGGTTCCGTGACGTGGGGCGTCGGGTTGGGTTCGGATGTCGGTCTCCAGTTGACTTCGGGCACCACCGATCCCGAGGCCGGACGCACGTTCCTGGGTGCGGGGCCATCCGCCATCATCCGGGCGCCGCTCGGTCCCCTCAGCACCTGGGCGCTGGCCCGCAGCCAAGTTGGCCTTGCCCTCGCGGTCTCGACGGGGCCGGCCTTCGGGGCGGGGGGCGAGCTGGGTGCGGTCTGGCCGTCGCCGGCAGGCCTCCCTGTCGACCTGATGCTCACGTGGCGCCTGCAGGCCGTGCTGCGCAGCAGTGGCGCTCAGGATGTCGTGCAGGGCCTGGGTCTCGGTGTCGGGAAAGCGTTCTGATGATCCAACTGATCCTTGTGGCCGTCCTGAGTGTGCTTGGTCTTTCCCTGGGGAGCGTGGCCACGCTGGGTCCAGGAATCGTCACGCAGCGCCTTGCGGTCTCGATGACCCGCGCCTTCGAGGGAACACCGCTCGCCGTGGGGGAAGTGGCATGGTTGCCGAGGGCCGCGACACACGCCACGTGGGGCGAGGTCGGTGACTTTTCCGGCAGTATCCTTGTCGAGGGAGCCACCCTTTCGGTCGCGCCGATCCGCTGGTCGTTGTCGGGCGTGCGGGTTGAACCGGCCTCCCTGCTGGGCACGCCCTCGCTGGCGGTGCCGGCCAGCCTGAGCGTCACGGTCAGGGTTCGTGATGCCGAGATGTCTGCGGCCATCCGCGATGCATTGCCCGGCCTGCTGCAGGGCCGTCTCCCTTTCCCGGAAGGGGTCGTGCCCCAGGTCGCTTTGCGTGGTCTGGCGTTTGCCGAGGGACGCATCCAGGTCGTGCTCACGGCCAAGGTGCCCATGATGGGGGGCATGGCCTTGCCTGTGCAGGCTTCCGTGCGACCTGTGCTGCTGCCTGAGGGGACGTTGGGCATCGAGGACCTGTCGGTGCGTCTGATGGGGCAGGAGTTGGGGCGTCGCCTGCCCATACCGGCGCGCCTAGACCTTGCGGCCTTCATGCCGGCTGGTGTCTCGGACGCACGCGTGTCGGAACTGTCCGTCGCGGATGGCGTCCTCAGCCTTGGACTCGCGGCCACGGTGCGGCAACTGCCGGCTGCCGCCGGGACGGTCGAGCCGGCCTTGTGAATCGGGCCACGGCGCGGCACGGTCCGCGTCGTGACCTGTTCATGCGTGCTTGAAGCCGAAGGCATGGCGTGCCTGCCTGCCCGAGGACCCGGCTTGCTGGTGGCCAACCATCGCAGCCCGCTCGATGTGCTGTGGTTTAGGCTGTCGTGCCCGCGACCGCTGCACGTCGTGACGGCCGCGTGGTTGCGGGTCTTCGGGCTGGGGCTCTGGGGACCCCCGCTGGGTCTGCATCCGTTGCCGTGGGGAGCTGGTCGGCAGGATCTGGTCGCGCTGGTCCGTCCGCTGTGGGCACAAGGTGCGCTCGTGCTCGTTTTTCCGGAGGGTATGGCGGGTGTCCTGCACCCGGCCCCTCCGGGCGGGGTCGGCCGCTGTCGTGGCGGGGCTGGCGCGTTGGTGCGCGAGGCGCGGCGACTCGGCCTTGGGCTTGCCGTCGTGGCAGCCTACGTGCAGGCTGGAAGCCTATGGTGCGGCCTCGCCCTGCCCCCGGTCCGGATCACGTACCGACGCGTAGGTGCTGTCGCGTACGGCACTGACCATGTTGCCGACAGGCAGGTGATGGACCAGATGCGTCGGGACATCCTGGCATGCGCGCGGATGGCCGCGGCGTAGGCGCGCTGGCGACCTACAGCTTCCAGGTCACCTTGGTACCATCCAGGCGCGTCAGGACAGGGTTGCCGCTGCTGTCGCTCGAGATGTCCGCGAGCTTGCCTCCTGGAACGAGGCTGCCCTTGTCGTCGACCAGGACGACCTCGCCCGTGAGCTCGGACGTGCCGGGCAGGTTGCGTGCCAGTTGGGCGGCGTAGTCGTAGCGCATCGTGACCTTGAAGCCGTAGCGACCCGGCTGGGGGACTTTCAGGAAGGTCAGGCGCGACTGGGCACCCTGCAGATCGAACTCGAGCGATTCCCGGATTTCACCCGCCTGCCCCGCGGAAACGGCCGCCGCGGTGGGTGTGCAGCCGCCGACGCTGTCGCAATCGCGCAGCCAACCCTCGATCATCAGCGTCATCCGATCCAGGTCTGCCCGCGCGGCCAGGTCGAAGGCCAGCGTCCGGCCGCTTGCACCGGGCTGGGTCAGGCGACCGCTCACCGCGACGTTGCCGGGCAACTGGACGGCCGGGGCGTTCTGGAGGAAGGGCACCTTGTAGGGCGTGAACGTGTCCTGAACGACGGTGACATCGGCCATCAGGTCGCCATTCTGGCGCAGCACGGCCCGCTCGGTGCGTCGCTCCGTCTCTGCGGGCCGCGCGTGTACCCCCAGGATCAGCGCGGGCCGGTTGGTCGTGTCGGCTGTCCAGCCCGTCCCCGAAAGCGTCAGCACATGCTCGCCGCTGACCACGACGGATCCCGACCCCATGGGCACGGATGCCGTGGCGTAGGTCAAGAGGTCTTCGTAGGTCTCCGCGGCCCCGACGATGCGGCGCAGGCGCTTGGTCGCCGCGAATCCGGTACCGGAAAGGCTGGCCAGTTGGTCCGAGCCTTCGGCCGGAAGGGCGGACGAGGGGTTATTTCCGTCCATCGAGACGTCCGACGGGAACGGCAGGAAGCCGAAGCGCTCGTCGACGCTGTTCAGCGCCACGCCAAGGACCCGACGGCGGCTCGCTCCGGACAGGTTGTTCCCCATGGGCATCGTGAAGTTGTTGCCCATGGGCATGGTGAAGTTGTTGCCCATGGGCATGGTGAAGTTGTTGCCCATCGGCATCGTGAAATTGGCAGCCGAGTTCACGTCCTGGAAGGAGGACAGCGCCCTGTCGGCCTCCTTGGCCTTGTCCAGGCTCTCCGTGCTCAACTGCGGCAGGGTGTAGCTGACAGAGCGCAGGGAAGTCGTCAGGCCTGACGAGGGGGTCGTGGCCGTGTTCTGGGCGCAGGCCGCCAAAACGACCGAGCCGATGCCGACGGCGATGCGACGGGTCAAGGCCACGGGAGGCTCCTTTCGCGGGACAGGGCCGCGGGGGCATCATACCCAACGGAGAGGGCTGGCGGCGAATATTTACGGCCCTCCATGCCCGCTTCCTCGGCCACGAGTGCGAGGACCGCACGGCCGACTGCCGCCATCGTGCCGGCGTCGAGGCGATCGATGGCGTCCTGGTGGGTGTGCCACGCGGGGTCGGCCATGTCCACCAGGTCGACCGCGGGGATGCCCGCTTCGATGAAGGGGGTGTGGTCGTCGATGATCTCGGGGCCCTCGCGTCTGCTGAACCACGGACCTGCGCCTACCCTGCCGGCAGCGGTCCAGAGGCGCTCCACGAGCCACGGTGCGGAGCGACGCGAGGCGGCTTCCATCGCAAACCGCGCGTCGGTCCTGCCGACCATGTCCAGGATGAGGGCCCAACGCGGTCTTGGGCCGCGCTGCGCCCGGACCCAAGCCCGGCTTCCCTGCGCGTAGTCCTCGGGGCGTTGCCCCACGTCCTCGGCATCCACGAAGACCGTGGCGATGGCCATGTCGCGGGGCAGCAACCGCAGCATCTCGAGCAGGACCGCAACGCCCGAGGCGCCGTCGTTGGCACCCGGCCCCGGCTGTCGCCGCCTCGACGCATCGGGCTCCCGGTCGCTCCAGGGCCTCGTATCCCAGTGCGCCACCAGGACAAGCCCGGGTGGAAGCGCCGGGCCCGTCAGGGCCGTCATGTTGCGGCAAGTGACCTTGCGGCCCTCGACGGCCACCGTGAAATCCTGCAGGACGAGGCGAGCATCGCGGGCCCGTATCTGGGAGGCGATCCAGGCCGCGGCGCGGTCATGCGCCGCGGTGCCCGGTACCCGGGGCCCGAAGGCGACCAGCGTTCTTGCCAGGTCGAGGGCGCGTGTCCCCGAGAAGGCATCCGACAGGTCGCGACTGCCGCCCATCGCGCCCGCAGCCAGGACGAGGGTGGCCAGAATCCTTGTCAGACACCCTCCAGCAGGGCCATCGCCGTGGCCTTGTCGCCCTCGGCAACGGCCTCGGCCAGGGCTTCCCGGACCACGCCCAGGCTCGCCGCACGCTCGACCAGGGGCAAGTTCAGCACGCCGCAGGCGACCATCAGTTTGCGGCCGGTCGCCGCGGCTGCCGGCCAGTCCTGCCCGCAAATGGCCGACAGCAGCGGCGACGCCAGCCGGCTCGGGTCGGCTGCAAGCATCGACAGGGCCGCGACGATGTCCTCGTGGCCGACGAACAGCGATGCGAGTCCGGTGTCGAGGCTTGTCTCGCCCGAGGCCATCGCTCCGCGCGTCCGCCTCACCTGCGCGATCCAGCGCACGGCCTGTCCGGTGGTGCCATGCGCCAACGCGCCGGACAACACGAAGGCCGTGCGCGCCTGGACAAGCGCCGCCTCGGGGGCCTCTTCCTCGAAGAGACACCGTCCCATGGCCTCGCAGCATTCCGGCAGGCTCTGATCCAGCGCGGGACGAACGGGTTCGGGGATGCGTCCCGACTTGACGTGCGCAAGAATGGCGATGTCGGCGACAATCGGGCCCATCCGAGCGTGGCACGCTGCGAACCGATGGGCCTTGGCGAGCTCGAGGCCCTCGCGGATCTGCAGGGCCAGCTGGGCGATGCGGCCGCGCAGCTCGTCGAGCAGGCCCTCGGCATCCTGCTCGAGCGGGCCGGCGAGGGCCAGTGCGCTGTCGCGCTCGCGTCGGTCGAGGGCCTCGGCCAAGGCCTTGGCGCCCTTCACGGCGCGTGCGGCCCGATGGACGGAAGGGTCGGCGAGGATCAGGCAAGCCTCCGTGAGGCCGATGCCCAAGGGCAGCGCTGTCTCGGGCATTTCCGACAGCGCAAGGGGGGGCAGCTGGTCCTGCCAGCCCTGCAAGGCCTTCATCCGCTCGGCAATGAGGGGCCGGAAAGGGTCGGCCTCGGCGGCGATCCGCTCGAGCAGGCGGTGCACCCGGCCGGCCCGCTCGGGCCCCAGGGTCTCGCGCCAGCCGGCGTTCATGCGCCGGGAACCTGGCGCACCGTCCGGACCGCGCCCGGGGGCAGGGTCCACGGTCCCGATCCCGTCTCGTCGGGCGTCTCGTCGAGGCGGCAACCCAGCCATGATCCCGCGCCTGGACCAGACCACGTGACCGGACGTCCCGTCGGATTGTGGACGCGGATGACCGTGCCCTCGCCTTCTGTCGCGGGCTTCAGCGCCGACAGCCTGAGGCCCTCGGGCAACGCAGCGGCGAACAAGGCGGACGGCAGCGGCCGACCAAGGCACAGGGGGCGCCGGACGCCGCCCGTCTGTTCCACGACGAGCTCGCGTCGTGCGCGGTCCATGGCACCCAGCGCACCCCACCACGCCGTATCGCCCGGCGCCTTGCCCTGCCAGCGCACGGCGACACGAACGCTTGCCGGTCCCTCGCATTGCGCTTCGGGCGTCTGGAAGGCCGGGCCCGCTCCGCCGCCGCGCGTTCGCAGATCGTCCCGCGACAACCAGCCCACGGCCCGCATCATCGTGAGCGCGACGGACCGTCCGCCCTCGACGATCTCGGCCTCGGCAAGGCCGCGGGCGATGACCTGGGTGCCGACCTCCCTCGCTTCGACGGCAACCCAGCCCAGGTGCGGGAAGGTGGGCGGCACGGCCTCGGCCAGGGGGGGCACGGGCAGTGCGCCCAAGCCCTTGCCTGGCATCCGCGGCACGGCTCCGAAGGCCGTTTCGGACCACCATGCCTCCGCACGATCCAGGCCGGTATCCACGATCATCCGCAGGCGATGATCGTGGCTCAGATTCTCCCATCGGGTCTCGAGGCGCAGCGTGTCCTCGCCCGCCGTGACCCTGATCGTCGTCGTCAGGTCCGTCTGGACGGCCGCGACCGTCCTGCCCAGCCTGTCGGGCGTTACCCCGACGGGGATGCGGATGCGGTGGACGAGCCGGATCTCGGCTTCGGCCGCGCAAATTGCCGTGACCTCATAGTCGACCATCGTGGCCTGCACGAGGCGGTCATGTTCCGGGGGCGAGTAGGTATAGGTATCGCCGGCATCGCCTCCGTCGACGAATCGGACCAGGTCAGCGACTTCGAGGTCTAACCCGTGGTGTCGGACCCTGCACGCCCCCTCGGCCACCCAGATTCGCACCAGGCCGTTGTCGACGCCTTCGGCCCATGTCTCCACGCCGGGGGTGGGAGAGGACAGGGGCGATGGTCCGGCGGCAGCCCGGAGATGCACCGGCTGGCCGATGGGCAGGGCTGGCAGGTGCGCCATGATGGCGAATCGCGTGACGTCGACCGTGTCGGGATGGACATCGATGTCGCAGATGAAGTGTCGGTCGGCCGACCGAGAGAGCGGCAGCGTCGGCACGCCTTCGAGGTGGATGGTCTCGGGCGCATCGGCGATTGCGGACGGCCACAGGACCTCGAGACGGTGCCAGCCGGCCGCTGGTGCGCCGGCGGGGTCGAAGACCATCAGCCCCGGGGCCTCCTCGCCGGGCGCAAAGGCCCGCAGGACCCGGGACGTCAGCTCATCGCCCAGACCGCGGGCCTGGCTCGTCCGGGCCTCCATCTCTCGGTGCACGGCATCGACGGAGCAGCCGCAGATGCTGTCGTGGGGATGGTTCTTGAGGATGAGTTCCCAGCCCTCGGCCCAGAAGCCGGGTGCGAGGGCACGGCCCCCGCGCGCCGTGAGGGCCATGAGCGGCTCGACCGTCCGCTCCCACTGGTCCTCGAGGGCAGCGTTGGCTTGCTTGAGGTAGGTCCGGGTGCTGGCCACGTCGGGCAGCAGGTAGGCCCGTCCCTGGTGGCGCAGTTCACCGTGGACGACAGGCAGGTCGCCGCGTCCGGGCGGGGGAAGGGCCTCCTCGAGAAGGCCCAGCCGGGCCCCGACGGAAGCCACGCGGGCGGGCAGGGCGCCTGAAGGCGCGAGGTGGTCACAGCCCGACAGCAGCAGCAGGGGGCGATCCTGTCGGGCGTGCGCGGCAAGGAACTTGTCGTGGGCCTCGGCCAAGACAGCGGCTGGGCTGTCGGACCAGAGGTGCACGTTGCAGTAGCCCGTGGGCAGGAACAGCGAGGCCACGCCTTCCCCGGACAGGTCCTGCCACCAGAAGTGGTCATCCGGTGGGTCGACCCCCCGCCACATCAGGGCCCTGTCCATCCCGAAGCCGCGCAGGACGAGCGGCAGCTGTGCGGGGTGTCCGAATTGGTCCGGCAGGTAGCCGACCCCGGTTCCGCCGGCGCCGAACCGCCGCATCCGGGCACGACCGAACATCAGGTTTCGGACGAGGGCCTCGCCCGAGACGAGGAACTCATCCGGCAGGATGTACCAGGGACCGATCGTCAGGCGACCGGCCACGACCTGTGCCCGCAGGCGCGCCTCGTCCTCCGGATGGATCTCCAGGTGGTCGTCCAGCAGGACGGTCTGGCCATCCAGCAGGAAGTGAGGCAACTGGCCCGACTCGAGCAGGTCGAGGACACGGTGCACCGCGTCGACCAGCCTCAGGCGGTAGCCCTGGAAGGTGCGGTACCATTCACGGTCCCAGTGGGTGTGCGGGACGACGACGACGTCTGCCATGCCCGCATCATAACCTGTCGGCGGGTGCTAGCGGCTGCGAGGATGCTCGATGGCCAGCATGTCGGTGCGGAAGGCCGATTCGCTCATCTGCTCGCGCTGGCCCCAAGGGTTGAGATAGGTGACACGGCCCTCTGCGATGGCCTCGATCTGGATCTGGTGGCCACCGCCGCTTTCCCACACCACGCTGGCGGGCACCGGGCCGTGCCCCTGCCGGATCAAGCGCTTGACCTCGTCGACCAGCTCGTCGCGGTTCCATCGCGTGGCCATCCGGGAGCGCCACGGTTCGCCTTGCAACTGTGCATTCAGGCTGGCGCTCGCCCAGGAGGTCAGGCCACCCGGAAGAGGGAGCGGACCGAGGCGGGCCTTGTCGCGGGTGTTGTCGTAGCCCAGGGGGGAGGCGACTTCCATGAATGCGGGTTGGATCAGCCGCGCCACCGTGGTGCGCAGGCCATCGTTCGTGGCCTGCCAGTCCGGTTCACGCGAGGCGGTGCGCCCGCCGGCCAGCACGACCTGGCCGACAGGTGAGGCCAGGCCCAGCGCGAGGCGGACGAACTCCGCGGGGTGCTGGCGCATCAGCAGAATCTGGGCGGTGGTCGCGACGCAGGTGCCCTTCTCGCGTTGCTCGACCCGGATGGGTTGTTCCAGCTCGACCACGACTTCGTTCAGGAACTGGCGGCGATCGAGGTCGGCCACGAGCGGTTGACCGAGCGCAGCGTGCAGCAGGGTCAGGGTCGTCTGGCCACCGCGCAGGGCCGGAGCGCCGGGAAGGTCGCCCCTGAGCAGCATCAGTTGGAGCGAACGACCAGCCCAAGGATCCAGCGCCTTGAGAATGGCACGGTAACGGTTGCGGTCCGCTTCTGGAAGGCGGGCGAGGGCGGTCTCGGCCTTTGGCGCGTCGGCGGCCAGTGCGGTGGCCGCAGCGTCCATGGCCCGCTTGGTCCATTCGTTGGCTGCCGGGGGGTCCTCAAGGATGCGACGTTCCGCCGTGCCCTTCATCGGGGCGCCCGTGGGCCAACGCAGCAGGTGGATGGCCTTCTGGCCGAAATCGCGCAGCTTGTCGCCGACCTCGTCTGCATCGGGCCAGGTCGAGGCCTTGGGTGCTTCGGCAGCACGTGCCGCAGGCGTGCCGACCCCCTTTGCAGGTGCCGTGGCGCGTGCGACCGACGGACGGCCGGAAGCGGACCGCGGAGGTGTGCTGGCAGGGCGAGTCACGGGGGGCATGCCGGATTGTCCTGAGTGGCAGGCCCGCGCTTTCCCGACAGGGGCCAAGCTCCCTTGAATCTTCGGTTAAATCTGGGGATCGGGCATGGCCCAGACGCGGGCAGACACGAAGATGTCGAGCAGGCTCTGGTCCAGATGGCCGCGCCTCGCCTCGTCATTGAGGATGTCCAGGGCCTTGTCGAGGGGCACGGCCTTCTTGTAAGGTCTGTCGGCAGCCGTCAGGGCATCATGGATGTCCGCGATGGCCATCATCCGGGATTGGACCGGAATGGCCTCGCCGTTGAGCCCCAACGGGTAGCCCGAGCCGTTCACGCGTTCGTGATGGGCTCCGGCGATGCGCGGGATGCCCGACAGCTCCGGCGTCCAGGGAATCTGGGTCAGGAAGCGCTGCGTGTGGACCACGTGGCGCTCGATTTCCTGTCGTTCCTCGGCGTCGAGGCTGCCGCGCCGGATGGAGAGCAGGCGTACCTCGCCGGGTTCGAGGACAGGGCGCGCCAAGTCGTCGCCATCGATCCACGTCTGGTTGCCGAGACCCTGCAGGAGGTCAAAATTGCCGTCCTCCAGAACCGTGGGCTCGTTGGCCGCGAGGATCAGCGCAAGCCAGCGATCGATCTCGGCCTCGGTCGCCGCGGCCTCGCCATCGAGCGCCTCGCAGCACCGCGCATAGGCATCGACACCTTGGTCCAGAACGAGCGCCAGGCGGGCCCGTGCGTCCCGCAGTCGGGTGGCCTGGCGCATCGCGGAGAGGCGTTCGCGCACCTGGTCCAGATGCCACGGGTAGAGCTTCTTGGCCTTGACGAGGACTTCCTCACGGACGCCGACCTTGCCGAAGTCGTGCAGGAGCGAGGCGTAACGCAGTTCACGAAGCTGGACGAGCGAGAACCTGGCCTGTCCCCACGGGCCACCGGGCGTGGCGTCGACCGTGCGGGCGAGGTTGACCGTCAGGGCCGCGACCCGGGCGCTGTGCCCCGAGGTCGTCGGGTCACGGGACTCGATGGCCGTGACCGAGGCCTGCACGAAACCCTCGAAGAGTTCCTCGATGTTCCGGACCAGTCGCGCGTTCTCGAGCGCGACACCGGCCTGCGAGGCCAACGAGGAGGCGAAGGTCACGCTGCCTTCGTCGAAGGCACTCACGAAGCGCTTGACATGCTCCGGGCTGGCGAGGACGGCCTCGGCGTGACGCTTGCGGTTGATGAGCTGGACGACCCCCACGATCGCCCCGCCACGGTCGCGCATGGGCACGACCAGCATCGAGCGGGTCGTGTAACCGGTTTTCTGGTCCCACGCCCCGTCGAATGCGTAGTCGGATCCCGGGGGCAGGTGCGCCACGTCCTCGATGATTAAGGGGGAGCCTGTCAGTGCCACGGTACCTGCGATGGAGCCCTTGCCGATGGGGACCGTGAACTCCTCGTAGTCGACGGTCATCGAGTCGTTCTGCGACAGCTTGAAGCGGAGCCGGCGGCCACCTTCGCCATCCGGTTCGACCAGATAGAGGGAACCCGCGTCGGCCATCGTCACTTCGCGACACTTGCGCAGGATCAGGGCCAGCAGGGCCTTGGGATCTCTTTCCGTCGTCAGCGCGATGCCGATGCGGTGGACTTCCTCGAGTTGGGTCCCGAAGCGTTCACGGGCATCGAGGGCCGACGTCCGCTCCTGCTGCAGCTGGTCCTGGGCCAACGCCGACCGCAACACGATGCGCCACTGGGCTGTCCCGCTCCCGTCGGGCAACCAGCCCCAGAAGGCGCTCTCGGGCAGCAAACCGGGGGGTGGGGCGGGCGTCGGTCCGCTACCGATGAGCAACCCCCCGCCGGACACGTGCCGTTCGAGGCGGCCGCGGACATCGGACGTGGCCATCATCGCGGCCGGAACCACGAGGATGCCGCCCGTGGCCACGGCGCCAAGCAGGCCCTGCAACCCGGCATAGCGCCGGATGGGCAGGTCGGCGCCCCAGTCGGGATCCACCGGGCCGGTCTCGGCGTCAATCCAGAGCGTGCGCGCCATGGGCCGCGTGCCCCGGGGATCGAGGTTGGCCGATGGCGAGGACATGCGAAGATGATAGACGAAAGCCCAAGCGCCTGCATGAGCGACCATCTGCCTTACCTCTGCCGTTCGGGACGCAGCCGGCGGGTCCTGCTCGCGACCGAGGGCGAAGCCATGCGGGCCTGGTCCTGGCCCGAAATGACGGAGGCGGCGCAAAAGGTCGCGTCACGCCTGCTCGAACGGTCATTCCTGCCCGGGGATGTCGCGGTCTTCTCGGGTCCGGTCCATCCGGCGGCGTGGTTTGCCGCGTGGGGGGTCTGGCTGGTGGGCGGCCGCGTCGCCTGGGTCGAGGAGCCCGAGGATGCACCGGCGGCCTGCGATCTGCTGGAGGCTCGGGTGCACTTCGGGCCCGACGGCGAGGACCCGGCCGAATGCCTTGCAGGTGCGTTGCCCGATGCCGGTCAGGAGGAGGAACTGGCCCGCCGCGAGGCCGGGACGGTGCCCGAGGAGACGGCCTTGATCCTGTGCCCGCGCGGCCATAGGGGCCAGCGTGGCGATGCCTTCAGCCACGGTGGCCTTGTCCGGGCGGCGCGCGCTTTCTCGCGCCTCGCTTTCCTTACGCCTTCGGATCGGATCCTCGTCGGGACGACGCCGGATCATCCCGTCACGTGGGGGGTGATGCTGGCTTTTGCCATCTCCGAGGCCTCTCTGGTGCTGCCGCCACGGCAAGCGGGGGGGCGTACGCCCGCAGAGGACCTCGCGACGATCTGGGTCGCGCCGGCATGCCTGCTGGATCGCCGGGTGGCCCGCATCCACGAGCGGATCAGGGGGCGTGGCAGGCTTTCCCACGCCATGTCGCGCTGGGCGCTGGCCCAAGGTGTCGCCGCGACGGAGCGTCAGGATCGTGCCCGGCCGACGAGCGCGGCGGACGCCCGGATGCTGGGCCTCGCCCGACGCTGGCTGCTGGATGGCTTGCGTACCCACCTTGGGCCCGAGCTCAGGTTGGCCGTGGCCGTGGGCGATCGACCACGGGTCCTGACGCGACGCTACTGCAAGGCGGTGGGCGTGGCGTTGCTCGAGGGGCTGGCCTGCCGCAGGGTGGCGGGCCTCTTGGCTTGCGGACGTCCTCACGACCCAGGTGATGAAGGCGTCGGGGCTCCCGTGGATGGCTTGCGCCTCGAGGTCACCGATTCAGGCGAACTGCTGCTGGCGGGCCAGGCCGCCATTCGGGGACGGATCCGGGATTCCGAGGGTACGGCGGCCCTGCGCTTCGCGGGCTGGGTACGTGCGGGCGTGAGGGTCGAGCTGGACGGTCAGCATGTCCTGCGGGTACTGCCGGAGGGGCCGTCGGAGGACCCCGTCTGGCCGGGGCGAGACTGGGAGAGCTTGCTGGCGGACGTCCTGGGCCTGACGGCGGCCGTTCGGCTTCCGGGCATCGGCATGGTGCTCGAGGCACCGGGGTGGGTTCCGGTGGCACCGTGGTGGGCAGAGGGTGCGGAAGTCCTGCGGACGGGCCGGCCCCACCCGGGGGTCGGTCGCGTATTGCTGGACTTGCTGGGGGATCCGACGGCGGACCACGAGGGGCTCTCCTGGCATCTTGTCGAGGGCTTGCCCCGGACCTCGCTCGGGGCCCTTGACCGCGAGTCGCTCCGGCGTGCCTGGGGCAGGAGGGATTGGCCAAGATGACGATGCAAGGCATGGACACCCCCCTGACCCGCCTGCTCGGGATTCGCCATCCGGTGATCCAGGCCGGCATGATCTGGGTTTCCGGAGCCCGGTTGGCGGCCGCCGTCAGCGAGGCAGGTGGTCTGGGCACGCTCGGGGCCGGCAGCATGCGCCCGGATGTCTTCCTTGACCAGGTCCGCAAGTTGCGCGCCCGGACGGACAAGCCGTGGGCCGTCAACCTGCCGGTCTTCTACCGCCATGTTCCCGAGATCGTTCCCCTGGCCTTGCGCGAGGGCTGTCGCATCTTCATCACGTCGGCAGGCAACCCCGCGACGTGGACACCCGTGCTCAAGGACGCCGGCGCCACGGTCCTTCATGTCGTTGCGACGGCACGCCAGGCCGCGAAGTGCGAGGCACTCGGGGTCGATGCTGTCGTGGCCGAGGGTTTCGAGGCCGGCGGGCACAACGGTCCCGATGAATTGACGACGATGGTGCTGGTGCCCCAGGTCGTCCGGGCGGTCTCCTTGCCCGTCGTGGCGGCAGGGGGCATCGTCGACGGTCGGACGATGGCGGCGGCTCTCGCGCTGGGGGCGGCCGGCGTCCAGGTGGGGACACGCTTCGCCTGCACGGTCGAGTCCTCGGCTCACGAGGCCTACAAGCAGGCCATCGTCGAGGCCGGCGAGATCGATACGGTACTCGCCCTCAAGTCCGTCATGCCGGTGCGGTTGCTCAAGAATGCCTTCTGGGAGCAGGTTCGGGCTGCCGAGGCCCGCGGGGCGTCGCCAGAAGAACTACGCGATCTGCTGGGGACCGGACGGCCGCGGCAGGCGATCCATCTGGGCGCCCTGCCGGATGGCGAGATCGAGGTCGGCCAAGCCGTCGGTGCCATCCGTGACGTCCCGGCCGCAGCAGACGTGCTGGCCGGCATGGTCGACGAGGCGCGCATCGTCCTGCAAGGTCTCGCGCGCCTCTAGCGGTTGTTCAGGGCAGCAGACCGGCGCGAATCTGCTCCAGTGCGGCCTGCGCCTTCGCCTTCGCGGCAGCGTTCGAGATGCGGGCGATGCCTGCCGCTGCCTCACGCAGGTCCTTCTCGGTGTTGACATTATCCTCGAGGGCCTGGACGAGCTCCGACCGCGTCGTGGTGTCGGAGACACTGATGGCGAGCCGTGCCAGTTCCCGCCAACGGACGACGGCGGGTTGGTCTCCCGAGACCCCGTTGACCCACGCATTCAGCGCCGGGACGGCATAGCCAGGCGGTCTTCCGAGGCCCGGGGGACGCGCGCTGCCGAGCGCGGCCGGGACGGCGGCCGGTGCGGCCACCTGCACATTGGCTGCGCCAAGCGCGACGGCCTGTCCAGCGGCCGGCACCACGCCCCTGGCCGAGGCGGAGGCCTTGATGGCGCGGCTGCCCAGGCTGGCTGCCACGGCTTGCCCGCTTGCACTCCGGGCCTGGCTGATGCTGCTGCCCTGATCGCCCCGGAAACCGTAGGTGCCCCGCGCCATCTGACCGGCACCCGCGGCCCCTACCGCAGCCAGGCTGCGCCGGCTGGCCTCGGCGACGTCGACGCGGGTACCGACAATCGTGGGACCGACCTTTCCGGTCTTCAGGATGCCCCGGCCGACTTCGACCGGCTGATCCTCGCGCTGGACGGGCGGCCATGTCCGGTCGTCGTCGATCTGCGCATAGATTGTTTCCGGGCCGGCAAAGGACATCGCGCGGCCGGAAACCGGGTCCGTCCATGTCGCGACCCGCTTGCGCCCGTAGGTGTTCTGCCGATTGAAGGCATCCCACGCTTCCCACTTGTGGACGGTGTAGTCCACGTAGGGCGTCTCGGTCCAGTCGAGGCGATTGATCGTGACCTTGGTGTGGCTCATGGTCAGTTGGAGACGGCCTTGGATCCGGGTGGAGTAGCCGGGTGCATCCTTGACCTCGAAGGTTTCGGACTTGGCCTCGATCGGCGCGGACACGCGCATGGGCACGTCGCGCTCGTTTCGCCGCATGGCCTGCCGTGAACCCGGTATCTCCGCCCCCGTCTCCACCCGCCGGGTCTCGAGGGTGCCGGGCTGGAAGGCCTGGACCCGTTCGGTACCCACAAGGCGATAGTCCGGCCACAGGTCGGGTGCGGCCCAGGCTTCCGGGGCAGACGCCAGCAAGGTACCGGCGCCAAGCGCGGCAAGGTAGGCGATTCGTTGCAAGAGGGTCTCTCCCGATGGGGCGCAGCTTACGTTGGTGTTCCCGCGAGGGCAGGGGTGCGAAACGCAAAGGAGGTGAGTCCGATGGGACCCACCCCCTGGCGAGGGAGCCTCGGCGGCTAGCCGCCGTTGCGAATTACGCGCCGGGCCTTCAGGATCGCCTGAGATGCTGCCTCGATGGCCTTGGCATTCGCCCTGGACCAGGCTTTCCGCTTGGCGGCCTGCAAGGCTGCCTTGATCTGAGCGTCCGTGGCATCAGGACGGGCCATCAGCTCAATCGCCGACTTGATTTGCACGGCCACCTCATTGCGAACAGGAAGTGTCTCGAGCCGGCTCTTGGCAGTCTGGAGCGAGGCGTTGGCCTTGACGACCACAGGATTCGCAACTTGCGCCGCCTTGACGGCCCGTGTTCCGAGGGTTGCCGCGACCTGACCGGCCGATGCCTTCTGAGCCTCGCTGATTCCCTTGGCGGAATCGCCTTGGAAGACCCGAGTCGCCCCTAAGCCGCTTGCGCTACCGGCACCCGATGTGGCCGCCTGCACGGATGCGAGCGACTTGCGGGCTACCTCATTGACTTCGGTCCGGGACGACACGAAGAACGGACCGGTCCGTGCCGACTTGTCGACACCCGAAGCCTTGTAGACCTTGGGGTCTGCGGCCGCCAGCCACGCGGTCACGGCCGACTCCTGGGCGGTGTAGCGGGAGTTGGCACCCTCGAACCGCATCGCACGGCCCGACGTCGGGTCGTTCCACTCGGCGAGGATGCGACGCTGGTAGGGAACATCCTTCCAGAACTCGTCCCGTTGCTCCCACTTCTTGACGGTGTAGTCCTTGTAAGGGGTCTCGGTCCAGGCGTACCGGAACTTGTCGAACTTGGTGGCCGACATCGTCGAGTGGATGCGGCCGACCACCTTGGTGCTGAACACCGGTGAGGCGGGCACTTCCTCGAAGGACTCGAGATTCTGCGTCGGGTCCTTCTCTCGCAGCGGTTCGACCCGTTCGTTGCGCCGAACGGTCTTGCGCGTACCGGCCACCTCGGAGCCATCGCCAAGCCGGTCCACGATTTCGCGACCTGCCTTGAATTCGTTCACGCGCTCCTGGCCAACGAGCCGGTAATCCGGCCAGAGGTCGGGCGCGGCGGACGCCTGGGATGCCAAGAAGCCCTGAGCGAGCACGGCCGACAGGGCCGCCACCTTGATACGACGAGGAGCCATTGGGAGCGCCTCCCTTCGGGAATGTGATGTTTGCCAGCGATACCTGTGGAGACGCATTCCCCAAGTCGTCGCGGAATTCACAAACCGGGGCCGATTCTCCGAGGTTTCCCTGCGCCGGCCTGGATGACGGCGGCGGCGTTGGCCAGCACCTGGTCGCCCGAGGCCATCCCCACCAGGACGCCATCGACAAAAGGCCGCGTCGCGTTCCACTGAATGCTCTCCCGCGCGACATGCGCGAGCCGGCCTTCCCCGACGGCTTTCATGACCAGTACACCCCGCCCGGCCGCGTGATGCTCTCCAAGTGCCCGGCTGTAGTCCTCGAGGCTGGCGTCCATGTGGTCTCCGAAGCGGTTGAAGTTGGTCATCACCACGTCGAGGTCCGTGTAGCCCGGATGGGTCAACAAGCGTTCCAGCGTGTCGATGTTGTGGGTCGACAGGGCGATGGCCCGGATGTCCCCTCGCTCCCTGCGCTGACGCAGGGCGGCCATCGCGGGCAGGCGACGCTCCAGTTCGTCCATGTCGTCGACATCATGCAGGAAGTAAACGTCAAGCCACGAAAGGCCCATGTCGGCGAGTGCCTCATCCAGCCTGCCATGCGCCTCCTCGGCCGTGGCCGCATGCGTCTTGCTGGCGATCTGGACCTGCTCCCGCGGTGTCCCCACGAGGCCTTCGCGGACGTGCGCGTGGGTCTGGTAGTCGTCAGACGTATCCCACCATGTGATGCCCACGTCCAACCCGAGACGCAGCAGGCCTCCCAACTCGGCCGGGTGGATCGCGCTCTGCGCGCTCGGGTGGCCATTGCTGGCCGTCGTCCCGGTCCCGAAGCCCAACAGGGAAATCTCGACGGCCGTGCGCCCCAGCTTGCGGCGGGGCATCGCCCCTTCATCCAGGATCATTCCGTGACAAGGGCCGGGTCGGCCAGCCAATAACGCTCCCATTCGGCAATCTGGGCGAGGCTGCTCATGTCTTCCATGCGGTCGAGGAAGACCTTGCCCACGAGGTGGTCTGTCTCGTGTTGGGCCACGACCGCGGGAAAGTCCTCGAGCTCGAGGTGCTGCTCCTGCCCATGGCGATCGAGGAAGCGGATCGCGATGCGTCTTGTGCGGCGGACCTTGCCGCGCAGGCCGTCGACCGAAAGGCATCCCTCCCAGACCTCGATCCGTTCGTCCGTCAGGAAGGTGATCTCGGGATTCACGAGAACCGTCAGGGGCCATGTCGGGGCGGACGGGTAGCGCGGGTTTGCCGCTATCTCGATGATCTGGATCTGCTTGGGAACCGAGACCTGGGGGGCGGCGAGGCCGATGCCTGCCGCGGCACGCATCGTCTCGATCATGTCGTCGATCAACTGTTGGGTTTCCGGGGCGGCCAGTTCCTCGAGCGAGACGGGTTCCGCCATCCGCCGCAGGACCGGATTGCCCAACTTGGCGATTTCGCGCAGGGCCATCGAGGCATTCTCCCTTCCACCCCATCTTACCCCCAAGCAAAGCGCCCCCCGCAGGAAGCGGGAGGCGCAGGCACGACCGGGCCTACTTGCCGAAGAGGCCCATGAGGAATGTCGCGGCCTTGCTGAAGAGCGGTCCGACGAACTGGTCCCAGAAGTTGGTCAGGAAACTCATGACGCCGACCTTGACCGGCGCGGCCGCAGGGGCAGCGGACGGGACGAAGGTGTCTCCCGCCATGGGCTTCGGCTGCGCCGGTTGGGCAACGGGCGCGCCCCACGGGGAGACGCTGGGAATCATGGGGTTGGCTGCGACTGCAGGAGTTTGCATGGTCGTTCCTCCTACTTCATGTTCTTGAGCAGGGTGTCGAGGGCCTTGTTGCTCTGGTCGCCGATGGCCCGGAAGCCACCCACGCAGACGGCGGCGATGACGGCGACGATGATGCCGTACTCGACCATGCTCTGGCCGGCCTCGTCGTGAATCAGGGTCTTCAGAAAGGTCATCGGCGCTTCTCCTCGGGTGCCGGTGGCGGGCTAGGGGTCTTGTCGGGCGACCTCGCCCACGTTCGGTAAAGGGTCGGAAAAGCTGCGCTGAAAGTTCGGTTCAGGGTGCCTGGGACAGGGCCTTGTGGTGTTGGAGCAGCTGCCGGGAGAGTGCGGCCTGGACCAGCTTCGTCGCCACGGCCACGCCAATGGTCAGGGCCGCGGCAATCAGGCCGTATTCGACCATGGCCTGCCCGTCATCCTCACGCAGCAGCCGTGCGAGGAGGCCCGGACGCGGCATCCGTCAGTTGCCGCCCGCGAAGGCCACCGGCACGAGCACCTCGACGGCTACGGGCCAGAGCGCGTCGTCCGTCCCTTTCAGGACAGCCGACACGGTCAAGGGCCCGTTGGCTCGCGTCTTGCCGTACTCGAGCACGCCGTTCGAGACGATGGGAAGCTCGGCCTTGCCTTGGCCCAGTACCAACTTCTGCTGGTCCTGGCCGACGGGACTCACGGTGCCTGCGCGCGGGTCTTCCCGCAGCGTCGACGGCGCGACCCGCAGGCTGATGGGCACGGATGCCTTCTGGGCTCCGCCGAACAGGCCCAGCAGATTGGGCGGATCTGCCGGGTCCAGTGCCGTCAGTTCCATGGCATTGAAGGTCGCTCCCGGGCTGCCCGGAGCCCCTTCCAAGGTGACAACTGGGTTCTTGAACGAGGCCGTCACCTCGTTGCTCGTGCCCTTGGCATAGCTCACGGTGACGGTGGCCGGCTCGACCGATCGGATGGCAAGCTTTGCCGAGAAGTTGACGAAGGGGATGGGCAGTCCGCAGCCCGTGAGGCCAAGGCTCGCCGCGACGAGGATGAGCCTGCTGCGCATCAGCCCGTAAGGCCCGCCTGGAAAGAGCTGCCGGAACCATGGTAGGCGCCGCGCATCATCCGCTGCAGCTCATTGGGCGATTCGGAGTAGGACAGGGCGTCATCCAGCGTGATGAGGTCGTCCTGGTACAGATTGAACAAGGCCTGGTTCATGGATTGCATGCCTTCCATGCCACCCTGGTTCAGGACGGTATACAGGCCGTCGATCTCGTTCTTGGAGATCAGGTCGGCGACAGTCGGCGTCGAGACCAGCACCTCGATGGCGGCCACGCGGCCCTGGCCGCTCGCCCGGGGGATCAGACGCTGCGAGATGGACCCGCGCAGGATCTGGGACAGCTGCAGGCGGATGCCGTCCTGTTCATGCGGGTCGAAGGTGCTGATGACGCGGACCAGCGTCTGGACGGCATCCGTCGTGTGCAGGGTGGACAGCACGAGGTGGCCGGTCTCTGCCGCCTTGACGGCTGCCATGATGGTTTCCTGGTCGCGCATCTCGCCGATCAAGATGACGTCGGGATCCTGCCGCAAGGCGTACTTGATGGCGTTCGGAAAGGAAATGGTGTCCTGACCGATCTCACGCTGGGTGATGACGGACTTCTTGCTCGTGTAGACGAACTCGACCGGGTCTTCGACCGTGATGATATGGACGTCCTTGGTCGTGTTGACGAACTCGAGCATCGCCGTCAGCGTCGTCGACTTGCCCGAGCCGGTGGGACCCGTGCAGAGGATCAGCCCTTGGCGTTCCAGCGCCAGCTTCTTGATGACGGGCGGCAGGTTCAGGGCGTCGACCGTAGGCGTCTTGATCGGGATGACGCGCATGGCCGCGCCGATGTTGCCCTGCTCGAAGTAGACATTGACCCGGAACCGGGAGAGGCCCTCGATGGTCAGCGAGATGTCCAGCTCACGCGCTTGCTCGAAGTGCTGGCGCTGGTCCGCGCTCATCAGCGAGTACATGGCCTGACGGGTGTCGGCCGGTGTCAGGGCCTTGTACTCCGTCGGCACGATGCGACCGTCGATGCGCAGGATGGGGGGGCTGCCCACCTTGATGTGGATGTCCGAGGCCCGCTTCTGGACCGCGTTCCGCAGGAAGTCAAGAATATTCACGCGTCAGCAGCCTCAGGCCGTTCCGCCGCCCCGGGCCACGTTGGCCAAGGGATAGCCTACGCACTTCTGGGCGAAGCGCGAGATGTCGAAGAGGTTGCGCACCTGGTCGGGTGCCGTCGATTCCATCGCCCAGGTCTCCACCGTCTGGCCGCGCTCATCGGCGAACACGAGCAGGATCGAGATGTTCGACGGCACGAACTTGCCGGGTTGCACGGTCCGCAGTTCGTCCGGCGGCGGGGGATCGTACTTGACCTGGACGTCGGTGATCGTGTGAATCTTCCGCTTGCGCAGGTGATGCGTCTTGGGGAAGAGCGCGAGATTGATGAAGTAGGCACTGGTCACCAGCACCACGTCAATCGAGTAGAAGTTGTTGGCCTCGGCACCGGTTCCGCCGGAACCCATGTCGAAGGAGTAGTAGCAGGCCACGATGGTGTCCTGAGGGTGAACCAGATCGTAGAGACTCTGCACGAGTACCATGCCCGCGCCCCCTGCCTGCTGGCCCCTGCGCAGCAGGTCGGCCAGCCGGGGGTGCTGGAAGGCATTGGGGGGCTGCGCCGGCGCTTGGGCCGGGCTCTGGGCCGTCGTTTCGGCAGTCACGATGATTTCTGGACCTCGAGGAAAGCTGCTCCCTTGGGTCCATGCCCTTCGGTGGTGGCCGTTAAACCGCGCGAGGCCGCCCAAGGACGGGGATGCCGCCCATATACGGTACGAGGGCCTCCGGGACCCGGACCGTGCCGTCCGCCTGCAGTCCGTTCTCGAGGATCGCGGCCAGGCATCGGCCGACGGCGACGCCCGAGCCGTTGAGGCTGTGGGGATGACGGATGGCCTCGCCATCTCGGTAGCGGGTTTGGCCCCTGCGGGTCTGGAAGTCGGTACACAGCGAGCAGGAACTGATTTCCCGGTACTTGCCCTGGCTCGGGAACCACACCTCGAGGTCGTAGGTAATGGCGCTGTTGAAGCCCAGGTCGGCCGTGCAGAGCTGGACCACCCGATAGGGGAGGCCCAGGGTCCGCAGGACCCGCTCGGCATCGGCGACCATGCCCTCGAGCGCCTCCAGCCCCTGTTCGGGTGCCACCAGCTTGACCAGCTCGACCTTGCGGAACTCGTGCACCCGGATCATGCCCTTGGTGTCCCGGCCGGCCGCACCGGCCTCGGAACGGAAGCACGAGGTCCCGGCCGTCAGGTGCACGGGCAGTTGGCCGGCATCCAGGATCTGGCCCCGGTGCATGTTGGTCAGCGGGACTTCGGCCGTCGGGATGAGGAAGAGCGGCCAGTCGGTGATCTGGAACAGCTGGTCGTGGAACTTGGGCAGGTTGCCGTTGGCCGTCAGCGTGTCGGCGTTGGCGAGGGTCGGAGGCAGGACCTCGGTGTAGCCGTGCGCGAGGTGCAGGTCGAGCATGAAGTTGAGCAGGGCGCGTTCGAGTCGCGCACCCTGACCCTTGAGCAGTACGAACCGCGAACCTGCGAGTCGGGCGGCCTCTTCCGTGGCAAGCAGGCCCAGCCTCTCGCCAATCTCCTCGTGAGGCTCCGCGGCGTGGGCAAAGGCCGGTGGCGTGCCCCAGCGGCGCACTTCGACGTTGTCGTCTTCCGTTTGGCCTACGGGAACCGTCGCATCCGGCAGGTTCGGGATCTGGTACAGCAGCCCCTCGGCAGGATCGAGCCGGGCATGCTGGTTCGCGGCAAGCTCGGCCTCGAGGTTGGTCAAGATATCACCCAGCGTCCGGACCTCGGCCTGAAGGGCCTCGGCGTCGCCCTCCGCCTTGCCCGTGCGGATGGCGCCGATGGCCTTGCTCTTGGTGTTGCGCTCCTGGCGAAGCGTGTCGATACGTGCCTGCAGGGTGCGGAAGGCGGTGTCCAGGTCGAGCAGCCTGTCGACCTTGGCGGGGTCGTCGCCGCGATGGCGCAGGGCTGTGCGGACGGTATCGGGCTCTTGGCGGATCAGCTTGATGTCGAGCAAGTTCAAGGCCTCGGCAGGTTTATGACGTGGATGGGGCCCATGGTGGCATGGACGGGACTGGCCTTGGGAGGGGAGCACCCTCTCCCTCGCGACCCAGCAGCATGTCGAGAATGTGTGCCGTCAGGCCCCAGACCACGTGCGGACCCACGACGTAAGCGGGCAGATCCCGGTCGGGCAATCCGCGCGCGCGGGTTTCCGGCTTGAGCTGGTGCAGAGACAGCCACTGCCGGACGCCGGGCGCGGCGAGGAGGGTCCAGGGCCACGCGAGGATCAAGTCGACTTCGCGACCATCCGGCACGGGCGCCTTCAGGACCTCGATTTCGGCCACCACCGGCTGCACCCGGACACCATGGAGCGTGTCGACCGCCGGAAGCAACCCCAGGGGACGGACATGAGCTTCCGCCAAGCCAATCTCCTCGCCAATCTCGCGAACGGCCGTCGCGACGAGATCCCTGTCGCCCGGGGCCCATCCCCCGCCCGGGAAGCAGTATTCACCCTTGTGGGTAGGCACCTGCATCGTCCGGCGCAGGATCAAGGTGCCTCCACCGGCGGACCCCGAGGTGACGGGGACGCAGACGGCGGCCTCCCGCCGGACTCTGCCCGCGGGAGCATCGAGCGGCAGCAGGCGGTCCAGATCCGGTTGTGGGGGCATGGCGCGGACCATCATACCTGCGGGTGCTATTCTGGGGCCGGAATCCGTCCGTGATGAGGTGGTTCGTGAAGCTGTCGAGGACGATCGTGCGGCCGGCGACGCTTGCGGCCATGGTGGCTGTTGCCCCGGCTGGCGCTGCCTTTGCGCGCGGCAAGATGCCTGTCCCGGCCAAGGCCTCGGCGCCAGTGGCGGCCGCGATGCAGACGCGTTTCGGTTTCGTGGACTCGGCCCGCCTCCAGGCCGAGGCGCCTGGTCTCCAGGTTGCCCGGCAGCGCATCGAGGCCGAGCAGTTCCGGTACGACCAGGAGCTGCGCGACGGCCAGCGACAGATTGCCGCCATCGAGGCGGAGATTGCTTCCGCGGATCTCCGCGTGGCGTCCGTCTCTGCCGAGGCGACGGCGGATCCGGCCGTCCGCCAGAAGGCCTTCGCCGATCGCGAGGCCCTCGATGACCGCAAGTACGCGATGGCCGACGAGGTCGGCAACCGTATGGGCGCGCGGCGCGAGGCGCTCGACGAGGCGCGCAGGGGCCTCGAGCAGGAGGTTGTCCGCATCCGTACGGTGATGGCGGATCTCGCACGCCGGCGTCGTCTCGAGGGTGTCCTCGACGGGCGTCACGCGTTTTACGGGGCCGTGGACCTGACGGCCGAGATGCTGGGCCTTCTGGGTGCTACGCCTTCGGTCCCGGTGCTGCCGGTGACGCCCGCGGCCTCTCCCTGAGGCCGGAAGGCCGTCCCCCCGTGGGAGGAACGGCCCTCGACGGCTTCGGAGTTCAGGCCCAGGCAGCCAGAACCTCGGGCTTGTGGATGGTGATCTGCTGATGCGCGATCGAGATGATGTCCTGGTCCTGCAGGCGGTTCAGGGCACGGGTCACGGTCTCACGGCTCGAACCCACCATGTTGGCCAGATCCTGGTGCGTCATCTTGAGGTTGATCAGGATGCGGTTGCCCCCCAGAAGGCGGCCTTCCACCCGGGAGAGGCTGCACAGCGTCGAGGCGACGCGCTCGTGAACATCCTTGAAGGCCAGGTCCTCGACCTGCTGGTTGACCTGACGAATGCGCCGGGTCAGGTCCCGCAGCAGTTGCAGGGCAATGCGTGGCGTCTCGAGGACGACGCGTTCGAAGTCGCGCTTGCTGATGGTCAGGGCGACGACCGGTTCGTCGAGGACTTCGGCCGTGGCCGAGCGGGGCATCTCGTCGAAAATCGCCATTTCACCGAAGAAAGCGCCGGGTTGCATGATGGCGAGGGTCTTCTCCCGGCCGTCCTCGGTGATCTTGGAGATCTTCACCCGGCCGCTGCGGATAATGTACAGCGTGTCGCCCTCGTCACCCTCATGGAAGATGATGCTGCGCTTGGGGTGCACGCGCTCGGAGACGATGGAGGCAATCCGCTCCAGGGCGTCGGGGGCCACATGGGAGAAGATGCTGACCTTCTGCAGGAAGGCGAGGCTCTGGGCAGGCGTCGAGGGGATGAACCGGGGCTCCTTGGGCGGCACGGCGAGCTTCCTTTGGTGGGGTGGGGCGGGACAGGAACGTTGCTGGTATGTCAACAAATCGTCTATGTGAGGGAGTGTAGCAAATGACAATGTTGCGCTGTCAAGGATGAAATACAGTACCGGAATCAGCGTGATGCTTCCGTGTGTCGTTGCGAAGGTTGCAGTGTGAACGGTTTGTTGCCACGGAGGGCGACATTACGCCCTCCGTGGGTAGACATCGTGATGATGATGTCTTTTTGCATCAATCGTAAAGCTTTGTAAAGAATCCCAAATGCCCACGGGGGGCCGGTCCCGGGAGTTTGCTGTTCGATGTTATGTTCGACAGTAACGCCGGAGTGCCGTCAGTCGACGAGGCGTAGGTCGCGGGTCGCTTCGCTGGTCTTGAGGGCGCGGGCGACGGCCAGGCTTTCTCCGTGGGCCGGGGCAAGGGCCGTGAGCGTCAGGACGAGGCCGGCACCCGCAGGCAGGTTGGCGCGCGCTCCGCGAGGGCGGTAGACAGGCCAGTGGTCCGGTGCCGCCACGGAGTCCGTCGCGGGCCATGTCGTCCCTGCCACGAGGTCCTCGAGCAGCACGGTTCCGGCCGCATCCGCAATCGCCACGCGGTAGACCACGGCGTCCGGTACGGCCTGCCACGAAAGCGTGCCCTTGCGGGAAAGGTCCAAGACCCCGCTGCTGGCCGATGAACCCGAAACCATCAGTCCGGACGGCAGCGGCAGGGACTCGGTGGCGGGACGCAGGCCCGGTGAGGTCGATCGCCAACGCTCGGCATTGGCGCCGTCCAGGGCCCGGATGACATAGATGAACGTCGTGCCGGGTACGACGCCGTCGCGATCCGTCCACGTCCGGCCCGGTCCGGAGCCCAGCACCTGGATGCGGCTGCCCTCGACCCGAACGACTTCATACCTCGGGATGGTCGGCACTTCGCCCCACGCCAGTTCCACCCGGGAGCCGGTCGCTCCCGTGATGGCGACGGCAGCAAGCGGCATCAGGCCCTCGCCCGTGCCCGGAACCTGAGGGCAGCCCGCAACGATGACGCCAGCCCCGGCGATGAACGCCGGGAACCAAAGGGCCCTAGACCACGAGGGCACGGAGGCGTTCCTCGTCGCGGACGATGAACCGCTGGCGGTCGATCCGGATCAGGCCCCGGTCTTGGTAATCCATCAGCACCCGGGTCAGCGTCTCGCGGGACGTGCCCGTGCGATTGGCCATTTCCTGACGGGTCATGCGGGTCTCGAAGCCGCCGTCCTCATGCTTGGTCGGGGCGGCCTCGCGGGACATCTCGAGCAGCAACCGCGCCACCCGGCCGGGCGCCGACAGGAAGGCGAGGCTCTCGACGTGCCTGTCGGTCTGGCGCAATCGGCGACTGAGCACCAACAACAGCTTGGGCGCAATGCCCGGTTGCCTGTTGAGCAAGGAAAGGAACTCCTCACGGGGCACCATCAGGATTTCCGAGGCCTCGACGGCGACGGCCGTCGCGCTGCGGGGCTCGCCGTCGATAAGGGACATCTCGCCAAAGACATCGCCGGGGCCGAGGAAGCCGAGGATGTGCTCACGACCGTCGTGGGTCGAGTTGACGACGATCTTGACCTTGCCCGCGAGCAGGACACCACAACTGGTGCCGGGATCCGCCTCGTAGAAGATGATGGCGTTCTTGGCCAAGTCACGCTTGCGGGCGATATCGATCAAGTCTTGCAGTTCATCGGTGTCGAGATCGGTGAAGAGGGGACTTTCCCTGAGGAAGCCCGCGAGGTCGCGCACCCGATCCGGCATCGGCCTTGATTCTAGCATTCCGCCTTGTGGGTCATGCGTGCATGGCGTAGGATAGAGTTCCTCGTGATCCGGGGCCGGACGGCCCCGCGCGGCGTTCCGCCGCCAACCCCGCCAGGCCCGGAAGGGAGCAACGGTACGTGGATGCGAACGGGTGCCGCGGGTTCCCCGTCCGGTCCCCGGGTCCCGGGGGTGACCGATGATCTTCGGTTTTCGTGGGCAAGCCCCGGGGGCTGCAGGCCGCCCTGCCCGGGACATGCGCAAGACATGCCTGTCTGTCCGGGTCGTCGGGCTGATTGTTGCCGGGGCCCTTGCGGGGGTGCCGTGGCCGTTGCTGGTGGCGGATGCAGCCTAGGCTCCGGACTGGCTCGAGGCCGCCAGACGCCAAGTGGTGTCCATCGAGACCCAAGACCGACCCTCCGGTCCGCTTGAGGGTCTCTTGCCGGCGATGCCCGGGGAATCGGGCGGCGGGACCGGGCGGGGCGCAGGTTTCCGGATGGGTTCCGATGGCATGATCGTGTCCAGCGCCCACGTGGTTCAGGATGCCTTGCGCCTGCGGGCGCGGACGCACGACGGGCAGGTGGCCCCGGGCCGCATCGTGGGCCTTGACCGGGCCTCGGACCTGGCGCTGGTCGTCGTGGAGGGCTGGGCGACATCCCGGTGACTGGTTCTCGCGGATGATGATCGCCTGGCCGTGGGCGATGCGGTTCTGGCGATCGGGCATCCCCTCGGGCTCGAGGGCACGGTCACGCGAGGCATCGTCAGCGCCCTCGACCGCGGCCTGCCGATCGCCGACCAAATCGACTTCATCCAGACGGATCCCTGCCTGCAGCCGGGTTCCTCGGGCGGCCCGCTGCTGGACGCGGAGGGCTGGGTCGTGGGCGTCAATGCTGCGGTCGCGCGCCAGATGCCCGGAATCGGCTTTGCCGTGCCGGCCCGGATTGCCCGCTGGGTCCTGCCTCGGCTGCAAGCCGGCAAGCCCATCCTGCGGGGCCAGCTGTCCGCGACGTGGGCCGAGCGGGGCGAGGATCGTCCGTGGCACCTGCCTGCTCGTCGAGGCGTTACGGGGAGGTGCCGTGGCACGTGTGGGCATGCGGGCGGGCGACTGCCTGCTTCGTCTGGGGGGGGCGTGCGCTGCTCAGCCCGGGTGATATCGGCCGCTGCCTGCTGTGTGCCCTGCCCGGGGAACACGTCGAGGCCGAGGTTGCCCGGGGGGATCAGCGGGAACGTGTCATACTGACGCTGGATGCGGTGTCAGGTGACGATGAGCTTCGAGGACAGCTTCCGGCGTATCGTCGGCCAACTGCCCGGCCATGAGCCCAGGGCGGCTCAGGAGCTAATGGCGGCCACCATCGATGATGCCTTGCGCCTGCAGCGTCATGCCCTCATCGAAGCGGGCACGGGTTGCGGCAAGTCCTTTGCCTACCTGATCCCGCTGCTGCTTGGCGAGGGCCCGGTGGTGGTCTCGACGGCCTCCATCGCGCTGCAGGAGCAACTGCTGCACAAGGACCTGCCCTTTCTCGAGCGGGCCCTCGGCCGTCCTATCCCCGTGGTACTGGCCAAGGGACGCAACCACTACCTTTGCCAGCAAAAGTTCTGGGAGCTGGACCGACTCCTGCCTGTCACCGATGGCAGGCGGCCGGCCTTCGAGGACCTGCGCGCGCGCCTGACGGACTGGGATATGGACGTGGCCAGCCTGGACGTGCGTATTCCCGAGGATCTGTGGTCCGAACTGGGCCAGACCACCGAGGATTGCCTCGGGCCACGCTGCGAGTTCCACGACCGGAATCCGATGCGCGTGCAGCGGCAGCGCATGGCCGAGGCCCACCTGATCGTCACCAACCACGCCTTCTACATGGCCGACGTCGCCCTGGGAGGCCAGTTGCTGCCCGCGCACAGGGCCGTGGTCTTCGACGAGGCGCATCATCTGCCGGCCGTTGCCACCCAGGCCTACCTCGCAACCATCGGTCGCTACAGTCAGCTCTCGCTGCTCCAGAAGATCCGTCGCCGGGTCGCCCCGATCCCGGAAGGCATCGCGCGGCACCTGATCAGCCTCGAGGCGACACTCTTCGAGTGCCTGCTCTCCTCGGCCGAGGGGGGGGCGATGCCTCCGTCGCCCCTCGCGGCTCAGCAGCAGGGTCGCACGTCGTTCCGCCTGTTCCCGGATGGTCGTTTCCTGGACGTGGCCGAGGGCATCCTCGAGCAACTGGCTGAACTGCGCCACTGGCTGAAGTCCGAGCCTGCGCCCGATGGCCTCCTGCCGGATCTGGCCCACAAGGCGCCCTTGCATCGGGAGCGATGCCGGATGCAACTCGACGGGCTGATGCGACGCTGGGAGCATTTCGCCCGGGAAGCGGACCCGGGTGGGGATCGGGTGGCATGGGTCGAGCTGGATCGGCACAGGGGCACGTTCGACCTCAAGAGTGCGCCGCTCGAGACCGGCAGCACGCTTGCGCGGGACTTGTGGACCAAGCGTCCCGCCATCCTGACGTCGGCAACCTTGGCCGTTGACGGGGACTTCTCGTACTTCCGGCGACAGTTGGCGATCCCCGACCCCGTGGAGCTTGCGGTCGCCAGTCCGTTCGACTATCGCCGCCAGGCCACCCTCTATGTTCCGAGGCTGCTGCCCCAGCCCAACGAGCCCGGCTTTGCCGAAGATGCCCGCCGGGCCATCAGGGAGATCCTGATGTTTTCGCAGGGCAGGGCCTTCGTGCTGTTCACCTCGCATCGCGCGATGCGGGCCGCCTACAGGACGCTGGAGCCGGACCTGCCCTTTCCTGCCCGCCAGCAGGGTGATGCACCTAGGACCGTGCTGCTGGACTGGTTCCGGCAGACGCCTCATGCCGTCCTGTTCGCCACGGCGAGCTTCTGGGAGGGTGTCGATGTCCCGGGTGATGCCCTGTCCTGCGTCATCATCGACCGCCTGCCCTTTTCGGTGCCCGATGATCCGGTCGTGCAGGCGCGGGTCGATCAACTCAAGGCCCGGGGCCGGGACTGGTTCAGCGAGTACACCCTGCCCGAGGCGATCATCCGCCTGAAGCAGGGCTTCGGTCGTCTGATCCGCACGGGGACGGACCGCGGCCTCGTGGCCATCCTCGACAACAGGTTGCTGACCAAGTCTTATGGCGCCAGCATCCTCAAGGCCCTGCCGGATTGCCCGACGGTCCGCGACCTCGACGAGGTCCGATCGATCGGGACCGAATCCCGCTAAATCCGGCGGTAGTAGATCGTGCCGATGGTGCGATCCGTCATCGCGTTGCGCGACAGGCCAAGGTCCGGATCGAGACCTACGGCAAGGCGGATGCCTTCGCCCTCGGCCAGTCGCCATTCGACCGAGGGCGTGACCTTGACCTTGGCCTGCAGCCGTGCGCTTTCTGCGAGACCAGGCACGTCCGACTCGGCCCGGAAGGCCGTGATCCCCAGGCCCAGCCAGCCATCCGGGATGAGCTCCACTTCGCCCTGCCACGTCCCGAGCAACGCCCTGCCCAGATAGAAAACAGGTATCGGCCCCGCGGCAAGAGGCGTGAGGGGTTGCTGCCATGCAAGGTTGAGGCTCTGGGACCAGTTCACGTCGCTCCACAACATGGCGACGCCCGCCTGGCCAGCCGGCAGGCCAAGGCCGGTCATGTCCGCGGCGGTACCTGCGGCACGTCCCGTCGGCAGGGTCAGGCCGCCCCAGATGGCCACTGCCGGCCACGGCCCTTCGCCGTCCCGGACGGTCCAGGAACCCTGCAGCGCGATATCGGCGAGGCCTCCCCCCTGGCTGTCCCTCGCAATCGCCTCACCTGTCTCCTCGTCGCTTACATCGAGCGGGGCGACCTTGCCCAGGGCTGCCCAGCGCGCGCCCTCGAGCCGGTTCAGGGCCCCCGGCAGCGTCATCGAGAAGGCAAGCCCCTGGCGGGGGTACCACGTCAAGGCGGTCTGGATCTGCAGGCTGCGCAAGGTGCTGCCGACCGGCTTGTCCACCCAGGCGCCCGTCTCATTGAAGCTGCCCGTGATGTCGCGGATCGAGACACCCGTCTGCAGCAGCCAGCTTTCCATGCCGCCGAACATGGCCCCCGCGCCCGCGATGGAGCCGATGTCGGCTCCGCTGCCCGGCAGGCCACAACCGCACGTGGTACAGCCCAGCGCAGGCATGGCCGACAGGCAGGTGAGCAGGCCGATGGCCAGCCAGCGTCCTGAGCTCATCCGGGCTGACCCTCCGTACGATCGGGTCGGATCATGCTGCGGACCGCTGCCTCGAGTTCGCCAGCCGGCGGTGGCCCGGCCCACTGGTGACGGATGATCCCGTCCCGATCGGCCAGGACCAACGTGGGATAGCCCCGCACGCCCCGGAAGCGCCGTCGCAGGCCTTCATCACCTGAGACGACGGGAAACGGCAGGTCGAGCCGGCGCGCAAGGTCCTTCCTGTCTGCCGGCTCCGTCGGCGCGTCCATCGTCAGGGCCACGCAACGCAGTCCGGAGGGCGAGAGGCGCTGGTACAAGACCACGAGGTCGGGCCACTCGGCCAAGCAGATCGTGCACCAAGGAGCCCAGAGGATGACGAGCGAGACGTGCCCGCGCAGGCTCGCGCTGTCCCACGGGAGGCCGTCCTCGAGGCGCGGTTGCCTGAAGTCGGGCAGGCCGCGCTGGCCAAGCAGGGCCGCTTCGGCCTGCGAGGCGATGCCGCTGAAGCTCATCCCTGCGGCCAAGACAGCCAACCGGATGAACTTGGGAATACCACCTGCCATGGCGCTCTTGTACCCCCGGGATGGCCCGGGCGCGTCAGTTGCCGCCGATGCTGGGCAGGGCTTCCTGGCTTCCGGCAAGCCGCGTCGTGATTTTGGGCGTGACGACGATGATGATTTCGGACTCGGCTTTCGAATCGACGGTCGTCTGGAAGAACGCGCCCAGCAACGGGATGTCGCCGAGCAACGGGATCTTGACGACGCTCTTCGTCACGTCCGTGCGCTTCAGGCCGCCGATGACGATGCTCTCGCCATCCTTGACCCGCATCGTGGTCTCGACCTTGCGCGAGTCGATGATGGGCACGGCATTGCCATTGACGATGACGTCGCCGGTCTTGGCCGAGATTTCGGGGGCCAGTTCCAGCGTCACGAAACCCTTGGTGTCGATACGCGGCGTGATGTTCAGGATCTGGCCGGCTTCCTGGAAGCTGATCTGGGTGGTCGCGAAGCCATTGGGTGTGATCGTGACGTTGGTGACGGGGAACTTGTTGACGATCGTGATGGTCGCCTTCTTGTTGTCCTGGGCGGCCACCTTGGGGTTGGCGAGGACCGTGGCGTTGTTGTTCTGGATGGCGGCGTCGA
Organism: Candidatus Tanganyikabacteria bacterium; assembly: GCA_016867265.1. Lineage (GTDB taxonomy): Bacteria > Cyanobacteriota > Sericytochromatia > S15B-MN24 > VGJW01 > VGJW01. The sequence continues at coordinate 62,131 of VGJW01000005.1, forward strand.
GCCGCGCGTTGAAGTTGGCCGTCAGGTTGTCGAGGGCGTGAAACGTGATGGCCGTGCCACCGTTCGTGGTTGCCGGGTTGCCTGCTTGGTTGCCTGCCCCGCCCGCCGTCGTGTTGGGGTTGCTGTTGTTGAACGAGGCGCCGAACTTGGCGCCGCCAAAGCCGTAGTTGAGCCCGAGCTGCTCGCTGACGCGCGAGGAGACCTCGATCATCTTGACTTCGATGAGGACCTGGGGCGTGGGGATGTCCAACGCCTGGATGAGGGCCTTGGCCCGGTCCAGCGCGTCCTCCGAAGCCGTGATAATCAGGCTGTTGGTGCGCTCGTCGCTCAGGATGCGGATGGTCTCGTTGCCTGCTTTTTCGTCCCCTTGGGCCAGCGCCTGCTTGATGCGCGGTTCCAGGTCCGTGACCTTGCTGTTGTCGATGCGGAACAGGACGGTCTGCATGCCCGTGAACTTCTTCTTCGCGAAGACCTCGCGTGTCGCGATGAGCAGGGTCGAACCGACGCGGCGCGCTTCCAGATCCTGCATCTTCATGACGAGGCCAAGGGCTTCCTCGAGGGGAACGGCCTTGAGGGAGATGGTCACCTTGCCTTGGACGGAGTCGTCGATGAGCAGGTTCATGCCGCCCTTGCGGCCCATGGTCTCCAGGATTTGCCGAACGTCGACATTGGCCAGGCTGAGCGTGACCAACGTCGGGTTCTGGATTAGGCGCGTGCGTTCCACGCCCAGAGAACGATCGCCGACGGCACGGACATCGCTGCCGGACGCCTGCGCGAATGCGGGTTGGACCGCGCCCGGGACGGTCAGCACCGCCGCGAGCAGGCCCAGTATGCCTTGGGTCCGGCTTCTCATGGCGTGGTCTGTCCTCCGATGTTCTTGACGAAGCGGCGACCGCGGTTGAGCAGGACCACCTGGGTGCTGTTGATGCTGACGATCTTGGACCCGTCCTCCAGGATTTCGCCGATGCGGGCTTCCCGGGTCAGGCCATCCAGTTCGAGGACGGCCAGAGCCTCGCGCCCCGTATTCAGGATGCCCTGAAGCTCCCAGAGCGGTTCATCCGGGTCCAGATAGACGATTTCCTCGATGTATTGGCCTCCTGGGCCGGGCCGTCGCAGCGTCCGCGCCACCTTGCCGGGCGGCGGCACGATGACGGGGGGCGGCGCAATCTTCGGCTTGATGATGACCGGTGCCGGAATCGGCACGACTTGCATGTTCTTGTCCCGAAGCAGGGAGCGGAAAGGATCCTCCCGTCCGGAACGGGAGCGGGCCTCGCGGATGAGCTGGTGAATCTTGGACTCGCGGTTCGTCGTGCCTGGTCCGGGATTCGGAACCGAGGCGCTCGCCGGTGGTGGCGAAGCCCCGAACTCGGGATTGCCCGAGCCTGATGCCGGCAGTGTTAAGGCCGCATCGCCCGTGGCAGGCTGCTGGGCCAGCCCAGGGGCTGGCAACAGACAAAGACCTGCTGCCACGAGGGCCGTGCCTCTATTGATCCAGGGCATAGGTCGTCACCCGGAAGTTGATGGAGAGGGTACGGTTCGCATTGTCCGGTTGGGCCGGGGCGACTGCGCCTTCGGCCGCGGCAGAGGCACCTGCGGGTGGCCGGATGGTCGGCGGACCAATCTGCAGCACGCCTTCATAGGCTGACAGGCGTTCCAGGAACTGCACGAAATCAGGGAACTTGGCGTTGACTTCAAGTTCGATGGTCTGCGTGCCGAGCGCCGCGAACTCCGGGGGCAGGGACTCGTCGCCGGGGGCCTTTTCCTTGGGCATGAAGTTGGAGGGTGCGAAGCGCCGGATTTCCACCTTGGACTCGGCTGCGAGGGATGCCAAGTCCACGAGCAGGATGGACAAGACCTGGGTGTTGGCCGGGATACCGCGTCGCATCCGCTCGAAATCCTCGTTGTTGAGGCGTTCGCGCTCCGCGATCTCGCCCTCCGTCGTCGTGAGGTTGATGGCGGCAAGCAAGGTCTGTTGGTTGGCCTCGATGGTCGTCTGCTTCTCGAGATACTCCTCGAATCGTGGCCAAGGCCCCAGATAGGTCTGCAGGAGCAGCAGCAGCAGGAAGAAGAGCAGTGCCGCGAAACGCTGCTGCTCCGGGTTGAAGCTCCTGCCGAATATTTCGATGTTCACGGCTCAGGACGGCTCCTTGTCCTGCTCAGCCGGGGGCGGCGCCCCTGCCGCAGCTTCTCCCGTCCCTGCGGCCGGCGCAGCAGGCGGAGCTTCGCCGCCGGCGTCCTTGTGCGTGACGCGAACCGTAATCTCGAAGTTCAGGGCACCGTCCTCGCCCGGCTCCATCTCGATGGGCTTCAAGGCGGGGTCTGCAAAGTTCCGCGCCGTCTGCAGGTTCGTGTAGAGGTAGGCGATGGACCGTGAATCCAGTGCGGCCCCCCGCAGGGTGAAGGTGGTTCCCGACGCGCTCAACTCCGTCAACCACAGGTCCGTGGGCGTCAGCATGCGCAGCTCCTCCAGGACCTCGGCCCAGGGATTGGATCGATCGATCCGGGATCGCAGGGCATCGTAGGCCTGTTCCTTCTGCTCGAGGGTGGTCTTCCGCTTGACCAGCTTGGATTTGTCTGCGGTCGATGCCTTGAGGCTTATTTCCTGGTCGGCAAGCGTCGCGTTAGCCTTTGCTACACACTGCGTGTCCACCAGGCCCGTCAAAAGCACGGGGAGGCCCAGGGAGACGATGCTTCCCACCACCACGACGAACACGAAGCCCGGATCGAGGTTGGCAAGATAGGGGGGCAGCTTGACCCCGGCAATCTCCTTGGATTCCGGGGGCAGCAGGTTGACCTTGAGGACCTTCATTCGCCGAGGGCCCCTCTAATCGCGAGGCCGATGGCCGTCGCCAGCGTGGGGCCTTGGGGCAGGAGGATGTCCGGCGGGAACTCGGCCTCGTCGAACTCGATGTGGTGGAAGGGGTTGATCGGCTCGACCGGCATGGCGACCCGGCTGGCCAGATAGCGCTCGATGCCGCGGATGTTGCCGCCGCGACCGGACAGCACGACTCGATCGATGGGGTCCGAGCCTTGGGCAAGGTAAAAGTCGAGCGACCGGCTGATCTCGCCTGTCAACTCACCCAGCGCAGGCCGGATGCTTTCGGCAGCCTGCTCGGCCTCGGGCGACATGTCGAAGCCGCCCTGAGGGTCGACGTCCACTTCGTCGAGCAGCTTGCGGGCCGTTTCCTCGTCGACGCCCATGCTGTTGATGAGCAGGTCGAGCAAGTAGGCGAAGCCGATGGGGATCGAGCGCGTGAACCGGGGCACGCCGGAGACCAGGATGTTGATGTCCGTCGTCCAGCCCTGGATGTGGACCAAGGCCGTCGTCATCTCGTCTCGGCACTGGTCCGTGTCGGCGATGGTCCGGACGATGGCGAACGAGGCGACATCCAGCGCGTCGAGCTGGATCTCGGCACCCTTGAGTGCCTCGACCAGCGTGTTGACCAGCGTCTTCTGGGCCGCGACCAGAATGATCTCATGCTTGAGCGCGCCATCTTCCTCGATTTCGCCCACGCGGTCATAGGCGAGGTTGACGTCCTCGATGGCGAAGGGGATATAGCGTTCCGCCTCGTAGCTGATGACTTCCTTGAGTTCGCTGTCGGGCATGGCCGGGAAGCGCACGGGCCGGACGATCGTCGACTGTCCTGCGACGGCCGAGATGGCCCGGCGGCTTTCAATCTCGTTGTCGACCAGCAGGGCCTGGATGGTGTCGGCGAGGGCGGTCGGGTCGGTGATCTCGCCTTCCTGGACCGAGTTCCAGGGGGTGTTGCCGAGGATGACCTGCCTGAGGACCACGGTGCCCTTCACGCGCCGCAGTTCGACGATGACGATGGTGTCGGACGTGATGTCGATGCCGATGCGGACGACGGGCTTGAAGATGGCCCTGATCTTCTCGAAGCCCTGCGTGACGGTCTGCTGGAAGTTCGCCATCTCAGGCCATCCCTTCCAGGTACCAGCGAAGCAGGCGATCCCCCGTCAGCATCGCCACCCATCCGCCGAGCACCAGAGCTGGTCCGAAGGGAAAGGGTCTGGTCTGGCGGTCGCGTACGGACCGCCACGTGGCGCCGAAACCATAGCCTTGACGCACGAACTCGACGAGGATGCCCAGCAGGCTGCCGAGCACGAAGGACCCGGCGATGGCGACCACGAGGGGACGGGGACCGAGCCATGCGCCCAGTGCGGCGGCAAGATGGGCATCCCCGCGACCCAGCGCATCCCGTCTGAAGACTGCGAAGGCCGTTGCCTCGAGGGTCCGGAAGCCCAGGTAGGCCGCGATGGTGGCGAGGATCGCCCCGGCCGGGTCTCCCGCCCATGCCTGCCAGGCAAGGCCTGCCCATATGAGCGGAAAGGTGATGCCCGTCGGCAGCATCATAGTGTCCACGTCAATCCAGAAGAGCGCCATGGTGGCCGCGAAGAAGCCGATCCAGGCCAAGGTGGCCCCCGTAGCCCCGAAGCAGTCGAAAATGGCCAGGCAACCGGCTGCGGTCGCGAGCTCGACGAGGGGGTACCTGGGGGAAATGGTTGCCGCGCAGTTGCGGCAGCGACCCTTGAGCAGCAGCCAGCCGATCACGGGCAGATTGTCGTGCCAGGGAATGGGCTGGCGGCAGGCCGGGCAGGCCGATCCGGGCTGGGCCAGGTCGTAGTCCGGATGGACCGGAAGGGGCTGGGCCACGGTATGGTCACCGATTTCGAGGGTGTGATTGCCCACCACGGGCAGGGGGACGCGTGGTTCTGGGAGGGGGGCGTACCCCCCCATGCGGGGCAACCGATGAATGACGACATTCAGGAAGCTGCCCAAGATGGCCCCGAACAGCACGGCCGCCACCGGCAGGAAGCCCGGCGGCCACCATGACGCATCGAAGGGGTTGGCCATCGTCAACACCCGTTTGTACCACCCATCATGGCCATGTTAACGGCCGGAGCGGTCCGGTGCCGTGACGGATGCCCGTTCCCGACGCAGCCGTTCGAGGGCGCGACGGGCCACGCCGGCAAGCCGGTCGTCCCCGCGGCGCCGGGCATCCTCGGCGATGGCTCGCCACAAGCGACCGGCAAGATTCGGGTCGTTTCGGCGTTCGGCAAGCCCGGCCGCCATCTTCATGGCGTTGCGTACGATGGCGAGGTCCTGCGGGTGCGCGCCCGGAGCGGCTGCAGCCATGAAGGCGCTTATGGCCCCGTCCAGATCTCGAAGCAGGAGGAAGCGCACGAAGCCCAGTTGGTACAGGAGCTGACGGTCTCCCGGGCGATGGGCCAAGCCACGCTCCAGCAGGTCCTGTGCGGCCTGGGGACGGTCGGCATCTCCCAGGGCCCAGCTGCCGAAGACATACGCCACAAGATAGTCGGGATCGAGGGTCGTCACGGTCTGCAGGCCGGCCTCCAAGGCCCCGAAGCGTCGATCCGACGCATCCCGGGCCATGATGGCTCCATCGTGCTGGAGGAAGGCAAGCCAGGCCATGTCGGCCCAGAGCGCGTCGAAGTCCGTAGCCAGAAGCTTCGCATAGCGTGCCGGCAGGGGGCGGTAGTCGCGCGCCGGGTCCTCGGCAAGGTTGCCTGTTGCCCGGACGTGCGTCGTTACGGCCACAAGGGCCGCTGCCACCAGCACGAGGCCCGGGCGAAGGTCAGGCTTCACGGCGATGGAAGGCGAGTATGCCGGTGCTCAAGGCCAGCACGCACCAGGAGACGCCATGCGTGACGGCGGCAAGGGCAAGTCCGGGCGTCAACGATTGTCCATGGATGATGCGGTTCTTGAGGTCCAGCAGCGAGAAGTCCGGCAGGATGTGGCCGATGACCGCAAGCAGGGTTTTCGAGGGCCATGGCAGTTGCGCCGCCAGGCCCTGCAGGCTGTCCAGGTTGTGGCCCGTGACATAGAGCGCCAGCGTGGCCAACAAGGTGACGGGCGTCGAGGCAAAGGCCGAAAAGCCGACGGCCAGCGAGGCCGCCACCATGGTCTGGAGCAGGACAAGGGGAAGCTGGCCCAGCAAGGGCCAGACCTCGAGCCCACGCAACGCCAGAAGGAACAGCAGGATCACGGCCTGGACGGCAACCAGCAAGGTGCCCATGGCGAGTAGGCCGAAGGCCTTCCCCAGCAAGAAGCTGGTGCGCGAGACCGGCTTGGACAACACAAGGAAGGAGGTCCGGCGTTCCCACTCGCGGGGCAGCATCTGGGCACCGGCGACGATGACCAGCAAGACCGAGGTCACTTCGAGGCTGGCGAAGCCGAGGTCCGCCAGAATGCGACCATCCTGACCCAGCGAGAGTCCGCCGAGCGGTATGGCGATCAGCAGGATCACGACGGAGGCGAGCATGGCCCCCGAGACCAGCCGTTCACGCAGCAACTCGCGCCATGTCTGGTGGGCCAGCGCCATGATGTGGCCAGCGGACATCAGATTCACGCCGTGGCGGCGACGGCCTTCGGAGCGCGGACCGTTTCCATGAACAAGGTCTCGAGTTCCCGGCCCTGTCGCTTCAGATCGTCGACGGCAGCCTGAGCGGCAAGCCGACCTTCCACAAGAATGCCGACCCGATCGCAGATTTCCGACACGTCCGACAGGATGTGCGAGTTGAAGAAGATGGTCTTGCCCTGGCGTTTGAGGTCCAGGATGAGCTCGCGGAACTCGTGACGCCCGACCGGGTCGAGGCCGCTCATCGGTTCGTCGAGCAGCACCAGCTCCGGATCGTTGATGAGGGCCTGGGCGATGCCGACGCGCTGCAGCATGCCCTTGGAATACTTCTTGAGCTGGACCTTGCGGGCCTCCTGCATCCGGACCTGCGCCAGAAGTTGGTCGGTGCGCGCCTCGACCAAATGCCGCGGCAGGTTGAACAGGCCGCCGCAGAACCGCAGGAACTCCTCGCCCGTCAGGTGCTGGTAGAAGTAGGGATTCTCTGGGAGATAGCCGATGCGGTTCCGGACATCCGGGTTCTCGGGACTTTGCCCGAAGACCCGAATCGTGCCGCGCGTCGGTCGCGCAAGGCCCAGGAACAGCTTTTGCGAAGTGGTCTTGCCCGCGCCATTGGGGCCGAGCAGGCCAAAGGTCTCTCCGGGCTGGATCACCAGGTCGAGGCCGACGAGGGCCTGTCGCGCCGGCTGCCCGATCTGGGCGGCATAGGTCTTGGAGAGGCCGGAAGCCTCGAGGACAAGTTCGCTCACGATCGCTTGTTCACCTGCAGGCATCGCGATGGCCTGCCGCCGAGGGCGACAGGCCATCGCGCACGTTCCGAATCAGTTGTTCTTGAGAACCGACACCACGACGGCTTTGCTCGCCTTCTTGCCGATGCCCGTGATGGTGTAGGTGTCGCTGGCGGACCCGCTAACGGCATAGCAGACTGCACCGTAGTGGCTCTCGATGAAGGTGCCATTATTGACTCCGTCGGCGGTGCCGATCTGACCGTTCAAGACCGTAACGGTGGGCACGACGTTGGCAGTCTGGGGACCCTTGCCCCACGGTGTCTTGGGATAGGCCCCGCCAGCCATGTACTCGACCTTTTGAATGACCTGAGCGTAGAAGTTCCCGTTGTCGGGGTAGACGCCGGCCTGGTCGACGCCGTACTGCTCCAGCGCCATCTGAACGCTGTGGGCGTTGGCCTGGACGCCGGCGTTCTTGGCCTTGTCCTGAGCGCCCATGAAGTTGGGAACGGCCACGGAGGCCAGGATGCCGATGATGACGACGACCACCAGCAACTCGATCAGGGTGAAACCACGAGACTTGCGCACCTGCTGGGCTCCATGCTTCTGGCAAAGGGGGCTATCGGGATTGAGCGTTCCCCCTGACGCGACAGGTTAAACCATCCCCCGGGAAAGGGCCACCTCGCGTCAGGGCGAGGCCCGGTCGGCGGTTTGTTGAAAGGTCATTAAGGGCGGGTTTGAGCCCCGGAGGCAAGGGGTAGACAGGCATTGGGGCGACTTGGCTACGGCCCCCGCTGCAGGAGAGAACCTTGGCCTTCAACCCCCTGAACCGGCTGGGAGGCGGCGGACTGGATTCCGCGCTGACCCGCACGGGCTCGGCCGTGGGCGGCCGGGGGGGCAGTCAGCCGGATCCGGCCATCGACGCCAATGCCAAGTCCCCGTCGTGGACGGCACTTGGCCGTACCGGAGCCGCGGATCCTTCCCTCGAGGCGGCTGCGCGTCAGAAGCCCTCTGGCCCCACGTGGTTCGGCTACCACAACGATTCGTCCATCCTCGCGCGGCTTGCCCAGCAGGGCGTCGCCCCCACTCCCGTCCACCTGCGCATCGCGCAGCAGATGCTGCGCTACGGCGTGCCCTTGCAGCCGACCAACATCGAGCAGATCCGCGCCCTGTGGCAGGCGCTGGGTGGCAGTTCGCTCGTCGACCTCGAGGCGCTGACGGCCCTGTTTGCCGCAGGCCTGCCCACCGAGCCGGACAACTTCAAGGCCATGGCACGCCTCCTGGCAGGGGGGCCGACGGCCCATTTGCTGGCGCGGACCGCCATGACGCTGCGTACAGCCGGTCCGGCAGGCCCGCAGGCCGAGGCCCTCAAACAGTCGCTGCAGGCCTGGTGGAAGCTGGGCAACGGGCCGGAGCTGCTGGCTACCGAGATGCCGCAATTCCAGCAGGTCGCGACACGCATCCGCCAGCAGGTGACGACCCTGGCCGCGGCGCGCCTGCCCGAACCACTGGCACAGGATGTGCAGGCACTTGGCGAGCACTTCAGGGCCCACGAGATGCTACAGCGGACGCCACAGAACACGCTCTACGTCCCGTTCTTCCAGTGGCGGGACCAGCAGCCCCTCCCGGGCGAGATCCTGATTCACGCCGACAGGGAAGGTGGGGCCGAACGTCGCGCGCAGTATGCCCAGGTCACCATTGCCATCGACACGCGCAATCTCGGGCGCATCACAATCGATCTGACGGCGAGCAGGGGGCACCTCGGCATCGGCTTCGAGGTCCAGGATGCCCAGATCAAGGCCTTCTTCGATGCGCGAACCGGAGAGCTGGGCAGGCGCATCGGTCCGCGCACGGGCTATGTGCTCGCCGGCATGCGGGTCGATGCCGTGGGCAACGGGCGCAGCATTTCGATTCTGCTTCCCCGCCGCAGGGACCTGCGGCGGTTGTCACGAGCCGTGGGGGTCCTGTGAAAGGCAACCGTCCCGACGATGATGCCCTCTGGAATAGCCTGGCGCAGGTCGCCGAGGCCTACGGGGCGCCTCCGGCCGAAGCAGCGGCGCTGACGCGGGTGCTCGGTCAGTTGGACCCTCGGGCCGTGCCTCCCGAGCTTGCCGCCGCCGTGGCGGAGACGCTGGGGTTCGTCTTTGCGCTGGATCAGCAGGTCGAAGTCTCCGGGACGAAGGAGGGGCGTCGATGATTCGCGGTATCTACACGGCTGCCTCCGCCATGCAGCTCAACACGCACATGGTGGACGTGATGGCCGACAACCTCGCCAACTCGGCGACGACGGGCTACAAGCGCAAGGAAGCAGTCGTCCGGTCCTTCGGTGACGTTCTCGTCGACCTGACGGGCGATGCCGAGCCGGGCCGCGTCCAGCTGGGCGCCCAGATCGACGAGGTGGCCCGGGATGGCAGGGCGGGCAGTCTCCGGCGTACCGACGGCCTGCTGGACGTGGCCGTCGAGACCGATGATCACCAGATGCTCGCGCAGCGCGCCGATGGCACGCGGGTCTTCACCCGGAACGGTCAGCTCAGGATGGACGCGGATCTGTACCTGGTGACCAGCAACGGGGATCGGATCCTCGATGCGGGGCTGGTACCCATCGAGCTGCCCCAGGATCTGACAGGCCTCAAGATCGAGGCGGATGGTACGGTTCGCGGGTCGGAGGGCGTGCTCGGACGCATCGGCCTGTTCACCCCGTCCGTCGCGCAGCTCGCCGCCTTTCCCGTCGCGCTCGGCGCACTCCTGCCGGCCGAGGGCGGCCGCTTGCAACAAGGCTTCCTCGAGTCCTCGAACGTCAACATCGTCACCGAGATGATGGGGTTGATCGAGGCAAATCGGCACTTCGGCCTCGGGCAGAAGCTGGTCACGGTGCACGACCAGTTGCTCCAGAAGGCCAGCAATGACCTTGGCCGTACCCAGTAAGTCCCTGTTCCACGGAGGAATGTCGCCATGATGCATTCGATCTGGACCGCCGCGACCGGTATGCAGGCGCAGCAGATGCGCATTGATGCCATCGCCAACAACCTGGCGAACGTCAACACCACCTCGTACAAGAAGAGCCAGGTGGACTTCCAGGACCTGCTCTACCAGGCCGTCCAGGCGCCGGGTGTCGAGACGGCCGGCATGCAGGTCGGCCTGGGCGTCCGGCCGTCGGCCATCTCCAAGTACCACGCCCAGGGCAACTTGCAGGTCACCAACAACCCGCTGGACGTTGCCATCGACGGATTCGGCTTCTTCCAGGTGACGACGACGGATTCTCGGGTGGTCGGCAACACGGCCTACACTCGGGATGGTTCCTTCAAGATCAACAATTTCGGCCAGCTCGTCACGTCCTCGGGCCTTGTTGTCCAGCCCGAAATCAACCTGGGCAGCGCGACGGACGTGCGCATCCGGGAGGACGGCGCCGTGTTCGGTCGTATCGCCGGAACCGGGCCCGTCACGGAGTTGGGAGCCCTCCAACTCGTCAGCTTCCCGAATCCCGCAGGCATGATGTCGATCGGGAACAACCTCTATATGGCCACGGACGCGGCCGGGCAGAGGACGGGGCCGGCCGCCGGCGGATCCGTCGGCATGGGGCGTGTCGTCCAGGGAGCCCTCGAGGCTTCGAATGTCGAGCTCGTGACCGAGATGGTCATGATGATCGCCACCCAGAAGGCTTATGACACCTCTTCAAAAGCCATCAATGTGTCCGACAAGATGATGGAGTCGACCAACGGCCTCATCCGGTAGGAGTCGGAAACGTGAGCAGCATGCGTGCATGGGGATCTCGAGGGGTGGCTGCGGCCGCCCTCGCCCTCCTGCTCGCCTGGCCATCACCTGTGGCAGCGCGGACCCCGATCGGTCGGATCGCCGTCGACATGGTCCGTGCCGCACTTCAGGTCCAATACCCGGCCGGGGAGATCGAGGTCCGGCCCCTGCTGCCCGAGGTCGCGAGCCTGGTGCCCAAGGGCACGGTCGATGCGACGCTGCGCCTCGCCGGCCCCATTCGCCAGTTGGGGCCTTCCGTGCCTGTGTCCTTCGACGTGATGGACGGTACCGGACGCAAGGTCGCATCCGTGGTTCCCCGGTTCGCAGTCGAGGCTTGGCGCAACCTGCCTGTGCTGGCCCATCCCATGGAACGCGGGGTCGCTCTGGCTCCGGCGGACATCGAGATGCGTCGTCTGGCCCAGAGCCGCGTGACGGGACCCGTACTGCTGGATGTCGGGGCCTTGATAGGGGCCAAGCTGGTGCGCAGCCTGGCGAGCGGCAGCGTGCTCATCACGAATGTGCTGGACCTGCCGCCCGTGGTGCGTCAGGGGGCTACGGTCCGCGTTCACGTCCGCTCTGGCGGACTCGAAGTGCTCGGTCAGGGCACCGCCTTGCAGGATGGTCGTGTCGGGCAGGTCATCCGCATCGTCAACCCCTCGTCCCGAAAGGACTTCCTGGCGCGCGTCCGGAATGCCGAGGTGGTCGAGATGGACCTCGGGGAGGATTTGGAATGAGTCGCAGACTTCTTGCGCTGGCGCTTATGGTGCTCGTGTCGTTTGCCCCCGCGCTTGCGGCCCGGGCCGACTCGCTGTTCCCGGATAGCAACTACGGCGGATTGATCAGCGATCAGGTGGGCGACCGGCGGATGGCCATCGGCCCGGGATCTCTGGTGACGGTCGTCGTGACCGAGAACATCCAGGCGGAACAGGCGGCAACGACGCGCACCATCAAGGACTCCAAGGTCACGTCGTCGTGGGACTTCGGTACGATTTTCGGGGCGGGCGCCAACAACCGGGGAGGCGCCTTCAACAACCAGGTCGAGATGGTCGGCAAGTCCGACTTCAACGGCGACGGTGTGACCCGCCGGGGGGGCGCCATCTCGATGCTGGTCGCGGCTCAGATCACCGAAATCCTTCCGGATGGCTCGATGCGGATCAAGGGCTCCAAGGAGCTTGTGGTCAACGACGAAAAGTCTACGGTCGTCATCTCGGGCGTCGTTCGTCCGTGGGACATCGGGATCGACAACCGCATTCCCAGCCAGCGCATCGCCGGCTTCCAACTCGAATACCAAGGGTCTGGCCCCAATACGGCCAAAACCACACCTGGCCTGTTCACCCGCCTGCTGAACTGGCTCTTCTAGGAACCTGCCACCTTGAGACAAGCCCACCCCGTCGCTGCGGTCCTCGCCTTGATCGCACTGGTGCTGGCGCCGGCCCTTCAGGCCCGGGCACAGGTCCTGCAAGGCAAGCCTGCCCGTCTCAAGGACATCGCCACGGTGTCCGGGGCGCGCTCCAACATTCTGCATGGCGTGGGCCTCGTCGTCGGTCTCGATGGCACGGGCGACTCGCAGACCACGGGATTCACCGAGCAGGCCCTGCGCAACTTCATCCAGGCTTCGGGCATGTTCCCTACGGAGCGTCTGAGGACCCGCAATATCGCCGTCGTGTCCGTCGACGCGCGACTGCCGCCCTTCTACAAGCCCGGCCAGACCATCGACGTCACGGTGTCTTCCATCGGTGACGCCCGCAGCCTGAACAACGGCGTCCTCATCCCGACGGCCCTCAAAGCTGCCGATGACAAGGTCTATGCCGTGGGGCAAGGTCCGCTGAGTACCGGTGGCTTCGGCATCGAGGCCAATGGCTCGCAAGTCAAGAAGAATCCGACGCTCGTCGCACGCATCCCCAACGGCGGCATCGTCGAGCGTGAGGTGCCCGTCACCGTGCTCGATGCCAATGGCTTCCTGTACATCAACCTCAACAACCCCGACTTCATCACGGCGTCACGCGCTGCCGCGGCAATCGGCCGTTCGTACCTGGGGTCGGCGCAGGCGCTTGATGCCGGCACCATCCGGGTCTACGTGACCAACCAGTATCGGGACAATCTTGTCGACCTCGTGGCGCGTCTCGAGGGCCTCGAGGTCGCACCCGACGCCGTGGCGCGGGTCGTGGTCGAGGAGCGTACGGGTACGGTCATTCTGGGCTCCAACGTCAAGATCGATCCCGTGGCGATCAGCCACGGTGGCCTCATCATCAAGGTCGAGACCAAGTTCAACGTCTCGCAGCCGAACCCTCTGGCCGGGGGCCAGACGACCGTGACCCAGGAGTCCCAGGTCTCGGCCGAAGAGCAGAAGGCCAAGGCCGTCATCTTCGACAAGGGGACGACGCTCGGGACCCTGGTGCGGGCGCTCAATGCCCTCGGCACCACCTCGCGCGATCTCATCACCATCCTGCAGAACATCAAGGCAGCCGGTGCGCTCAACGCCCAGCTGGAGATCATCTGATGCAGGTCCCCCCTCCTCCCGGCCTGCCCCCGTCCGGCTACCGCAAGGCCCCGCCGTCTGTCGCCACCGGGCTTCCGGATCCGCTCCAGGGTTCGCTTCCGCCGGTCCTGCCCCAGCAGGTCCAGCTGGCTGGCGGACTGCCGCTCGTCTCCACTTCGGAGGCTACCCAGGGCACCACGGTCGGACCGACCAACCCCGAGGAGGCGGCCAAGGCGTTCGCAAGCATTCTTTTCGGGTACATGTTTGCGGAGATGCGCCCCAAAGAGGAGGACAGCCTGCTGGGGGGCGGGGACACCGAGATGTTCATGGACTTCTTCGACCAAGCGATGGCCAGGAACTTCGTCGATCAGGGCAACCCCCTCGTCGACCTGATCGTTGATCGCCTGACGCCCAGAGAAGCCGGCAAGACGGAAACGGGCAAGGGAGAAGCCGGACCCTCATGAGCGACAAGCGTGCCACGATGCCGGGCTCCAAGGGGGCACCGGCGCTCGATGCCGCGCAGATCAAGAAGTACGAGGGTCTGGTCCGCAGCATCGCCCGCAAGCAACTCGGGAAGCTGCCCCAGCATTACGAACTCGAGGAACTGATCGCCGACGGCTGGATGGGCCTGATGATGGCCCACGATCGCTTCGACCCGGAGCGCGGTGTCAAGTTCGAGACCTTTGCCACGTACTACATCCGTGGTGCCATGCTCGACAACCTGCCCAAGCTCCCGAAGCCCCCGAAAATCAGGGGCGAGAAGCCCGCGGAGGTTCCGGAGGGCGCCCCCGCCGAGGGTGATGACGAGGGCGAGGCAGCCCTCATGGTCAACCGCGTCACGGAACTGGCCTACAGCTACCTGCTTTCGCTCGACGATCCCGCCGGTGGCGACGGGGATGACGGGTACTCGCGACTCGATCAATTGGGTCGCTGGGACAACAAGCAGAAGGAACTCGAGGAGCAGGACCTTCATCGCATCCTGAAGCTCACGATCCAACTGCTTGAAGACCGCGAGCGCATCACGCTCGAGAACTACTACTTCAAGAACATGAGCTTTGCCGAAATCGGCGAGATGCTGGGCCTTTCAGAGTCCTGGGTCAGCCGTATCCACCGGCGCGCACTCAGTCAGGTGCGTCAGAAACTGGGCAAGAAGAAGTCGATTGACGACTTCATCAGCTGGTAGGACTGGAGGACAAGATGGACCTGTTCGGCAAGGAAGTCCGCGGCCTCGAGCGGGCGATGGATGGCTTGTCAAGGCGCATGGAGGCGACGGCCCTCAATCTTGCCAATGTTCATACGCCCGGTTATGCGCGCCGGGACGTGAAGTTCGAGGATTCGCTCGCCGAGGTCCTTGATTCGATGGAGGTGCCCATCGATCCGGAGCGGTCCGAGGCGCCCGAGGATACCTCGTACCTGATCGAGCAATGGCAACCCCGTACCGAGGTCGATGAGCGTCGTCCCCAGCGTCTGGATGGAAACGGCGTGGTGCTCGAGAAGGAAGTCTCCGCCGCCACGCAGGCCGCCTTGCGATTCAACGTGCTGGCGACCAGCCTTGCCGCGGACTACAGGGATCTCAAGTTCGTCATCGACGCCAAGTAGGCTTCGGAAAAGGCCCCGGGGGATGCTCCGGGGCCTTTTTAATTGTTTGTTGGCGAACTTTTCGGTTGCATCATCCGGGGGTACAAGAGAGGCAAGCGGTCTTGGCCCGGTTTTCGCTGGAGGTGGCGTCCGATGAGCCTGATGAACGTCTTCAATACGGGGGAGAGTGCGCTTGCGGCCAACCGCATGTGGCTCGAGGTCATCGCGGGCAACCTGGCCAACGCGCAGACCACCCGGACCGAGGAGGGGGGACCCTACCGACGCAAGGTCCCGCTGTTTTCCGAGGTCCTCGATGCCGAGATCCAGGGCGTCCGCGTGTCGGCCATCGAGCAGGACCAGAGTCCCCTCCAGCGTGTCTACAAGCCCGGGCATCCCGATGCTGACAAGGACGGTTTCGTCAGCATGCCCAACGTCAACGTCGTGACCGAGATGGTCGACATGATTGGTGTGCAGCGCAGCTATGACGCCAACGTCACCGTGATGCAGGCCATCAAGTCGATGGCCAACAAGTCCATGGACATCGGGAGGTAACGGATGCGTATCGACGGGTTCCGTGCCCCGGGTATCGGTCAGGCTCTGGGTGGTTTTCCCGCGTTCGGAGATTTTCCGGCCATGCCGGATGCGCTCTCGGCCGACAGCAAGATGCCGTCCGTCACCGATTCCTTCGGGGCAAGCGAGGATGATGGTCCGGGAGCGCACTTCATGGCCGTGCTGAACGATGCCATCGACTCGGTGAATGCGCAGCAGAATCGTTCGGAGCAGATCACGATGGACTTTGCCCTGGGCAAAGCGGTGGACCCGCATGCCGTCATGATCGAGAACGCCAAGGCAGAGACGCTTGTCCATCTCACCAGCAGCGTTACCAACAAGATGGCGCAGTCGTTCCAGACCTTGATGAACCTCCAGATCTGATCGCGGCATGGGCTTCCTGCAAAATCTGACCCCCCAGCAGCGTATCGCCTTGCTGGGCGGCGGCGCCGGCTTGGTGCTGCTGTTGGTGGTGGCCATTGCCTTTGCGGTGATGTCTGGAGGCAAGAAGGAAGATCCCCAGGCACGGGAGCAGGAGTCGGGCTACGAGGTGGTCTTCAAGTACCTGCAGCCCAAGGAAATGGATGAGGCTGCGGCTGCACTCAAGGCCCAGAAGATCAGGGAGTTCAAGTTCACGGAGGACGGCACCCTTCTGGTCCAGAAGGACAAGGTCGTCGATGCCCGGGTCGCCCTCGGCGAGGCGCAGGTTCCCAAGAACCCCAACAACCAGGGACTCGAGATCTTCAACAAGAAGGACTTCATCTCGACGGATTTCGACAAGAAGATCGCTTTCCTTCGGGCGCTCAACGGCGAGTTGACCCGGCTGGTGCGCAAGGTGCAGGGCGTCGATGACGCCACGGTTCTTGTGAACATGCCTGAAGACACCCTCTTCCAGCAGGAGAAGAAGGCCATCACGGCGAGCGTCATGGTCAAGATGGAATCCAATCGCCAGTTGACGGCCCAGCAGGTCGAGGGCATCCAGCACATGGTGGCTTCGGCGGTGCCCGGCCTGCTGACCGATAACGTCACGGTCGTGGACGACCAGGGCAACCTGATCTCGAGCGGTCTCGAGACGAACATCGGGGACAACAACGAGCGCTTGGTCTCGCGTGCCATCGACCAGCAGATGAAAATCACGCGGTCGATGGAGAGCGAGATCCAGACCAGTTTGCAGTTGTTGCTGGACAAGCTCGTGGGCGCCGGCAAGTCCGTGGTCCGGGTACGCCTGGAGCTCGACTTCAACAAGCGGCAGGTCCGCAATCGCCTGCTCGCACCGGTCACGGCCAACGGCGAACCGATGAGCAGCGCCCGTTCCGTCCAGCGCGAGACGCTCAAGAATGGGGCCCAGGGCGCCGCGCCCGGCACCACGGCCAATCTTCCGAGCTATCCGTTGCTTCCCGGCAATGTCGCCGGCCAGCCGGGCGTGGTCGGGTCATCGCAGGGCCAGGAAACCTCTCGCGAAAACATTCGGGAGCAGCCGGCATTCAACCAGGAAGACCAGATCGTCCAGACGGCCTCCGGCAACATCAAGCGCATGAGCATTGCCGTGTTGCTGCCGGAAACGGTGAAGCCCGAGGCCGTGGACAAGTTGCGCAACGTCATCGCGGCGGCAGCGGGTGCCGATCCGGCCCGTCGGGACCAGGTGACGGTCGAGCGCGTCAAGTTCGACACGACCCTGATGGACCAGCTCAAGGATCAACTCAGCAAGAAGGAAGCCGAAGCGAAGGCCGCTGCCAAGAAGAAGGGGGCCGTCGGCTGGAACCTCGTCATCTGGGGTGGCGTCGCCGCCTTCGTGTTCGCGGCCATCGTCGCGCTGGTCTCCCGCCGCAAGCGGTCCACAGAGAATCCCTTCGATGTCCTGTCCTCGGGGCTCGATGCCGAGGCCTTGCCTGCCGGCTTCGAGGGGCCCGGCGCCCTCGGCGGCTTTCCGACGCCCGAGCAATTGGGTGCCTTGCCCGGCGGGATGCCCCAGATGGGCGGTTTCGATCAGGACCAGTCGGCCTACGGTGCCCAGGCGGCCTATGGCGCGCCCCAGCAGCAGGGTTATGGGGCCCAGCAGCAGGCCGCCGGGGAAGGACCCTTCGATTTCGCTTACCAGGTCGGCCCCGAGCAGCTTGCCGAGGCACTCGCGACGGAGCGTCCGGCAACGGTGGCGGGCGTTCTGGCCCAGCTTGACCCCTCATTCGCCGAGACGGTCATCGCCAGCTTGCCGCCAGACATCCAGGGTGACGTCTTCAACCGCATGGGCTCCTCCGGGCCCCTGCCCTCGATGACGCAGCGCATGGTTTCCCAGAATCTCAGGCGCAAGCTGGGGGTTCCGGTCTAGCGGCCGGCTGACGCATGCCGCAGCGCAAGGGGCTGATCCCCGATCTGATCCTGGCCGGGATCGTCATCCTGGTCTTGGCGATCCTGGTGATTCCGCTTCCTCTGTGGATGCTGGATCTGCTGCTGGTCATCAACCTGGTCGCGGCCCTCGTCATCGTCTTCGTCTCGTTGTACCTGGTCAGGCCGCTCGAATTCGCCAGCTTCCCGTCGTTGCTGCTGATCATGGCCCTGTACCGACTGGCCTTGTCGGTGGCCACATCCCGGTCGATCCTGAGCCATGCCGAAGCCGGAAAGGTCATCGAGACCTTCGCCAACTTCGTCGTGGGTGGCAACTTCATCGTGGGTTTCATCCTGTTCGCGATCCTGATCATCGTGAACTTCATCGTCATCACGGAAGGCGCAAAGCGCGTCGCCGAGGTCGCGGCCCGCTTCACTCTGGACGCCATGCCCGGCAAGCAGATGTCGATCGATGCAGATCTTGCGGCAGGCCTGATTGATGCCGAGGGCGCCAAGAAGCGCAGGACCGACCTCGAGCGGGAGGCCAACTTCTTCGGTGCGATGGACGGCGCCAACAAGTTCGTCCGGGGCGATGCCATCGCGGCCATCATCCTGATCTTCGTCAACATCATCGGCGGCATCCTGATCGGCATCCTGCAGAAGGACATGGAGGTCGAGCAAGCGCTCAAGATCTATTCCTTGCTGACCATCGGCGATGGCCTCGTCGGCCTGATCCCGGGCCTGCTGATCTCGATCTCGGCGGGTTTCGTGACGACCCGCGCCGCGTCGGACTTCAACCTGGCGACCGACCTGAAGAACCAGTTGTTTACCAGCCCCAAGGTCCTCGGCATCGTGGGCTTCGTCATCGTCATGATGGGTTTCATCCCGGGCTTCCCGACGATTCTGATGCTGCTGCTGGGCCTCGCGATCCTCTTCGCGGCCTTCGTGGCCTACAGGGGTGGCTTGCTGGGGGCAGCGCCCGCATCCCAAGTCGGCGATGCCGCGCCGATGGGAGACGAGTTCGACGATTACCAACCGGAGTCCGACGAGGATCTGAAGAATCCCGAGAACGTCATGAAGATGCTCGGGGTGCCGCCGCTCACGCTCGAGCTTGGCCTGGATCTGGTGCCGCTCGTGGATCCCGGCTTGGGCGGCGAACTGATGGACCGTGTCGTACCCATGCGCGTGGCGATTGCTCTGGACCTTGGCTTCGTCATGCCCGGCATCCAGTTCAAGGACAACCTCAACCTGCGGCCCAATGCCTACCAGATCCTGGTCAAGGGCAATACGGTCGCCAGTGGCGAACTGCTCGTAGGCTACATGCTCGCCATCCAGCTCAACACGACGGACCTGTCTCAGGAGCTGGTCGGCTTCCCGACCAGCGACCCTGCCGGCAATCGCCCTGCCGTATGGGTGGCTGGTGCCGAGGCTCAGCGTGCCGCGCAACTGGGGTACCTGATCCAGGACCCGACCAACGTGCTGACGGCCCACCTCGAGGAGGTGGTCCGCACCCACGCCCACGAGATTCTCAGCCGCGAAGAGGTCAAGATGATGCTCAACCGGCTGCAGGAGCGGGCGCCCATCACGGTCAAGGAGCTGGTGCCCGAGGTGCTCGCACTGGGCGAGGTGCAGCGTGTGCTGCAAGCCCTGCTGCGCGAGCGGGTCAGCATCCGCGATCTGGCGACCATCGCCGAGAAGCTGGCGGACTTCGGCAAGATGACCAAGGATGTCTTCACGTTGACCGAGCTGGTCCGGCAGCAGCTGTCTCGGAATATCTGCGGCTCGGTGGCCGACGAGGAGGGCCGGATCGACGTGATCACGCTGGACCCTGCCGTGGAGGGGGCGATCCAGCAGGCCATCCAGCCGGGGCCTCAGGGGCCGACCTTGGCGCTCAACCCGCAAATTGCCCAACTCATGCTGGCGCGCCTGGCCGGCGTCGTGAACGAGGCACTCGCGCGGGGGCAGAATCCGGCGGTGCTGGTCAGCCCGATTGTGCGGCCCCACGTCAAGAATCTGGTCGATCGCAACTTCCCGAACCTCTCGGTGCTGTCCTACTCGGAAATCAACGCCAAGTTCAAGGTCCAGGCCATCGGAGCCGTATCGATTGCGGTCGGGGCAGCCTGACCCGGTCGGTCTGCGCGAAGGATCCCCTCGTGTCGCGCACCCGTCGGTCTCGACGGCCAGCGGAGTGCCGGCGACGAAGCCAATCGGCCCTCCCCTGCCCCGGGCAGGGGAAGGCCGGCCCGGATCAGCCGGCCTGAGCGTCCAGAATTTGCTGCATCTTCAGGCCGATATGCAGCATCAGGCGGGTTTCTGCCGTGTCGAGGTCGACCTGGGTGATGTCGCGGATGCGTTCCAGGCGATACTTCAGCGTGTTCCTGTGAATGAACAGGCGCTCGCTGGTCTCAGTCAGGTTTCCGTTGCAGTCCAGGAAGGCACCGAGCGTCTTGACCAACTCCTTGTCGGCCTGCTGGTCGTAGGCCATCAGGCGGCTCAGTGCCTCGCACAGGAACGCTCCCGGGCTGCGATCGGCGGCGAACTGGTAGAGCATCCGGTAGACCCCCATGTCGTCGAAGCAATGGACCTGGCCGGCCCCGTGCAAGGTGCGGCCGATCCTGAGGGCCTGTACGGCTTCCTGATGCTGACGCCCAAGGGCAAGCAGGTCCCCCGGTGCCAGGCCGACGCCGACGGAAACGGTGTCGCCCTGGGCGCCCAAGCGATCGCGGATCGTCAGGGCCAGCCGACGCATCTGGTCGATGCCCGGGGGATCGGCCGTGACCGGCACGAGAATGCTGGCACCGTAGGTCTGCGGCACGATGATGCACTGCCTGAAGGACAGGATGGCCGCGAGCGTGGTCTGCAATTTCTGACGCAGGGCCTCGGCCTGCGGCAGGGGCAAGCTTCGATCGAAGGCCACGGCCATCGGCCAGTAGCGTTGTGCCAGCGGCATGCCCAGCCAGTGTGCCCGGCGTTGCACCTCGCCCCGGGAGAAGGCACCCGGTCGCTGCAGCAGGTCGAGGAAGAAGTGCCCGCGGGGGTCGCTCTCCTCGGGCAGTTGGGCGGCCACGATGGCGAGGGCGGCACAAGCGCCCCCGATGCGTGCAAGATGGATCTCATCCCGTCTCTGGGGCGCGCCCAGCACCATCAAGGTCGCGATCCAGCGCTCGCCCTTCATGACGGGCCACAAGGTCCGTGTGCCACCCGGGGCCTGGATCTCGATGGGCTGGCGGCCTTCGCGGAAGGCCGGCCATTCGAGATGGTGCTGGATGGCCGTGATCAGGTCGTCCGGACTGCCATCTTCCTCTTCGTCGACACCGTGGCTCGCCACATCGCCTGCCACGGCCAAGCGGTTGAAGCGCGTGTCCTCCAGAAGCAGCGGCCGACCAAGCTCGGCCGCCAGGTCCTCGAGCATCCGGGCGGGCGTGGCGCCGCCGATGGCTTGGCGAATCCATTCCTGCTGGCGGGCCATGCACTGGGCCAGCAGCCACGGTCGGCCTGATGCTTGCTGGCGTTGCAGTTGCCGTGCCAGGCTGGCCGACTCCCCGTCGTGGCGCAGCAGGGGCAGGCCGTGGTCCCGGGCGCGGGCGACGAGGGCTTCGGGGACTTCACCGCTGCCGCAAGCCAGCAGACCTGCAGCCCGAGCAGCGGCCAGTCCGTCAATCCATGTCGGTGCGACCCCGGCCAGGAAGGCCAGACAGGTCAGGACCAATTCGCCTCCTTGCAGCCATTTCGCCGGCTCTTCTGCTTCCAGCACGAGGACTTGGGCAATTTCGGACGGCGACGGTAGTTGACCGAACAGGATCTCTGCTTGGGCGAGAGGATCCTGCAGGCCTTGGGGAGGTGGGGAACCGGTGGCAGCCGAGTTCGGGGACAGGAAACTGATGTTCATGGACGACCTCCAAGGAGGTTTGTAACATTTATTTACAATGAGATCAAGCACATGGGATGGCATGGGGCGATGGCATGAAATCCTTGTCCTGACTGGCTCTTGCGATAGTGATTGGCGTGGTTTGCGGATTCCCGGGGTTGCGCTCTCCACACATTGGTTGTGCGGTGACTTGACAATGACTGACTAAGGTTGATGATGGTTCCGTGAGGGAGGCAGGACCCCGATGAGATTCGACCGCTGGACGCTCAAGGCCCAGGAGGCCCTGCAGGACGCGCAGCAACTGGCCGAGCAGGGCCAGCACCCGGAATTGCTTGGTCTGCATGTGCTGTCCGCCCTGCTGGAACAGCCTGAGGGCATCGTGCCGGCGTTGTTGCCCCGCATGGAAATCCCCTTGGCCTCCCTTCGTGACGAGGTTCGTGCGGCGTTGACCCGACTGCCCCGGACGCAGGGCACCCAGGGTCCTGGTCTCGGGCCCGAGGCCAAGGGCCTGTTCGACCGCTCCTTCCAGGAGGCCAAGGCCATGAAGGACGAGTTCGTCTCGACCGAACATGTCCTTCTGGCGATGGTGGCTGATGAGGCGCGGGGGGCTGCGACCGAGTTGCTTCGGGCCCGGCGGGTCGCCCGCGATCGCCTGATGCAGGCGCTCGGGCAGGTGCGTGGCAGTCATCGCGTCACGGACCAGAACCCCGAGGCCCGCTTTCAGGCTCTAGAGAAATACGGCCGTGACCTGACGGCCCAGGCCCGTCGCGGCAGGCTCGATCCGGTCATCGGCCGTGACGAGGAGATTCGCCGGGTGATTCAGGTGCTGTCCCGCAGGACCAAGAACAACCCCGTCCTCATCGGCGAACCCGGCGTCGGCAAGACCGCCATCGCCGAGGGATTGGCCCAGCGCATCGCCGACGGCGATGTCCCCGAGGGCCTCAAGGACAAGCTGGTGGTGGCGCTCGACCTGGGCGCGCTCATTGCGGGTACCAAGTACCGTGGCGAGTTCGAGGACCGCCTGAAGGCCGTCCTGAAAGAGGTCTCGGACAGCGAGGGCGGGATTGTCCTCTTCATCGACGAGATGCACACCCTCGTCGGTGCCGGCAAGGCCGAGGGCGCCGTCGATGCCGGCAACCTGCTCAAGCCGGCGCTTGCGCGCGGCGAGTTGCGCTGTGTCGGCGCCACCACGCTCGACGAGTACCGCAAGCACGTCGAGAAGGACGCGGCGCTCGAGCGTCGCTTCCAGCCTGTTCAGGTCGGCGAGCCGAACGTCGGCGACACCATCTCGATCCTGCGCGGCCTGAAGGAGCGCTACGAGACGCATCACCGCGTCAAGATCAGCGATGCCGCCTTGGTCGCGGCGGCGCGCCTGGGCGATCGCTACATTACCGACAGGTTCCTGCCGGACAAGGCCATCGATCTGGTGGATGAGGCAGCCAGTCGGCTGCGCATTGCCATCGACTCGATGCCGCCAGCTCTGGATGAGTTGGAGCGGAGGCTCAGGCAGCTGGAGATCGAGCGACAGGGCCTGGTCAAGGAGATCGAGGCGGAAACCGCAGGGACCTTTGCGCGCGACAGGCTGGCCGCCGTCGATCGCGAGGCGGGTGAGGTTCGTGGGCGTCGCGATGCCCTGCACGCCCAGTGGCAGCGTGAAAAGGAGCTGATCGGTCGCATCGGATCGGTCCGCGCTAAGCTGGAGCAGAGCCGTACGGCCGAGCAGCGTGCGGAACGCGAGGGGCAGCTCGAGCGTGCGGCCGAGATCCGGTATGGCGAGCGACCGGCGCTGCAGCGTGAACTTGAGGCGGCCACGCGGGACCTCGAGGAGGCGCAGAAGGATCAGCGCATGCTCAAGGAGATGGTCACGGACGAGGACATTGCCGAGGTCGTGAGCGCGTGGACGGGCATCCCCGTCAGTCGGATGCTGGAATCCGAAGTGCAGAAACTGCTCGACATGGAGCAGCGGATCTCGGCGCGAGTCATTGGTCAGGATGAGGCCGTCCGTCAGGTGTCCGAGGCGGTCCGTCGCGCGCGCTCGGGCATCGGGGATCCCGATCGGCCGATCGGCAGTTTCCTGTTCCTGGGGCCTACCGGCGTGGGCAAGACCGAGCTTGCCCGGGCGCTCGCGCAGTTCCTCTTCGATGACGAGCAGCATGTTGTCCGCCTCGACATGTCCGAGTACATGGAGCGCCATTCCGTGGCACGCCTGATTGGCGCGCCGCCCGGCTATGTCGGCCATGAAGAGGGCGGTCAGCTCACGGAGGCCGTCCGTCGCGCACCCTATTCGGTGGTGCTCTTCGACGAGGTCGAGAAGGCCCACCCCGAGGTGTACGACATGCTGTTGCAGATCCTTGACGACGGGCGCCTGACGGACAGCCATGGCCGGACCGTCGACTTTCGCAATACCGTCGTCCTGATGACCAGCAACCTGGGCAGCGCCCACCTTCAGGAATCAGGGGGAGCCGTCACCGAGGACGTTAGTGAGCGGGTCCTCGGCGAGGTGCGCCAGCACTTCAGGCCCGAGTTTCTCAACCGTCTCGACGATGTCCTGCTGTTCCGCCCGCTGGGCGTCCTCGAAATCGATCGCATCATCGACTTGCAGTTCGCACGTCTCGCCAGCCGTCTCGTCGACAAGGGCATCACGGTCGTGATGGATGACAAGGCCCGGGGGCGCCTGACCCGAGTCGGCTACGACCCGGTCTACGGAGCGAGGCCCCTCAAGCGGGCGATCCAGAACGAGGTGCTGAACCCCCTCGCCCGCATGCTGCTGGCAGGTGAGGTCCGGGCGGGCCAGAGGGTCCGATTGTCCTTTGCGGACCAGGCCATGACGTTCCGGGTCGAGGCGGGCGCTGCGGCTACGGCCTGAGCAATCAGGCCGTGGGCAGAAGGTCCGCCAAGGCGGCGAGGCCCAGCCTGTAGCTGGTCAGTCCGAGGCCCGTGATGACGCCACGGCACGCGGCAGCCGTCACCAGGACCTGTCGGCCGGGTTCACGCGCGTGGACATTCGACAGGTGGACCTCGATGACAGGCAAGGCAACGGCCGCCACGGCGTCCCGCAAGGACCAGGACCCGTGCGCCAGTCCCCCGGGATTCAGGACGATTCCTGCGTGCCCCTCGGCCTGGGCATCGTGCAGCCAGTCGATGAGTTGCCCCTCGTGGTTGCTCTGGCGGCTCGTCACCTCGAGGCCCAGGTCAAGGCCCCATGTCCGCAGGCGTGCGTCCAGCTCTGCCAGCGTCTGATGGCCATAGATGCCGGGTTCGCGCTGACCCAGCAGGTTCAGGTTCGGGCCGTGCAACACCAGCACAGGGGTCATCGCGGGTCCTCCGTCGGGTGGGCCAGTCGTCGGGTGGCCTCGAGGTGGGCAAGGACTTCGTTGAGGCTGTCGCCTCCGGTTTTCTCGAGCAGGGCGTCCGCCAGGACGAAGGCAACCATGGCTTCGGCCACGACGCCTGCGGCCGGCACGGCGCAGACATCGGCGCGCTCGAAATGCGCCGGCGCCGGTTCGCCGTCGGGCCAGCGCGCGCCCTGCAGGGGGCGCCGCAGGGTCGAGATGGGCTTCATGGCGCCCCGCACGACCAAGGGTTGACCGTTGGTCATGCCGCCTTCCAGACCTCCGGCACGGTTGGTGACGCGGTCGAAGCCCGTGGCGAACTCGTCATGCACGGTGCTGCCGGGCCGCTGGGCCGCGTCGAAGGCATCACCGAACGAGACGCCTTTGACGGCCTGGATGCTCATCACGGCCTGAGCGAGGCGCCCGTCGAGGCGGCGGTCCCACTGGACGTGGCTGCCAAGGCCGACGGGCAGCCCCGTCACGATGACCTCGAAGACGCCCCCGAGGCTGTCCCCGGCTTTGCCCGCCGCATCGATGGCCGCAACCATGGCCGCGGAGGCCTCCGCGTCGGCGCAACGCACCGGCGAGGCTTCTGCCGCGTCCCGCAGGTGCGGGAGGACGTCTGTCCGGCTGTCCAGCCACGCCAGGTCAGCCGTCACCGGGCCGATGGTGCGCACGTGTGAGGTCAGCCGGATGCCCGCGGCCTCGAGCAAGGGCATCAGGATGCCTGCGGCAGCGACGCGCGCAACGGTCTCGCGTGCGCTGGCCCGCTCGAGCACGTCCCGGACATCTTCGAGGCCATATTTCACGACACCGGGGTAGTCGGCGTGGCCGGGACGCAGCCGCGTGATGCGTCCTAAATGTTCAGCTTCCTGACCGGAAGTCCGTGGCGGTTCGTGCGGGTCCATGACCTCGTTCCAGCGGGCGTGGTCGAGGTTGGGGATGGCGATGGCGACGGGCCCACCCGTTGTGCGGCCGTGCCGGATACCGCCCTGAATCTCGGGCCTGTCCTGCTCGATGCGCTGGCGGCCGCTGCGGCCGTGTCCGACCTGGCGTCGCCGCATGTGGGCCTGCAACCGGTCAGGATCGTAGGGAAGTCCGGCGGGAACGCCCTCAAGCAGGGCCAATTGCCAGGGTCCGTGGGACTCACCGGCCGTCAGCAATCGCAGGGGCATGGCTTCATGCTACACGTTGCCGGGAGGCTTCCCGGAGAAGGCCGGATAGGTTGCCACATGGCCGGGGTATGGACCCTCCGGGTATCGACCACGATGACCGGAAACACACCTTTACGATGCCAGCCCTCCACTTCCTGAGTGACATGGACCGGGTCGATGTCGTCCGGGCATTCGTCGAGGACACGGCCTCGGGGCTCGTCCTGACAAAGGACGAGCGCTACCACCTCGAGCTGGCCGTGCTGGAAGCCGTCATGAACGTCATGATTCACGCCTATCGCTCCGAGGCCGGCCATCCGATCCGAGTCGTGATCGAGGTCGATGGCGAGGGCTATCTCCAGGTCGAGGTGCGGGACAAGGGCGTGTTCTTCAACATTCTCGACCTGCCCGCGCCCGACCTCCAGCGGCATATCGAGATTCAGAAGCGGGGTGGCCTCGGGGTGCACCTGATGCGTAACCTGATGGACGAGGTGGCCGTGTTGCAGGATGGCGACGAGAACGTCCTGCGGATGCGCAAGCGGCTCGCCATCGCCTGAATGGCGCCGAAACCCGGCCGCATGCCGGGTACGATGATGGCGGGGAGTCTCGGGACATGCGTGCGACTGTGGTGGTGCCCCTGCTGGTGGCCTTGGCCGGTGGCCGTTGTCAGGATGCTCCGCCGCCGGATAGCCGCGAGGCCCAGGTGGCGCGGGGCCAGGCCGCGTATGCACGGACCTGCGCGATCTGCCATGGCCGCGCAGGCGAAGGTTACGCAGCCGACAATGCCCCGGCACTCGCCAACGAGGATTTCCTCGTCACCGCGTCCGACCAGTATCTCTACGAGACCATCGCCCGCGGACGGCCGGGCACGGTGATGTCCGGTTGGGCCAAGGAACACGGGGGGCCCTATGACGAGGGGCAGGTGCAGGACCTCGTGGCCTGGTTGCGTTCGTGGCAGAAGGGAACGATGCGGCCGCTCGATCAGGCCCGATTGCAGCCCGGCAGCCACGACGGCAAGGCCCTGTATGTCCGCCACTGCGCCTCCTGCCACGGTGCAGGCGGCATCGAGGGCCCGTACAACCGACTGGCCCATCCGCAGTTGCTGGATATCGCGTCGGATGGCTTCCTGCGCGCCAGCATCGTGGAAGGCCGGTCGGGCACGCCCATGAAGGGTTTCCGTGGCTTGTTGCAGCCCGCCGAGGTCGACGCCATCATCGCGTACCTGCGCCAGAACCCGGCTCGGGTTCCGGCCGTAGGACGGCCGGCGGCGACGGCCAGCGCCACCGTGGCCCTGCCGGTCGGTGGGGAGCCCGCGTTCCCCGGGGATGCCCGGTTCATCGGCGTGGACCTGGCAGCCCGCGAGATGCGCCGCGGGGCGCGGATCCTGTTCGTCGACGCCCGGCCGCCCTCCGATTTCCAGGCAGGCCACATCCGCGGGGCCGTCAACCTGCCCTTCTACGAGGCTCCCGAGCGCGCAGGCGAGATTCCGAAGGGCACCTGGGTGCTCACGTACTGCGGCTGTCCGCATGCCGAGTCCGGCGAGGTGGCGGGCGTCCTGCGCGGTCGCGGGCACGACCGGGTCGCCGTCCTGGATGAGGGATGGGGACCCTGGAAGACGCGGGGCTACCCTGTCGAAGAGCCGCCGGCGTCAGCATCGTCGGGAATCGGGCCCTGATGGATCCTGTCCGTCGCCTGTTGTTGCTGGCCGTGTCACTCGCAGCCTGCACGGTCACGCCGCCCGTACAGGCGCCTGCCGACGTCGGGCCGGCCGCGGGGCACGACGCAAGCCATCCCGTTCCGACGCCTGTGGCGAACACCCCGGTCACGTCCGTTCCCGCAGCAAGACTGGCCCCCGGTGATACGGGGCCGCGGGATGCCCATCACTTGTGGGTCATGGGTACCGGGACGTCGGCGAGCACCTACTGCTGGATACCTGAATTCCACGCGTGGCAGGTCCTCGATCCCGTGAAGGCGGGCCTGCCCAACCTGCCCGTTGGCGCTTGGGTGGGCAGCAGGCCTGGCGGGGAGGCCGAGCAGGCCTGGGCGGAGGAGGTCTTCGGCGGCGTGTACGTGGCCAAGTACGAGGCCAGCCATGAGGATGCCGTGCCGGGCGATCCCCGTACCGGTGCCGGCGCGGTCGCGGGCACGTCGGGGCGGGTCAAGTCTGCGGCCCTTTGCCCCGTCTGGTCGAATGTCCATTGGGATGACGCCTTGGCCTTGGCCCGCAGCGTGGGGCCGGAGGCCGATCTCATGGGTGATGAGGACTGGACGGCCCTCGCCGTCTGGTCGGCCATTCATGGCGTTCAGGTGCTTGGCAACAACAGCGGCGGGACCTTCCGCGATGTGACGGATACGACGGTGCGCTTCCTGGCCCCGCCTGCCTTCCCCACATCCGGCGTCGCCTTGACGGGGTCCGGCCACGGCGACGCCTGGCCGTACGGTGTCGATCGCACGACGCACACGGGCCTGGTCGCCGGGGTTGCCGACCTTAACGGCAATCTCGAGGAATGGACGGCCGATGTTGCCGTGGGGGGTGGTCCCGGCGTGCCGGGTACCTGGCTGTTGCGGGGCGTCGCGTCGGGTGTCCGCGTGCCCGTCGTACAGGGGGCGGCCAGCGCCATCAACAGCCTTGCGACCTCGCCGGAGTTGCGTCGCTTTGGCCTGCCGGCGACCCTCGGGGACTCCGCCTTGCCGGCCTTTGACTTCGACCACGCCATCCATGACGGCAGTACGGGCGTCCGGGCCATGCGCGGGGGAGGGTTCTACGATGTCGCGCGTGCAGGCGTGTGGCACATGCACCTGACCCGGCGTCACGACTTCGCCAACCAATACTTCGGCTTCCGCGTCGTCCTGCGCTATCGGTGACGCCGCGCCGGGATGTTTGTTAACATGCGGTCATGGGACAGTTTCGTGTTCGTTTTCATGCCTTGCCCGCTGCGGCCCTTGTCGTCGCGTCCTGCGGGACCCTCGAGGTGCCGTCCCGCCCCGTTGCCGGGGGCACGCAGCAAGTAGCCTCCGCTGGCGAGACGCGCCTGCTCGTCCGCTGGCAGGCCGAATCCGCAGCCCTGGGCATGGCGGGTCTCATCGGCGCGAAGGGATGGCAACGCGCTGCCCGCCAATCACAGGACCTCCTCGTGGAAGGTTGGGTGGCGTACGAGGGACCGGCCGGCACGGCCTCGGACCTGCGCCGGGCACTTTCGGGCCGAAAGGCCGTGTTGGCCGTCAGCGGGGTGGGCCGGGTCGGCACGGGGCCCGAACGACCCGAGCCGGTGCCCGGTATCGCCGCTGATCCGGGCGTTCGCCAACAGTATCACCATGCCTTGCTGCGCACGGCCTCGGCCCACGCCATCACGCGAGGGCGCCCGGACATCGTGGTGGCCGTCGTCGATACCGGAGCCGACATCCTTCATCCCGACTTCGCGGGGCGTGGTGGCGCCAGTCGGGTCGTCGCCGGCCGTAACCACCTCGATGGTGGCAGCGATCTTACGGATGGCACGGGGCACGGGACGCATTGCCTCGGGGTCGTGGGGGCGACGGCGGGCAACAACATCGGGGTCGAGGGCATGGCGCCCGAGACGGGCCTTCGTGCGGAACGGGTGCTCGATGCGCGCGGGCAGGGGACGTGGGAGTCGGTCGCCAGCGGCATCCTGGCCGCTTCCCGCGCCGGAGCCCGGGTCATCAGCCTGAGCTTGGGCGACACCTACAGCGCACCTGTCCTCGAGCAGGCGGTGACGGCTGCGCAGTCCCGCGGCGCCCTGGTGGTCGCCGCGATGGGCAACTTCGGCGATGCGCGGCGCGTTTATCCGGCGTCGCTGCCCGGTGTTCTGGCTGTCGGGGCGACCAACCAGCAGGACCAGCGCACGGGCTTTTCCTGCCAAGGGCCTTGGATTGGCATCGTGGCGCCCGGCATGCAGATTTACTCCACGCTGCCACATACGGGTCGCTATGCCTACGGCTACATGTCGGGAACGTCGATGGCCGCGCCGATGGTTTCGGGTCTTGCGGCCCTCGTGATGGCCCGGCATCCCGCGTGGACCGTCGAGCAGGTCGCACGGCGCATTCGCGAGTCCGCACGCGACCTCGCGGAGCCGGGCTTCGACGTGCAGACCGGGAGCGGTCGGATCGACCCCGTGGCGGCCCTGGCCGATTAGGCGCCTGACCGCCCGCCGGGCGGCGGGACATGGGTGGGGGTACCTGCGTCGAGGAAGTCCAGCACGGTCTTCGTGACGCGCAGCCGTGACCGGGCCTCGGGGTGTTGTCGCGGGCTAATCATGGCGTGAGGAACGCCATCCGTGGCGACGAAATGCTGCCATCCGCTTCCCGTTGCCCGGCGTCGGGCCCAGAACCGTCCCGCAGCGCCGGGATCCGCAAGGTCATCGCGGCTGGTGGTGAGCAATTGCAACGGGATCGCCAACTGGTGTGCTCTCGGCATGATGTCGGCGACGAACCGCAAGATGCCGACCAGGTTACCGGCGGCGAAGCGCCAGTGACCGGGGCGCACCCAGCCATCGTCGTGGCGGGGCGGCGCGTCGCCCCAGGCGAAAGGCCGGTTGTCCAACCAGCGGCCGATGCGTCCGCCCGAGGGACCGTCCGTGGCCTGGACGAGCCGGTAGGCAAGGCGGGCCTTGGGCGCGGCAGGCACGAGCAGGGGGGCCATGGCGCAGACCCGCGCGATGCCTTCATGCCGGATGGCAAGGTCGAGGGCGACGGCTCCCCCGGCCGACAGGCCGCACAGGACGAGGGGCGGCTCCAGATCGCGTGCCACGGCGAGCGCTTGTTCGGCCGCCTCGCGGTAGCGCAAGGCTTCGTGGGCGCGGGGCAGGAAGCGGGGATCCTCTTCGCCAGTCGCCGTCGCATGGCCGTGCCCGGCGAGCCTAGGCAACAGGACGTTCCAGCCCAGCGCAAGCAAGTCCTCGGCAAGGTTCTCGAACTGCCAGGGGCCTGCGGAGAAACCGTGGAAGGCAAGGACGGTGCCCTTGGCCTGCGTGCCATCGGGACGGAGCAGCCGCCCCCGGCAGGCAGGCTGCAATCGTTGGCCGTCGTCTCCCGGGAAGCCCGCATCCATGGTTCGAGGGTACAACACCGTCATGCGTAGTGGGCTCCCTTTCCTTGTCCTTGCTCTGGCTGGCTGTGCTGCTGCCGGGACTGCCGGTCGCTCGGGTGCCTCGATGGTGCTGTCCAGGGGAAACCCGGGTGCCGTGCAGGACGTCGCCACTCCGTCGCCCGTGCTGGCGGGGGGGGCCACGCCCGTTTCCGGCCCTGACACGGCCATGCTGGTGGCCAACTCGGCGGGCAGTCTGATCGCCAATCAAGTCGCGGGCTTGTCGGGCGATGTCCGGGCTTTCGGATCGCTGATTGCCAACGCGGCCGGCAGTCGTCGCGTCCTGGCCGTCGGGGACGAGGTGCCGTTGCAGCGCGCCCTCATCTACCTGGCGGACACGCGTGAGCGGTTGTGGCTCAATCCGCAGGACGGCAGCATTCTCGGGACGACCTCCGATGACCAGGGTCGATTCGCCTTCGCGAAGGCGCCGCTTTCAGAGGCCCTGCTGGTGCATGCCGTGATGTCGGGCAATCGTCGCCTGGTCGGTCACCTGGATACGCGCGGCGGCGGTGCGACGGTCTCGATTGACGTGGCCTCGACGATGGTGACGGAGATGCTGCGTGCACGCGCCCTAGCCATAGGGGCATCGGCGAGTATCGCCACTCTGGATCCCGGCCTGGCTGCCACGCCCGGGCTGCAGCGTCTCACCCGGGAGGGCCTTCTCGAGGGCAATATTTCGCTGCCGTCCCTCGCCATCGGCCAACTGCCCGGGATGGTGCGGCGCTATCTCATTGACTTTGCCACCCGGACGCCGGCGTTGAAGCAGGCATGGGAAGACCTGCTGGGCGAGGACCTGCGTGTCGTGCATACGGTAGGCGGGGTGACCCCGGGTTTCGGCGGTGATGGCGGGCCGTTGGCCAAGGCGTTGCTCAACTCTCCGCAGGACCTGTTGCGCAAGCCGGATGGCACCATCCTGCTGGCCGACATGGGCAATGATCGTATCCGGGCCATCACGCCCGCAGGCGTGATCACGACCGTGGCCGGGGGCGGTAGGGCCACGAACCTGGCGGTTGGCTTCGCGCTCGGTGGGCTGGCCAACGAGATTGGCGACGGGGGGCCGGCGGTCGGTGCCCTGCTCGACGACCCGCGCAGCATGGCGTGGGATGAGGCGAACAAGCGTCTTTTCATCGTCGAGTCGGCAGGTCGGCGCGTCCGGATGGTCGGTCCCGACGGCCGGATATCGACGGTGATGGGCCCCGACCGGCAACATCGGCGCCGGCCAGGGCTGTTGTCCGCGGAAGAGCCGCCCACCTTGGGCCTGCCTTCGTTCTGCCACATGGAGTCGAGCAGCAGCTTGCTGGTCTCGGATATCATCGGCGGTGGCATCTGGCGCCTGACGGTGCCTGCCGATCAGCCGACGACGACCTGGCGGGCGGACCGCTTCCTCGGGACCTTCGACAGGCCGAGGACCTTGCCTGAGGACGGGAACCAGGCCTCAGAGTCCCCCATCGTTGGTCCCACGCAGGTCTGTCAGGACGAAGCCGGAAACTTCTATGCCGCCTCGACGTTGCTGCATGTCATTCTCAGGGTGGACCCTGCCGGACACATCTACAGGTTTGCCGGACAGTACGGCGTGGATGGTGCCACCGGTGATGACGGGCCTGCGCGGTCCGCGGCCCTGGGCTATCCGACTTCCGTGGCCTGGGATGCTGCAGGAAAGCGCATCCTTGTGGGCAGTAGCCAGACGCCTCGGATTCGCGCGATTGCCGCTGACGGCAGCAACGTCACGACGCTTGCCGGTCTGGGCACCGAAACCGAGGATGGCCTTGCCCGATCCAGTCGACTGGGCGATGTCTTCGGTATTCTGCCCGAGGCCGACGGCGGGCTGCTCTTCACGGACGGTGCCGGTGGGCGCCTGCGTCGACTGGCCCCGCCACGGCTCCTGCCGTTGCCCTGATGGGTCGATCCCTCGTGGGTAGGCTTTGCAGGGTATGGTAACCGCGGAGGGTTCTCGCGTGCGCAAGGCCGATGCTGTCCGGGACAAGTCGCCCCTTCGGCCTGTCCGGAATGGGTCGGAAGCCACGCAGGTTGCGGTACCCCTGAACCCGGCAGCTGCCCAGAACGATAAGCGTCGCAACAATCTGGAGGCCGGGGAGGTCGGAAAGAGGGTTCGGTCCGAAACGCGCGACGAGATCGCCCGGGTCGTCCGTCGTCAGGATGGTGCTGCAAACGGTGCCCACGGCGATGTGAGCGAGACCTATGCGGATCTCGTGGCGGACTCCATCCGGCAGCCGCCCTCGGCGACGGATCGGACCATCCTCAGGAACATTGCCGACGTTACCAAGGTGGTGCCGCCCACCTCGGAGGCAGGCAAGAAGCTGGACGACGCACGGGCCAACAATGCTGCGGCCGAGACACGGGCGCTCGAGGCGCTCTCGCCCGCGGATCGGGCGGCGTATCAGCGCCTGGCCCGGGGTGTCGCCGGTGATGCGGCGGCTCGGCTCGCCCTGCAGGTCCTGCTCCTCTGCGACCGTCTGCCCGGGCAGCCGGCAGAACGTGGCGGGCCGGATGCGCTCGAAGGCCTCGATCGCCTTCTGGGTGCGGCCCCCTTGGCCGAGGGGATCGACCGCAAGGCGCTCGTCGGCCAACTGGTGCGCGAGATGGCTGCGCCTGCGGCGATCAGCCAGAAGGGCAAGGGAACCTGCACCGTTACGTCCCTGCAGATCTTCATGGCCGACCGGAGACCGGCCGAGTATGTCCGGATCGTGACGAGGCTGGCGTCGCCCGACGGCAAGGCCGTCCTGAGCGATGGATCCACCGTGCTCCGTGAGCCCGGGACGGCCGGGGACGATGGCTCCAAGCGGTCGATTCCGTCCCGGTTGTGGCAACCCGCCATGATGGAGCGTGCCAATGACCGTGACTACGACAATGCCGCGGACAACTTCGACGGGGATGATGATCGCCGGGGTCTCAACGTGGGTGACATCGGCAATGTCTTCCGGGCCGTCACGGGTGATCGGGTGCTTTCACGGTCCGTGAAGGGTTTCGCGTGGAAAAGCAAGGAGCGACTTTGGGAAAAGCTGATAGGGGACTCCCTGACCCGGGGCGATGCCGTCCTCGTGGGTCTGCAATGGACGTCCGTCGACGCCAAGTCCGGCAAGGAGCGCACGAGCGGCCACAAGGTCTTGGTGACGGGATTTGATGACGACGTCGTCCACTTCACGAACCCCTGGGGCCAGGAGGAAGTGATGAGCCGGCGCGACTTCACGCAGCGGCTCAAGGACATCAATGTGCTGATCCCCGGGGACTCCGACTGATCCGGGAAGCGGAGCCGCCCTCGCCCATCCGAGGGCGTACCATGGGGCTGTCCGCGAGGAGGATGTCGTGTCGGATCTTGCCATTGCCCAGGCAGCCCGCCTGCTGCCCGTGACCGAGGTAGGGGCGTTGCTTGGCCTCGGGTCCGACGACCTCGAGCCCTATGGGCGCCACAAGGCCAAGATTGCCGCACATGTGGCGAGTCGTCTCGCCGATGCTCCAGAAGGTGACTTGGTGCTGGTTTCGGCGATCTCGCCCACGCCCGCGGGCGAAGGCAAGACGACGATGACCATCGGTCTTGGCGATGCCCTCAGGCGCATCGGCAAGCGCGCCGTGATTGCACTGCGCGAACCGTCGCTCGGACCGGCCTTCGGAGTCAAGGGTGGAGCGACGGGAGGTGGGCAGGCGCAGGTCGTCCCCATGGAGGATCTCAATCTGCATATGACGGGTGATTTCCACGCGGTGACGGCTGCCAACAACCTGCTGGCGGCCATGATTGACAACCACCTGCAGCAAGGCAATGCGCTCGGCCTCGACCCCCGGCGCCTGACTTTCCGCCGGGTGATGGACGTGAACGATCGTGCCCTGCGGCATGTCCTGGTGGGCCTCGGTGGCCCGGCCGACGGTGTGCCGCGTGAGGATGGCTTCATGATCACTCCGGCCTCCGAAGTCATGGCGATTCTCTGTATGGCAGCGGACCTTGCGGACCTCAAGGCCCGTTGCGCCCGCATCATCGTCGGGCAGGACCGTGAGGGCGGGTCGGTCACGGCGGGCGATCTCGGGGCTGCCGGGGCGATGGCGGCGCTGATGCGCGATGCGATCAAGCCCAATCTCGTCCAGACCCTGGCCCACACGCCCGCGTTGGTCCACGGAGGACCATTCGCGAATATCGCGCACGGCTGCAATAGCCTGCAGGCGACGCGCCTCGCGCTGAAACTGGGCGAGATCGTGGTCACGGAGGCTGGCTTCGGTGCCGACCTCGGTGCCGAGAAGTTCATCGACATCAAGTGCCGGCTGGGTGGCCTCCGTCCGTCCGCGGTGGTTCTGGTGGCCACGATCCGTTCGATCAAGATGCACGGTGGCGTGGCGCGTACCGAACTGGGCCGTCCGGATGTCGACGCGCTGCGGCGTGGGGCGGCGAACCTGCGTAGGCATGTCCGTAATGTCACCGAGGTCTACGGCCTGCCCTGCGTGGTCGCGCTCAATCCTTTCCCGGGCGATACGCCCGAGGAGTTCGCGGTGCTGGAGGAGGTCGTGGCGGATCTGGGCGTCCGCCTTCTACGTGCCTCGGTCCATGCCGAGGGCGCGGCGGGGGGCGAGAGCCTGGCCCGTGCCGTTCTGGACCTGGTGGCCGAGCGGCGCCGTCATGCCTTCGTGTATGACGACGAGGATGACCTCGAGACGCGCGTCAGCAAGGTCGCGACCCGTGTCTATGGCGCCGAGGGCGTCACGTGGTCACCCAAGGCACGCAAGGGTCTGGCGATCCTTGCCGCGGGCCCCCTCGGTCGTGCACCCGTCTGCGTCGCCAAGACGCCTTATTCGTTCTCCGACGACCCCTCGAGGCTTGGGGCGCCCGAGGGCTGGACCTTGCGGGTCGAGGACGTTCGCCCCGTTGCCGGGGCCGGTTTCGTGCTGGTCCTTGCGGGCGACATCATGACCATGCCCGGTCTGCCGGTCGCGCCTGCGGCCCTGAACATCGACGTCGATCCAGATGGCCGCATCCACGGGCTCTTCTGAGGCCAAGGCCGGTCCGAGGATCCTCTGGATAAGCAACGGCCACGGGGAGGACCGCATCGCGCGTGTCCTGATGGACCAGGAGCCCTGGAGGACCTGGGACCATCGCGGCTTTCCCCTCGTGGGCGAGGGGCACGCGTACCGTGAGGCAGGCGTGCCGATCGTGGCACCGCTGCGGGCCATGCCGTCCGGGGGGTTCATTCTGGGGCAACGCGGTGCGCTTGCCGCCGACGTCCGCCACGGTCTGCTGGGACTTCTCTTGCGGCAGTTGGCATCGGTTCGTCCCCAGGCGGCCTCAGCAGATCTGATCGTGGCAGTCGGGGACCTGCTGCCCTTGGCTTTTGCGGTCTATGCCGGTCGTCCGTGCGTCTTCGTGGGTTGTGCCAAGTCCGATCATTACCGGCAGCCCGGTCAGGAAGACTACTTGCCCGTGGAGCGGTGGTTCATGCGGCGCAATGCTTGCCTGGCGGTGTATCCCCGGGATGGATTGACTGCAGCGGGGCTCGTGCGCCGGGGCATCCGGGCGCACGACATGGGCAATCCGATGATGGACGACATGGTGGAAAGCGGCATCGGGTGGCCACATGACCATCCGGGACCCGTTCTCGGCATCCTGCCGGGCAGCCGCCGGGACGCGCCTGCCAACCTGGTCCCGCTGTTACAGGCAGCCCTTGCTTTCCTGCAGGCGCGATCCGATGCCGCGTTGTGGTCCGTGGCCGTGGCCGTGGCACCGCAGGTTCCTCTGGCAGACTTGTTGGCCGTTGCCCGCGATGCTGGCTGGTCCCCGGGACCGGAAGGTGTCTGCCGGGCTCCGGGTGGACAGCGCCTCGATTGGCTGATTGGGCGCTTCGGGGACTGGGTGGGGCGCGTTCGCTTGGTCTTCGGGATGGCGGGCACGGCCATAGAGCAGTGCGTGGGGCGGGGAGTGCCGGTCGTGACGTTTCCCGGCACGGGGCCGCAATTCAATCGGGCCTTTGCCGAGGCTCAGGCCCGTCTGCTGGGTGACGCCGTGCAACTTGCACGTCATCCCGATGAGGCGGCAGCCTTGGCGGTCCGGATTCTGGCGGACGAGGCCTTGCTGGCGCGGATGCGTGCGGTCGGGGCCGAGCGGATGGGGCCACAAGGCGCGGCTGGCCGGATCGCGGCCCACGCGGCTCAACTGGTGACAGGAGTGGGGCGCGAAACCTCGATCTGAAGCGCCCCACAGGCGAAGACCAGATCCCGGTTCCATATCCGGGCGCCCCAGCCGGCCTTGCGCGGCAGTGCCTTGCCCATCGTTTCGAGGTCGACGTGGGCCAGCTGGAATATCAGCCTGGGCGCGTCGAGCGGGATGTCCACGGTCCAGATGCGTGCTTCCTGCCTGTGGTCACGGTCGAGGACATCGGCAATCCTGAGGATGGATGCCCATGGCCGGATGGCTTCCCTGACCGGCTTCGGGGTCTTCTTCATCTGTACCTCCCGGACCTTGCGGTGGTTGGCAGCCAAAAGGCCGACCCACTCGCGGGCCTCGGGGGACCAGCCTTCCAGCAGGGCATCGCGCCGGATCAGGTAACGGCTGTGGCGATGGTGATCACGCTCGCCGATCAGGTGCCCGACATCATGGAGGAGGGCTGCTGCCACGAGCAGATCGCGCTCCGGGCGACTGCCCCCGTGCACGGGGACCAACGCGTCGAAAAGCTGCCCTGCAAGGTCTGCGACCTTGCGGGCGTGGCTGGTATCTGCGCTGTACTTGAGCAGCACCTCGAGGCAGGTGGCCTCGTGGTCCCCGGGTATGGGCGGCGCTTGTCGGATGAACGGCATAGGGTCCTCGTCGGCCAGGCGGGCTTGAGGACATCATGCCCGGCCAAGTCCGGAAAAGGCGATGCCCCTCGGTCCGGGGACCGGGGGGCACGAGCGCGCCTGACAGGATTCGAACCTGTGACCTCTTGCTCCGGAGGCAAGCGCTCTATCCACTGAGCTACAGGCGCATGGGGCGGATGATGGGAATCGAACCCACGAATGGAGGAACCACAATCCTCTGCCTTAACCACTTGGCTACACCCGCCATGGATGTGTCGCCCACGACCGCCTCGATGGCGCGCCCGGCTGGATTCGAACCAGCGGCCAGCCGCTTAGAAGGCGGCTGCTCTATCCCCTGAGCTACGGGCGCTCGTAGCACGACGAGGACAGTATAGCACGCAGGGGTGAAGCGCGGGAGTCATGCCGTCAAGGACCTGTAAGCAGCCTGCTTGACGCTCTCCGGGGTCCTGCTGCATCATGAACCTCGGCGGTTGTCCCTTGTTCTTTTTCTGATTACTGGTCTGTCGACCTGATTTCGGGACGCCCCAACCCCTTGCGACGCCCCCGGAAGCTTGGCTTCCCGGGGGTGACGCAGCCTTTCACGCCGAACGCGTCGAGACGCCGATGCGCCCCTCCCGGTGCAGGATATCGGCGATCTGGACGGCGTTCAGGGCCGCACCCTTTCTCAGGTTGTCGCCCGATACCCAGAGGTCCAGCCCGTAAGGGTGTGACCGATCGGCGCGGATGCGACCCACGAGAACGTCATCCGACCCTGCTGCGTCACGGGGCGTCGGGCCATCCGGCTCTGCGACGACGTGCACGCCCGGGGCTTCGCGCAGGACTGCGGCCACGTCCCCGGGTGCCACGGCCCGATCGAAGGTCAGGTTGACGGAGGCGCTGTGGCCGACGATCACCGGCACCCGCACGCAGGTGCACGTGACGGCCAGCTCTGGCTGGGCCAGGATCTTCCGGGCCTCCTCCTCCATCTTGGCCTCCTCGCTCGTACGGCCATCCGGCAAAAGGCGCCCGATCCGCGGCAGGACATTGCCCGCAAGCGGTGCGTGGAATACCCGGTGTTCGGGTGTGCGTCCCTCGAGGTGGGCGGCCATCTGGGAGTCAAGCTCCTTGACGGCTTCCTTGCCTGCACCCGAAGCTGACTGATAAGTGCTGACGACCAGCCTTGCGAGGCCGCCAAGGGCGCGCAAGGGGGCAACGGCCATCAGGACGATGGCCGTGCTGCAGTTGGGGTTCGCGATGATGCCGTGGTGGTCGCGCACGGCGTGACCGTTGATCTCGGGAATGACCAGCGGCACGTCGGCGTGCATCCGGAAATGGGCGGTGTTGTCGACGACGATGGCGCTGGCGGCGGCGGCGCGCGGTGCCTCACGGGCACTGATTTCCTCGCCCGCGCTGGCCAGGACCAGGTCGACGTCCCGGTAATCGAAGCCATCCGTGCCGAGAACGGCATGGGGACGTCCTCTGAAGTGCACCGTCCGCCCTGTTTCCCCGCTGCCGGAAGCCAGCGGGACCAGGGTGGCGACAGGAAAAGCCTGTGCCTCCAAGACGCGCAGCATCTCCTGGCCGACCATGCCCGTCGCACCCAGGACGGCAACCTTGTAGCTCACTTGGTTCCTTCTCCCAGAACGTGTTCCAGGCCGATGGCCAGGCCCCGGACCCGATCGAGGCCCCTGATGGCCAGCAGCAATCCGGGCAGGAAGCATTCCCTGCCCATGGCATCGTGCCGGATCGTGAGGACCTCGCCGTGTCCCCCGAAGACCACCTCCTGGTGGGCCAGCAGGCCGGGGAGGCGGAGGGCATGGACCGGGACGCCCGACACGTCGAGGCCCATCGCTTGCTGATCGCCGAGGGACTTTCCGGCGCGGCCACGGCTAGCCGCGATGCGTTCGGCCGTTCGCCGGGCCGTGCCCGACGGGGCGTCACGCTTGGCGGGATGATGGCCTTCGATAATGGCGACATCCGGCAGCCAGCGGGCGGCCTCTTCGGCAAATCGCATCATCAGGACGGCCCCCAGCGAAAAGTTGGGCACGACGAGCACGGTGCCCGGATGCGTCTCGAGACGGGCTCGCCACGCGTCGAGCGCCGAAGAGGCCATGCCGGTGGCCCCGACGATGATCCTGAGGCCCGCCTCGAGGGCAAGGGGGACATGGGCGGTTGCGGCCTCACCCGTCGTCAGGTCGAGCCAGATGTCTCCGGGACGGCTTTCTGCGAGCAGGGTGGTGGCATCCGCGGACCAACGCGTGGTCCAGGGCAGGTCTGCCGGCGCGGCTTGGCGGCTGAGTGCGCCGACGACATCCACGTCAGGTGCCTCTGCCAGGCCAGGCCACATCGCTTTCCCCATCCGGCCCGATGCGCCCGCCAGATTGATCCGGTAGGTCGTCGTGTTCAAGGGGCCTCCTTGCCCGTCGACCCCCAGCCTTCCGACCTTCTCGTCGAATCCAGAACTGCCGTTTCGGTGAATGCAGGCGTCCATGAGGGCTCGATGGCAAGCTGGGCGATGCGGTCCCCGACGGCAAAGCGGAAA
Source organism: Candidatus Tanganyikabacteria bacterium (assembly GCA_016867265.1). Lineage (GTDB taxonomy): Bacteria > Cyanobacteriota > Sericytochromatia > S15B-MN24 > VGJW01 > VGJW01. The sequence continues at coordinate 102,691 of VGJW01000005.1, forward strand.
GCTTCGTCACCGTGGTTGAACAGCAGGACGCCAATCTCGCCCCTGTAGCCCGAGTCGATTAGTCCTGCTCCGACATCGATGCCAAACTTCAGGGCAAGGCCCGAGCGTGGCATGATGCGGCCGCGGGTGCCAAGCGGCAGGGCGAGGGCGAGGCCCGTTGGCACCACGGCGCGGCCTCCGGGCGGGATCTCCCCGGCCTCTGCCGCGCAGAGGTCGGCTGCCGCATCGCCGTCCTGCATGACGGCCGGGATCCGGGCGTGGTCCGAAAGGCGTCGCAGGGGCACTTGTACCGTGCGGACCCCGGGTTCGATCACAGGGCCTTGATGCGCCGGAGGGGGCCGACGATGGTGAACGAGAACTGGTCCGGTGCCATGCGGGCTGCCAGGTCCGAGACCTGTTCCACCGTGATGGCCTCCATGCGCTCGAGAATCTCCTCAATCGGGATGAAGCGACCATGGAACAGTTCGTTGCGTGCCATGCGGTTGGCCCGGGTCCGAGGCTGCTCAAGCGCGAGCAGCAGGTTGCCGCGGGTCTGGCGCTTGGCCCTGTCGAGTTCTTCGTGGGTGATGGGCCGCTGCAATTCCTCGAAGGTCACGGCCAGCAGATCGTCGACCTTGCGGGCGTTCGTGCCTGCGTAGATGCCGAACATGCCCCCCAGGCGATGGTGGGCGCCGTAAGACGAGATGGAGTAGCACAGGCCGCGCTTTTCGCGGACCTGTTGGAAAAGCCGCGCGCTCATGCCCCCGCTCAGGATGGCGTCGAGCATGTGGTGGATGTAGAGGTCGGGGTGGTCGACGGAGACACCGTCCGTCCCCAGCAGAACCTGGACCTGCTCGGTATCGCGGTACTTGACGACCCGGCGGGTGCTGGCGGTGGGTGTCGTCAGCGTATGAGGGGCGCTCTTGCGCGGCAGATCGGCCAGCAGGCGCTCGAGCTGTGCCACGACCTTGTCGCCGTCGATGCGACCGGCGATGGAGACGACCAGGCGATCGGCTGCGTAGAAGCGATCCTTGTAGGCCAGCAGGGCCTCGCGACTCAGGCGACGTACCGAATTCCGGGTGCCGGCGATCGGCCGCCCCATGGGATGGTCCGGCCAGAAGACGGTCTGGAACAACTCCGACGCGTATTCGTCCGGGTTGTCCTCATACATCTTGATTTCTTCCAGGATGACCTTGCGCTCGCGCTTGACCTCGTCCGGATCGAAGAGCGAATGCAACAACATGTCCGAGAGGACATCGAGGGCAAGTTCCACCTGGTCCTCGAGGACCCGGGCGTAGTAGCAGGTCTGTTCCTTGTTGGTGAAGGCGTTCAGGCTGCCACCCGTGTCTTCGAGGGCACGGGCAATCGCGAGGGCGGACCGGCTGGGCGTGCCCTTGAAGAGCATATGCTCGATGAAGTGGCTCGCCCCCTCGATCTCGGGGGTCTCGTTGCGGCTGCCGGTATCGACCCAGAAGCCGATGGAGGCCGAGTGGACATGCGGGAGCTCCTCGAGGAGCACCCGCACGCCGTTCGACAGCGTGACCTTGCGAGATTGGGGGGGCGCGACCACGTTGGTCATGATGCTACTTGCCGCTGACGGCAAGCTCTTCGGCCAGCACGGCCTTGCGGCTCAGGTTGATGCGGCCCTGGGAGTCGATCTCGGTGCACTTGACCGAGATGATGTCACCGATGTTGACCACGTCCTCGACCTTGGCGACCCGCTCGGGTGCCAGCTGGCTGATGTGGACCAGGCCTTCCTTGCCGGGCAGGATCTCGACAAACGCACCGAAGTTCAGGATGCGCGTCACCTTGCCGGTGTAGAGGCGACCCACCTCGGCCTCGGCCGCGATGCCCTGGACCCAGCGCATCGCCGCGTCGGCAGCCTGCGCATCCGAGGTCGTGAGGTATACGGTGCCGTCGTCCTCGACATCGATCTTGACGCCGGTCTCTTCGGTGATGCGCTTGATCATCTTGCCGCCGGGGCCAATCAGCGCACCGATCTTCTCGGGGTTGATCTTGAGCGTGATGATCCGGGGGGCGTAGGGCGAAAGCTCCGTCCGGGGCTTCGCGATGGCGCCTTCCATGATGTCGAGGATGCTCAGGCGGGCCACACGGGCCTGCTCGAGCGCCTGCTGCATGATCTCGAGGCTGATGCCCGCGATCTTGATGTCCATCTGGAGGGCGGTCACGCCTTCACGCGTCCCGGTGACCTTGAAGTCCATGTCGCCGAGGTGGTCCTCGATGCCCTGGATGTCGGTCAGGACGGCGAAGCGCTCGTCTTCCTTGATCAGGCCCATCGCGATGCCCGCGACCGGAGCCTTGATGGGCACGCCCGCGTCCATCAGCGACAGCGTCGAGCCGCAGGTCGAGGCCATCGAGGTCGAACCGTTCGACTCGAGGACTTCGGACACCAACCGGATGGCGTAGGGGAACTCGTCCACTCCGGGCAGCACGGGCACGAGTGCGCGCTCGGCGAGGGCGCCGTGGCCGATTTCGCGGCGGCCGGCACCACGGCTGGGCTTGACTTCACCGACCGAGAAGCCGGGGAAGTTGTAGTGGTGCAGGTAGCGCTTGGACGTGACCGGGTCGAGGCCGTCGATCTTCTGGGCATCACCCATCGAGCCCAGCGTGCAGATGTTGAGCACCTGCGTCTGGCCGCGGGTAAAGAGGCCCGTGCCGTGGGTCCTGGGCAGGACGCTGACTTCCGAGGTCACCTTGCGAATCTCGGTGGTCCGACGGCCGTCGATCCGAAGACCCTTGTCGAGCACCAGGCTGCGGACGATGCCTGCCTCGAGTTCGTAGAGCGCCTCGCCGAGCGCCTTGGCGCGCCCGCCAGTCGACGCCTTGACCGGATGATCCTCGGCCATCGCGGCGAACTGGGCCTTGACATCGGCCATGACGGCGTCGGTGGCGACATCGCGGGCCTTCTTGTCCGGGTTCTGGATGGCGGCGGAAAGCTGGCCGTTGAACGACGCGGCCCAGGTCACGAGGGCTTCCGGCAGGGCGACGAGGTTCGGCTGAAGCTTGGTCTTGCCGATCATCCGGGCGATTTCCTGCTGCCAGGTCACCAGCTCCTGGACGGCCTGGAAACCGACGTCGATGGCGTCAAGCACCTGGTCCTCGGGCACGATCTTGATGCCGGCCTCGACCATCATGATGGCGTCGGCGGTGCCGGCCACGACGAGGTCGAAGTCGCCTTCCTCGGACTCCTGGAAGGTGGGGTTGACCAGCCACTGGCCATTGACCCGACCCACCCGGACGCCGCAGCAGGGGCCCTGGAAGGGGATGTCCGAGACCGTCAATGCCGCGGAAGCACCGACCATGGCCAGCATGTCGGGCTCGACCTGCTGGTCGCAGGACAGCGTGTAGGCGACGACCTGGACGTCATTGCGGAAGCCGTCGGGGAAGAGGGGGCGGATCGACCGGTCGATCAGGCGGCCCGAAAGGATGGCGTGCTCGCCGGCGCGACCTTCGCGACGATGGAAGCTGCCGGGAATGCGACCCACCGAGTAGTGCTTCTCCTCGTAGTCCACCAGCAGCGGGAAGAAATCGATGCCTTCGCGGGGAGACTTGCTCATCGTGGCCGTAACGAGGACCGCGGTGTCGCCGGACTCCACCAGCACGGCTGCGTTCGCCTGCTTGGCGTACTTGCCGAAGGTCATCTTGATCTCACGGCCGCCCAGGGCGTACGTGAAGGTCTTCACATCAGTCAAAGGGATACTTCTTTCTTGGCACCATGAGCGGCCCGCCCGCAATCGGCGTCCGCATCATGGCAAGGGGAGGGTTCAGGCACGACAAGGGCCGTGCCGAGGATCACTTGCGCAGGCCGAGCTTCGCGAGGATGCCGCGGTAGGCATCGAGGTCGGTGCGCTGCAGGTAGCTGAGCAGGCCGCGGCGCTGGCCGACGAGCTGGAGCAGCCCGCGACGGGACGCGTAGTCCTTCTTGTGCTTCTTGAGGTGCTCGGAAAGCTGGTTGATGCGCTTGGAGAGCAGCGCGATCTGGACCTGCGTCGAGCCCGTGTCGGTCTCGGCAATGCGGAAATCGCCGATTACCTGAGTCTTCTCGGCGGTGGAAAGGGGCACGATATCTCCTCCAAGGCCAGCACACGCCAGCCAAAACAACATTATGAATACAGCGTGATGATTGTATCAGGATTCGGGATGGAGTGCGAGGGTCAGGTGCCCGGTACCACCACGAAGCCCGGAGGCGGCTGAAGCGGTCCGGTGACCTTGCGCAGCACCGACTGGATCTTGGTGTGGAGGATGTCGACCGCCACTTCGTTCATGCCGCCTTCGGGGACGACGACGTTGGCGAATCGCCGGGATGGTTCCACGAACTGTTCCTGCATCGGGCGCACGGTCGCCAGGTACTGGTCGATGATGGACTGGGGGGAGCGACCGCGTTCGACGATGTCGCGGCGCAAGCGCCGGATGAAGCGCAGGTCGGCATCCGTGTCGACGAAGACCTTGATGTCGAGGTGGCGCCGGATTTCCGGAATGGCCAGGATCAAGATGCCCTCGACCAGGATGACGCGTCGCGGCTGCACGATTTTGGGCTCGGGCAACCGGGCGTGTCGCGTGAAATCGTACAGGGGCGTCTCGGCCGGTTGCAATCGCTGAAGTGTCCGCAGGTGCTCGACGAACAGGGCGTTGTCAAGGGATTCGGGGTGGTCGTAATTGACGGCCGCCCGTTCTTCGGGCGAGAGGTGCGCGTGGTCGTGGTAGTAGGCGTCGTGGCAGAGGTGGGCCACGTTCTCCGCGCCGGCCAACTCAAGGATGTTCCGGGCCACGGTGGTCTTGCCTGAGCCCGACCCGCCCGAAACGCCGATGGTGAGGGGTTTGCGTCCCGGTGGTTGCACAGGGTTCAGCGCCCCCCGGCCAGCATGGCGGCCTGGCGGGCGGCGCGCAGGTCGACGAGGCGTGCGTCGAGCGCCTTGAGTTCCTCGTCCCGGCGCGTACCATCCGTGACGTGATCGGTGAAGACCTTGCCGTCGAGGTGATCGATCTCGTGCTGGATGCACCGCGCCAGCAGGTCGGACGCCTCGAAGCGAAGCAGCCGCCCCTTCTCGTCGCGGCCTTCGACCAGGATGTCCCGGGGACGCGTGACCTCGAGGAAGACGCCCGGTAGTGAGAGGCAGCCCTCCTCATCGGTCATGGGCGGGCCCGAGCGGCGCTTGAGCACCGGGTTGACGAGGCAGAAGGGATCGAGATCGTGCTCGGACAAGTCGATGACGATGATGCGCTTCGCGAGGCCGACCTGGGGCGCGGCAAGGCCGATGCCCTGCTCCGCGGCACACGTCGCGAACATGGACTCAATCGTCTTGCGCACCTCGGAAGAGATGGCCTTGACGGGTTCGGCCACCTGCCGGAGGACATCGTCACCCAGGTAGGAGAGCGGCAATGCGCCCATCGGTCCCCTTCCGTGCGCCTCCGCGCACCCTTTCATCATAGCTCCAGACCCGCTTTGCGGGCCAGTCGCCGTGCGGGCGTGGACGCACGAGCCTGGGGCGGGTACAAGGGGCGCATGGCTGCCGCTGTTTGCAATATTCATCGCGCCCCGGCCTCGGGCCGGTGTGCCAAGTGCAAGACCCCGACCTGCCTGCGGTGCGGCGAAGTGGGAAAGACCTGCTCATTCTGCCGCGAGGGCGTCATCCAGGCGCTCGAAGTGCTGCAGGAGGAAAGCGATGACTGCGTCAACCACGACCGCATCCGCTCCGTCTCTGCTTGTCCCTCCTGCCGGCGGCGCTTCTGCGCCACATGCCTGAATACGCAGGGTACCTGTTTCAGTTGTGCCCAGCGGGCCATCGACAGGGCGGTGCAGAAGGAGTCCCGGACAAAGTCGCTGGAGGGCAAGCTCAAGCGCCAGCGGCAGAAGCGCCGCCAGATGACCCGCCGCGTCGGCATCGTCGCCGGCGTCATGTTCCTGCTGGTGGTGGCTTCGATCATCTATCGCGGCCACCTGCCCTTCATGGGACCGCGTGAAGAGGTGCGGATGGGGGGACTGGCGCCGCGCAAGGTCTACGATGCGGACAGGCGGGTCCAGCAGGGCAGTCGCATCTGGAAGGCCCCGACAGGAAAGACCCAGGGCGCAGCCGGGGCGGGCTTGCCGCCTGCGCCGGGCGTGGTGGCCGTGGACCGCCCTGCGGAGGGGGCACGCGTGAGCGGTCGTACCGTTATCGATGCCCGCATCGCCCAAGGCGTGCCCCAGAAGGTGGAACTGTACGTCAATGGCACTTGGCTCGGAGTCAGCGATCATGCCCCCTACCAGTTCGTCTGGGATACGCGGTCGATCGGCAGCGGGCCTGCCCGCATCGAGATTGTGGCCTACGGCTTCGACGGTTCGTTGCGTCGCTCGTCCCCGGTCTCGGTCCAAGTCGTGCCGTAGAACAGTCTTTTAACGTCAGGAGCGGCGTCGGGGCGGGCACACCATGGAGGTGAGCCTTGCAAAAGCCCCGACACCGAGCCTACTCGCCTTGCTGTCCGGCGTCCTCGCGCTCTCCGCCTGCGTGGCCCCGAAGACAGGCGTGGCTCCGTCCCGCTATGTCCGACAGGTCGACGAGAATCAGGGGGTCATTGCCAACGAGTGGGTCGTGCGCATTCGTCCGGGTACCGCCTTGCCCATGGATCATGACTTGCTGTCACCCGGCATGGCTCTGGTGCGGTCCGCAGATGCGGCTTCGGCAGGCCGGATGCGGGAGATCCTGCTAAAGACGGGCGGAGTAGTCGATGTGGCGTCCAACAGGGTCTTCCATGCCGTGGTCGACGCGACAGCCGTCACGGACCCGTTCCGGTCCCGCCAGTGGGGCCTCGACGTGGTCGGTGCCGAGGTCCTCGATCAGTTGCCGCCGGGACGTTTGGTCAAGGTGGCCGTTCTTGATACCGGCGTGGATCGGACCCACCCGGACATGGCCGAGGTGACGCTGCCGGGCTTCACCGTCATTGCCGACGGCCCTGCGCTTGGCATGGATGACCAGGAGCACGGCACCCACGTCGCTGGCCTCATCGGGGCCTCCATCCGCAACGGCATCGGCATCTCCGGCATCTCGGACCGGGTTCGCATCCTGCCGGTCAAGGTCCTCGATGCCGATGGTTCCGGGACGCTCGATGACGTGATCCGTGGCCTCGCCTACGCGAAGTCTGCTGGTGCCCAGGTCATCAACATGAGCCTGTCTTCGCCAGCATCCTCCAACCTCGAGCGCCAGGCGGTCCAGGACCTTGTGAACTCGGGCGTGGTCATCGTCGCGGCCGCGGGAAACGAGGGCAGCTCCCAGCCCATGTCGCCCGCTGCGCTGCCGGGTGTCCTCGCCGTGGGGGCGACCGATCCGGGCGATGCACGCGCCGGCTTCTCCAGCTACGGGACGCATGTGCGGCTCGCGGCCCCCGGCACGGACATGTTGTCGACGGTTCCCGGCTCGGCTTACCGTACCCTTTCCGGAACCAGCCAGGCGACTCCCCTCGTGGCCGGCATCGCGGCTTCCATCCTGTCCGTGGCCCCCGGGACGTCGCCCAAGGTCATCCAGGACCTGCTCTATGAAACAGGCGCGCCTACGTCGGGTTTCCCGCAGGAGACACGCAGGGTAGACCTGCGGCGCCTCGTGGCCTTCATCAAGGCCTACCTGCCCCAGCCGACGCCTGCGCCGACGGTCGCACCCGCCACTCCTGCTCCGGTGACGCCCGTCCCCGCGACGCCTGTACCGGCCACTCCGGCGCCGACGATGGCACCTCCCCAGGTGCCGACGCCCGGCCCCGTGGCGACGCGGCAGCCCGAGACGCCGTTCCCGCGACCCGTGGCGACCCAGCCGCCGCAGGTGGCCGCCGATCCGGTTCCGACGGCTCGGCCGGACTCGGACTACTCCAATCTGATCCCCGTGGCGGATGGCCCTGCTCGTGACGGCGGCGGCGGCTCCGGTTCGGGCCCGGACCAGGGTGGTTCCAAGCCCGGCTACGTCTGGGTCCCGGACTTCGGCGGTGGCTCGGGGGCTGCGTTAAGACCTGTCGAGGACGGCCCTGCCTTGGGCGGCAATTCGATGGTCCCGGTGGTCAGTCCGTGGTGGTAGGCTGCGCGAGGGGTGCTGCGGCGGCGTGAGCCCGCGTTGTCGCGTGAGGCTGGTTCTCCTGCTGGCCTGCCGATGACACCTTGACCAGTTCGATGGTCTGCTCGTGCAGGTCTTGGATGGATCGGGCATTGCAATAGGACAGGCCGCTGCGGACGCCACCCTCCAGTTCTTCGGCCAACGGTGCCACCGGACCCTTCCAGGGAATCAAGGTTTCGACGCCTTCGGGCGTGCGTGCCACACCGAGTACCTCCATGGCGCCTGCGGAGGCCATGCCGCGGTACCGCTTGCAGGGCTGACCGTCCCGCAGCAGGACCTCGCCGGGTGATTCCTCGGTGCCTGCGAAGAGACTGCCGATCATCACCGTGTCGGCGCCGGCGACGAGCGCCTTGACGATGTCGCCCGAGTTGCGAATCCCCCCGTCCGCAATGAGCGTCGGGGCGTGCGCGACCCTGGGCCGGGCCTTCCGGCGCTCGACCTCCCACCAGCGGTCCATGGCGGCACGCGCCCGGAGCACGGCCGTCAGCTGGGGCACCCCGCAACCCGTCACGATACGCGTGGTGCAGACGGCCCCGGGGCCTACGCCCACCTTGATGGCATGGGCCCCGGCCTCCAGAAGGTCCCACGTGCCCTCGGCGGTGGCCACGTTGCCTGCGATGACCCACAGCGTCGGAAATCGGTCGCGCAGGTCATGGATGCGGTCGATCACCCTGTCCGCGTGACCATGGGCCACGTCGACAAGGACGGCGGCCAACCCTTCGGCCCGAGCCACCAGGTCGAGGTCGCCCTCCTTGACGCCGATGGCCAGCACGCGTGGTCCCGGCACGGCCGCCATCTCGGCGAGATGCTGGTCCGGCGACAGGAATCGGTGGACGACGCCAAGTGCCCCCATGCCGTGCATGGCGCGGGCCATCCGGGCCTCCGTCACGGTGTCCATGTTGGCGCTCAGGAAGGGCAGGTCGAGCTCGATGTCACCCACCAGGCGGGTCCGCAGGGAGGTCTCCTTGCGGGAATAGACGCTGCTTCGGCGCGGGACGATGAGCACATCGTCATAGGTCAGGGCAGGGGCATCGAGGATGCGGACGGACATGGCGACGACTCCGGTCAATGGCGCCCTACTCTAGCATGGGGCGGGTGGTATCATCGCCATGGGCCATGGCGGGTCCGAGGGTGCCGATGACCACACAGGCCGCGTCCGCTTGGCGGATCGAGACCGATCCGCCGGGAGACGTGCAAGTACCCCGCGCAGCGTACTACGGTGCCGCCACGATCAGGGCTGTTCACAACTTTCCTGTTTCGGGGCGGTCGCTCTCCGCGTCCGTTATCCGTTCCTTGGCCCTTGTCAAGGGATGTGTCGCGCAGACCCGTGCCTCGCTGGGATGGCTGGATCCCCTGATGGCCGCCGCCATCAGGCATGCGGCCGACGAGATCGTCGCGGGTGAACTCGCGGACCAGTTCACGGTCGAGGTCTACCGGACGGGCTCGGGAACCAGCACGCACATGAACCTGAATGAGGTGTTGGCGCGTCGGGCCGCCGAGTTGTTGGGGCCAGGCAGCACGGTACACCCCAATGACCATGTCAACCCGGGCCAGAGCAGCAACGATGTCTTTCCTACGGCGATGCACCTGGCTGCGGTGGATGCCGTGCGCAACGGCCTGATGCCCGTCCTGGATCACATGGCCGAGGTCCTGGAGGCCCATGCGGCCTCGTGGACGGACATCCTGAAGCTGGGTCGGACGCAAATGATGGACGCGACCCCCTTGACGCTGGGCCAGGAGTTCTCGGGCTATGCAGCCCAGATCCGTGCGGCGCGTCGTGGCCTGGACCCCTTGCTGGAGCCGTTCTTGGCGCTGCCGCTGGGCGGGACGGCGGTAGGAGCCGGCCTCAACGGGCATCCCGAGATGCCGGCCCGGGCCTGCGCGTTGCTGGCGGAGCGGACCGGTGAGGCGTGGGGGCCGACCCGGGAGCCCTTCGCGGCTGTGGCCAGCCGGGACGGGCTCGTCGCCTTGTCCGGCGGCATCCGGACGGTGGCGGTGGCAGCTGCCAAGATCGCGGGGGACATCAGGTTGCTGGGTTCCGGTCCGCGAGGCGGCCTTGGCGAGCTCGAACTGCCGGCCCTGCAGCCGGGCAGTTCGTTGATGCCGGGCAAGGTCAATCCGGTCCAGTGCGAGATGGGGCTCCGGGTCGTGGCTCGCGTGGTGGGTTGCGATGCGACGGTGGCGTCTGCCGCCATGGGCGGGGTGCTCGAACTCAACACGATGATGCCGGTGATGGCGGCCAGCCTCCTCGAAGCCGTCGATCTCCTGCGGGCTTCGCTGGGGGCTTTCGTCGCCGGCACCCTGACGGCGCCTCGTCCCGTGCCGGAACGTTGTGCCCATTGGCTGGAGCAGGGCCTGGCGCTCGTCACGGCGCTGACGCCCCTGCTCGGGTATGACCGTGCTGCGGCATTGGCTGCCGAGGCGCGCCGGTCCGGCCGAACGCTCCGGGCTGTCGTTCTGGCGGAGTCGGGCCTCGAGCCGGAGGTCGTGGAAAAGTGGCTGGATGCCGGGGCCATGTGTGCGCCGGACGCAGGGAGGTCGGGCCATGGAGCCGGTTGAGGCGACGACGGTTGAACCCCGCGCAGGGACCATCCGGCTTCTTTCCGAAGGCGATGGCGATCAGGTGCTGACCCTGGTCAAGAACATGCTCCTGACCTACGGCTTCCGCTGGGACCCGGAGGGTCTCGATGCGGATGTCCTGGCTCCCGAACGCTACCTGCTAGAGGGGGGCACGTTCCTCGTGCTCGAGCGTGACGGACACATTCTGGGGACGATTGCCGGCCGTCGCCTCGATCACGAGCGCCTCGAGCTCTGCCGGATGTACCTGCATCCTGCCCTGTGGGGCGAGGGCTGGGGCTCCCGGCTTTTCAGCCGTTTGATTGCGTGGGCGGGTGAAGGGGGCTATCGGAGGGTCGAGCTCGAGGCCGATCCCCGTTTTGACCGCAGCATCGGTTTCTATGAGCGAAAGGGGTTCCGGAGAATGCCGGAAGAGCCCGGTGCGACGACCGGGCCCTTGCGTTACGCGCTCGACTTGCGCTCGGCCTGACGAGGATCAGTACTCGACGTACCGACCCAGCGCCCGTGCTCGACTGATCCAGACGTTGAGCGTCGTGACCGAGGGAATGCGATCGGACAGGCGGAAGCCGCCCTTGATGTGGGCGCTCTCCAGCGTGGGGCGCAGGTTTCGGGCATCGCGGCGGGCCAACTCTGCAACTGTATCCACGCCGGCTTCCTCGAGCAGGCGGGCATAGACCGGACCCGTCCGGGTCATGCGCATCAGATCGGCGTGGTTGACCCACGTCAGCAGCAGCTTGGTGCTGATGCCGGTCTTGCGCGCCAGACGCTCCCGGCCGGTGCGGGTGTGGCCGTTCTCGAGCAGGTGCATCACGTTCTCGACACCGGCCTGCCGGAGGGCTTCCGCGTAGACGGGGCCGATGCCCAGGATGCTGATGGCGCGGTAGAGGGCGGCCTTGTCCGTCTTGATGTCCGACTCGGTACCATCGGCTTCGAGTACGTCCGTGCCCGGCACGGCCAAGGTCGACATCGCCGTGGTCGCGCTCGCCGCAGGGGCAGACGGAGTCTGTCCGCAAGCCGCAAGGACCATGCTGGAACTCAGGATCAGGGAAAGGTGACGAGCAGTCATGTCGGGGTACCCTTTATAGGACCAAGTTGTAGGTTTAAGTTAAAGAAGATTTAAAAAGACAATAATATCCTACCATGGTGACTCGTGAGCTGACAAGAGGTGAACCCGATGACTGAGCGAGGACGTGCCGGACTGCTTGCCTGGGGGCTGTGTGTCGCCTGCAGCCTGCCATTGCCCGCTTGGGCCGCAGACCCGGAGGGCCCCCTCGTCCAAGGCGCCCAGAGCGTCCTGCAGGTGACGGGCCTTCCGGAGTTGGCCGTGGGCGTCTCGTGGGCGCCGATTTCTGCGGGCGTGCCCGTCCTGCTCGGTGGCCTTGCCGAACCCCGTGACCCCGGAGTTGCGCTCAGGATCCTTGCGACCGAGGCCGTGGCAGCGGGTCTTGCCGAGGGTCTCAAGGCCCTGATCCTTCGGCCGCGGCCGTTTGTCACGGACCCGACGCTGCGATTGCCCGCAGGTCCTGCGGACAGCACCTCGATGCCTTCCGGCCATGCCGCCGTGACCTTTGCAGGAGCGTCCGTCCTCGCCACGATGCGACCGGACATGGCTCCGTGGGCCTGGGGGTGGGCCACGGCGGTCTCCCTGAGCCGTGTCGTGCTCGGTGTCCACTATCCGTCGGACGTGCTTGCCGGTGCGCTCCTCGGCATCGGCACGGCGGCGACGGCTGCCTGGTTGGTGCCGTCACCCGGCGCGACGCCGTCTCGCTGAGTGCTCCTTACGGGGTAGCTTCTTCCCGGATGCCCGTCAGACGGACATTCCAGGGACCGCCGTCCTCCCTCAGGACCAGCGTCAGGCCACGGGTATCCGCGGCGAGGTCCTTGCCGACGTGCAGGTGGCGGCTCTGCTGTTCGCCGGGGGCAAGCGTCCACGCTGCCTCTTCCCCGCTTGCCCGCGTCACCCACGCCGTCAAGTCCTCGCCTTCCCGGGTGGCCAACTGGATGTCGCCATCCTGACCCAGCAAGGTCAGGGGGTGGTCGGTACCGTTGGCTACCTGCACCGTCACCCGCAGGCCGTCGCCCGTGACCATTCGGGCATTGAACGAGGCGGAAACGCCCTGCTGGACGACGACACGGCTGATGTACTCGAGGATCGGAGGCGGTGTCGGGGCCGGCGTCGGGGTCGGTACCGGGCTGGGTTCGACCGCGAATACACCGCCGCTGGCCGTCGCAATATCTGCCGATGCCGTTGCGCCCGATGCCTCGAGCATGGCGGTCCACGGTTCGATCGGAGCGGGAGCCGGGGCGCCGATGGATTGGCGCAGGGCCGGCACGGGGGTCGAGGGCCCCACCAGCCACAGCGTCAGGCCGGCACCCAGCAGGAACCCGGCCACCCCGGTGCCGACGAGCAAGGTCGTCTGGCCGCTGCCGGTCTCGGGATCGGGCTGGTCCGGGTCGACGCCCTCGAAGGCCTGCCGCAGCCATCGGACGACCGGACGCTTGGCCGGCTCCGGGTCCAGGGCATCCAGCAGCACGAGGTCGATGGCCGAGGACAAGCCGCGGACGAGGTCGCTGGGCCGGGCGAGGCCACCGGAACGAGGCTGGCGGGCGCCTTCGGGAAAGGCCTGGTGGCCGGTCAGGACCTCGTAGGCGAGGGCGGCCAATGCATGAACGTCGGCTGCCGGACCCGTGGCGGGTTCCTCAGGCGCCGTCCATCGCCCCGGTATTTCTGCCGGCGTCTCGGGGACCTTGAATCGCCCGAGGCACAATTCCTCAAGGGTTTCGCCAGCCAACTGGCCATGCCAGCGATGTTCCTGGTGCAGGGCCTCGAGGCGGCGGGCAAGGTCTTGAACCTGGGGCCAGAGCGTCGTGGAGAGGGGCTTGCCGGTCATGACCTGCGTCCTTTGGGGCGCCGGGCGCCCGGTGTGTCCTGGGGTGGGGTGCCGAGGGCCTCGGCTGCCTGGGCCTGGGCCCGGCCATGATCGGCCATCTGGAGACGAAGCGACTGGATGCGATCCCGAAGCTCCGCCGCGTGCTCGAACTCGAGCGACTGGGCTGCCGCACGCATCTCGCCCTCGAGGCGCTTGATGGCGGCGGGGATGTCCTCCGGCCGTACGATCGTGGCCGAGTCGACCTCGGGCGCGGCACCCAGTGCCTCGAGCAAGGCGTTGCGAGACGACTTCACGATGGGTTGGGGCACGATGCCGTTTGCCTCATTGTGGGCTTCCTGAAGCTTTCGGCGCCGGTTTGTCTCATCGATCGCCCGCTCCATCGAGCCCGTGATGCGGTCGGCATACATCAGGACGTGGCCTTCGGGATGTCGGGCGGCGCGCCCCATGGTCTGGATCAGGGAACGACCATCCCTCAAGTAGCCTTCCTTGTCCGCATCGAGGATGGCCACGAGCGAGACCTCGGGCAGGTCCAGTCCCTCGCGCAGCAGGTTGACGCCCACGAGGATGTCGAACACGCCCTGGCGCAGGTCACGCAGCAAGGCGATGCGCTCGAGCGACTTGACGTCGCTGTGCAGGTAGCGTGCCTTGAGGCCGATCTCGAGCATGTAGTCCGTCAGGTCCTCGGCCATGCGCTTGGTCAGCGTCGTGACGAGGACCCGGTGGCCTCGACCGGTGCGTTCCCGGATGACGCCGACAAGATGGTCGACCTGGCCCGTGACCGGTCGGACCTCGATCGTGGGGTCGATCAGGCCCGTGGGGCGGATGATCTGCTCGACCACGTTGGCGCCCGCTTCCTTCATTTCGCGGTCGCCCGGCGTCGCCGACACGTACATGACCTGACCCACGCGTTGCCAAAACTCGGCCGCCTGCAAGGGACGGTTGTCCAGCGCGCTGGGCAATCGGAAGCCATGATCGACGAGCACGGTCTTGCGCGACCTGTCCCCGGCATACATCGCCTGTACCTGTGGCAGGGTGACGTGGCTCTCGTCGATGAACAGCAGGAAATCCTTGGGGAAGTAGCTGAGCAACGTGGCGGGAGGTTCGCCCTCGCGCCGGCCCCCGAGGTGGCGAGAGTAGTTCTCGACGCCGTTGCACTGGCCGATCTGGCGCAGCATCTCGAGATCATAGCGCGTCCGCTGCTCGATGCGCTGGGCTTCGAGCAGCTTCTGGTGGCGCATGAACCAGCCCAGACGGTCGTCGAGTTCGGTCTCGATGTCCCGCAGGGCACGCCCCAGGTCCTCCTCGGGCGTCACGAAGTGCTTCGCCGGGAAGATGGTGACTTGGTCGATATCACGCAGGATTTCGCCCGTGACGGGATCGATCACCCGGATGCGATCGACCTCGTCCCCGAAGAGCTCGATGCGGACCACCGACTCCTCGTAGCTGGGTACCAATTCGACCGAGTCGCCCCGGACTCGGAATCGACCGCGTCCCAGGTCGATGTCATTGCGTTCGTAGTAGACGGAGACCAGCGCGCGAAGCAGGGCTTGCCGGCTGATGGTCTCGCCGACGTGGATGCGTCGCGCCCCCCGCGCATAATCCTCCGGTGGGCCCAGACCGTAGATGCACGAGATCGAGGCCACCACCACGGTATCCCGGCGTTCGAGCAGGTTGCGCGTGGCCGAGTGCCGCAGGCGGTCGATGTCGTCGTTGATGGCCGACGTCTTCTCGATGTAGGTGTCCGTCGAGGGAATGTAGGCCTCGGGCTGGTAGTAGTCGTAATAGCTGACGAAGTACTCGATGGCGTTGTCGGGAAAGAACTCGCGCAGCTCGTTGCAGAGCTGCGCTGCTAGGGTCTTGTTGTGCGCCAGGATCAGCGTCGGGCGTTGCAGGCGCTCGATGGCGGCCGCCATGGTGTAGGTCTTGCCAGTGCCCGTGGCCCCCAGCAGGACGACCCGTTCCGTGGCGGGGTCACCAAAGGCCTTCGCGATGGCCTCGATGGCCTTGCCTTGGTCCCCTGCCGGCCCATAGGGGGCCTTGAGCGTGAAAGGTGGCACCCGGAAGCGTCAGCCCCCGGTCGCCGGGGGAGTCGGGGGCAAGTCGCCACCATCCCCGGGTGCTGCCTGGCTGCTGCCCAAGGCTTCGGCATGGCCGTCCTTGAACTCGCGACCGGAACGGCGGATGGCTCGGGCGAGCTCCGGGATCTTCTGGGAACCGAAGAGGAGGACACCCAGACCCACGATCACGGCGGCATCGGCAAAGGACAACATGGATGAATTGTAGCTCCGGCCCCGGCTCGGGACAAAGGCCGGGGGGGCCGGCCTGGTGGCCGACCCCCCCGGGTTCATGCGGACGTCAGGTAGATGCAGGTCCCGAAGGCCTACATCATGCCCATCCCGTCCATGTGGTTGTGACCGCCGTTGCTGGCGCCGGTCTTCTTCTCGGGCTTGTCGACGACGAGGGCTTCGGTCGTCAGCAGCATTGAGGCGATGGACGCGGCGTTCTGCAGCGCGCTGCGGGTCACCTTGGCAGGGTCGACGATACCGTTGGCAATCATGTCGACCATCTCGTTGGTCACGGCGTTGAAACCGTAGCCCGCCTCGGCCTTCTTGACGTTCTCGACGACGACAGCGCCTTCGAGACCGGCGTTGTCGGCGATCTGGCGGACCGGAGCCTCGAGGGCGCGGGCCACGATCTCGACGCCCGTCCGCTCGTCACCCTTGAGCTCGCCCATCAGCTTGTACAGGGCGGGCAGGGTACGGAGCAGGGCGGTACCGCCACCAGGGACGATGCCTTCCTCGACCGCAGCCTTGGTGGCAGCCAGCGCATCTTCGATGCGAAGCTTGGCATCCTTGAGCTCGGTCTCGGTCGCAGCACCCACCTGGATCACGGCCACGCCGCCAGACAGCTTGGCCAAGCGCTCCTGGAGCTTCTCGCGGTCGAACTCGGACTCGGTCTCCTCGATCTGACGCTTGATCTCCTTGATGCGGGCCTGAACCTTGACGTTGATTTCCTCGTTGCTGAACGAAACCAGCGTGGTCTTGTCGCGGGCGACGCGGACCTGACGCGCCTTGCCGAGGTCGTCGATCTGGACGTTCTCGAGCTTGTGGCCGGTCTCCTCGGACACCACGGTGGCGCCGGTCAGGATGGCCATGTCCTGCAGCATCGCCTTGCGACGATCGCCGAAGCCGGGGGCCTTGATGGCGACAGCGTTCAGGATGCCGCGGATCTTATTGACGACGAGCGTGGCCAGAGCCTCACCCTCGATGTCCTCGGCGATGATGACGAGGGGACGACCCTGACGGGCGACCTTCTCGAGCATCGGGATCAGGTCGGCGACGACCGTGACCTTCTTGTCGGTGATCAGCACGAACGGCTCGTCGAGGACGGCCTCCATACGCTCGGCATCGGTGACCATGTACGGGCTGAGATAGCCCTTGTCGAACTGCATGCCCTCGACCACTTCGAGGGTGGTGCCGGTGGACTTGGACTCCTCGACGGTGATGACGCCGTCCTTGGTGACCTTCTCCATGGCGTCGGCAATCAGGTTGCCGATTTCGGCATCGCGGGCGGCGATGGTCGCGACCTGGGCGATGGCGCTCTTGTTATCGACGGGGCGGGACATCTCCTTGATGGCGCCGACGCCGGCAACGACAGCTTTCTTGATGCCGGTCTGGATGCCCATCGGATTGGCTCCGGCGGCCACGTTCTTGAGACCCTCGCGGATCATGGCCTGGGCCAGAACCGTGCTGGTCGTGGTGCCGTCACCGGCCACGTCGTTGGTCTTCGTGGCAACTTCCTTGACCAGTTGGGCGCCGGTGTTCTCGACGGGATCCTCGAGTTCGATCTCCTTGGCGATGGTAACGCCGTCGTTGATGATCTGGGGAGCGCCGAACTTCTTCTCGAGGACGACGTTGCGGCCCTTGGGACCGAGCGTCACCTTGACTGCGTCGGCCACGGCGTTGACGCCCTTCTCGAGGGCGCGGCGGGCCTGCTCATCGAACAGAATCTGCTTGGGCATGGATTAACTCGCTTTATATGCGCTTTAGGGTAGGGAAACCGGATTACTCGATGATGCCGAGAATGTCCTTCTCGGCCAGCAGCAGATACTCGGCGCCGTCGAGCTTGACCTCGGTGCCGGAATACTTGGCGAAGATGACGCGCTCGCCCGTCTTGACGTCCATCGGCAGGCGATCGCCGTCATCGTCCATCTTGCCGGGGCCGACAGCGATGACTTCGCCCATCTGCGGCTTCTCCTGCGCGGTGTCCGGCAGATAGATGCCGCCCGAGGTTTGCTCCTGCTTGAGAACCTTGACGACGACCCGATCCCCGAGGGGCCGGATCTTGCTCATGGTGGCTGTTGTCATGGGTGGTTTGAACCTCCGTAGAAACCAATCTCTGGTTAGCACTCATTCGAGGTGAGTGCTAACAGCCGCTATCGTACCCCACCCCTTCCCGGTCGCGCAAGGCGACAGCGGGTGGCTTGCGTCGCGGCCCTGCCTAGACGCGGCGGATCAGGCCCACGACCTTGCCCTGAATGGTCACGTCGGGCACCAGGATCGGTTCCATCGCCGCGTTGGCCGGTTGGAGGCGGTAGCCCTGCGGGTGCCGATACAGGCGCTTCAGGGTCGCTTCGCCGTCCTCGAGGAGGGCCACGACAATCTCGCCGTCGCGTGCCGTCTGTTGCTTGCGGATGACGACCCAATCCCCCGGCGTGATGTGGTCCTCGATCATGGATTCACCCTTGACCTCGAGGAGATACACCTGATCCTGAGGCCAGAGGTCGGCCAGGTCGACCTGATCCTGTCCCTCTATGGCCTCGATGGGCCGACCTGCCGCGATTCGCCCGGCCATCGGCAGGACACTCGCCGGTCGTTCGACGGCATCGTCGCCCATGATGCGGATGGCGCGGTTGCGCCCCTTTTCCCATTCGATGAGCCCGCGGGCCGCGAGGCTGGTGAGGTGGTAATGGATGGTCGAGGTCGACCGAAGGCCCGTCGCGAGGCCGATTTCCCGAATCGAGGGCACGTAGCCCTTCTCCGTGCGCCACTGGCGAAGGACCTCGAGGATCTCGGCCTGACGCGCCGGAAGGTCAAGTTCGCTCGGGTGGGTCATGGTAGGGGCCTCCTGCGGGACGGAACAATGGTTCGATTCTCGTTTGGAGGTGGCCCCCTGTCAAGCGGCGAGGGGTCTTGAATCAAGGTAAAGCTACCGTTAAGATGTCCATGTGCACCTTGCCGTTCTTCATCTCGCCTTCGATGGCAGCCTGGCCAAACGCCGGCGGGCCTCGATGTCGGGGCGTGGCTGGGGTGTCTACCACCTGCACCCGACGGGGGCGGCGCTGACGGCGCTTCGCGAGTTTCCGCCCGATGTGCTGGTGGTCGAGGCCGCCAGTCGCGAGGACGAGGTCCGGCCGATCCTCGGCGCCTTGGCTGCCGAGCGTCATCGTCGCGGGGGCCTCTTTCCCATCGTCGTGGTGGGGGGCGAGGCATTGGACGCGGCGTCTTGGCCGTCGGCCCCGGGGGGCTGGCGGCGCTTTCTCGCGCCGGGCGCCACGGACGTCGAGGTCGAGGAGGCGTGCCTTGCGGCTGCCGGCCTGCGCCGTGAGGCCATGGCCTGATGCGCTGCCCCGGACGCTTGGTCCCGGTTCTCGTCGCCGCCGTCGGCCTTTCCGCCTGCGGGACGGCCCCGAGTCACCTTTGGGCCGGGCCAGCATTCCGGCCATTGCCCGGTGCATTCGAGGCGGATCAGGACGTCGGGGTGGGCGGGACGCGCAGGGCCCTGATGCCGGCCCAGATTCGCACGATTCGAGTAGGTCTCACGCTCGGTGCGGCCGAAGTCCAGTTGGGTCTCGCGCCGGGCAGCTCCATTCAGGGCCAGGTGCTGGAGCCTGGCGGCGTGCTCGCGGTGGCCGCCACCGGCGCCGGCAGGGCCCGCCTCACGGGACCGTGGGGTGACGTGGAACAGCGCCTTCCCCTTTGGATTCAGCCGGCGTCCGCGACCCAGGTGCAACATAAGGGCAGGCGCTACGGAGGGCTGATCGAGGTGCTCGATGCCCCCGACAGGCCGGGTTCGCTCACGGTGGTCGAGCGCGTGCCCCTCGAGGATTACCTTCGTGGTGTCGTTCCCGCCGAGATCAAGGCTTCGTGGCATCCCGAGGCGCTCCGCTGTCAGGCTGTGGCTGCGCGGACCTATGCCTGCGCCAACCTCGGGCGGCGCGCGGCCATGGGTTTCGATCTGATGGATACCGTCTCGGACCAGGTCTATGGGGGGGTCGGCGCCGCCCACCCGCTGACGGATGAGGCCATCCGGGCGACGGAGGGCGTCGTCATGACGTGGCAGGACAAGCCCATCGAGGCGTACTTCCACAGCTCTTCGGGCGGCGAGACGGACGACGGGCTTGCCGTATGGGGCTTGGACCTGCCCTACCTGCGCGGTACGGTGGACGTTGATGCTTCCCCCAATGCTTCGTGGCAGGTCGAGATCACGCCCGAGGCCCTGCGGCGCGGCTTGCAGGTGCTCGGCGTCTCGTGCGGCGTCCCCGAGCGCCTCGAGGTGGTGACCCGAACGCCGCACGGGAGGGCCCGTTGGCTCGCGGTGACGGGCAACGAAGGTATGGTGCGGGTGGATGCCAACAAGCTCAGGCTTGCCTCGGGTTGGCGCAGCACGCGCTACGCCGTCACCAGCGTGGCCGCCGGCTGGCGTCTGGATGGCGGGGGCTGGGGGCATGGCCTGGGCATGAGCCAGTGGGGCGCCAAGGCTTTCGCCGAGGCGGGCATGTCGGCGCCTGCCATCCTCGAGCGGTATTACCCGGGTGCTCGCTGGACAGCACCGCAAGCGTCCG
Source organism: Candidatus Tanganyikabacteria bacterium (assembly GCA_016867265.1). GTDB lineage: Bacteria > Cyanobacteriota > Sericytochromatia > S15B-MN24 > VGJW01 > VGJW01. The sequence continues at coordinate 123,075 of VGJW01000005.1, forward strand.
TTTCCGGCCTAATGCCGCTGGTGGGGCGCTGACGCGTTTCAGGCCCAGCAGCTGCATCGCGCTGCCCCCGAGCACCGCATCGCGTTCCGGTCCCGGGGGCAGCGCCCTGCGGACGTGGGCCAGGGCGTAGCGCACCTTGAGCAGGGGCCAGTCCGAGCCGAACAGGACCCGGTCCGCACCCAGCCTTTGTACGGCAGCGCCTATCGTTGCCGGGTCCTGCCAACTGGTCTCGACGAGCACCCAGGGACGGCGGGAAGCAAGGTCGAGGACACGCTCCGACTGATCCCAGCCAATGTGGGCCAGGATGACCGGTTGTCGACTACACGCGTCCAGGAGCGGCACCAGCAGGCGTGCGTCCTCCCAGCCGCAAGTCCGGAACGCAAAGGTGCCCGTGTGAAAGGTGACGGCCAGGCGGTGCCTCTCTGCCAGGCCCATCAGCCGATCGAGGCGTGGGTCACCAAGGTGTATCAGTTGCAGCTGGGGATGAATCTTGAGGCCGTGGATAGGATGGCGTTCCAGCAGTTCGGCCAGGCGTGCCTCGGGGTCCAAGTGGTAAGGGTCGAGCCCCACGGACAGGCTGAATCGACCGGAATATGCCGAGATGGCCTCGATGACGGGTTCGCTGGGGAAGTAGGGCTCCAGGGTGTGGACCCAGGTAGGGGCGATGCCGCTCCGGTCCATGTCGGCCACCATATCGCGGACACCCAGCCGGCTGAAGATGGCTTGGACCTGCGGCCAGCCAAGGTCACTCATGGCCTGAGACAGGGCCTGGGGCCAGCCGTGCCGCCCGAAGGTCGCGAGGCGGCCGAGCCGCGGGTGGGCGATGGGCTCGGTCCAGGTCAGCAGGCTGCTCAGCAGTGCCTCACCGGGATGGCGGGCAAAACGCTTGAGCAGCAAGCGAGGACCGCCCAGGCTGCCGAGGTGGGCCAGGGCATCCACCACAACTTCCGCTTCGGGCCTGACCATCCCAGAAAGCCGTAGCCCCCGCAACCTGTCTTGGTGCGGGGGCTACGAAAGACCTGGGCCGTCAGGCGACGGCTTCCTCAAGTTCGATGGAGACCTGCTGGCCACCACGCTGTGCAGCCGCCTTCACGATTTGCCGCAGGGCAGCGATGGTCCTGCCCGAGCGGCCGATGACCCGGCCGACATCACCGGGAGCGACCGTGACGAGCAACTGCAGCACGTTTCGCTCGTGGCCGAGCGTAATCCGGACCTCATCCGGATGGTCGACCAACGGCGTCAGCAGGTGAAGCAGCAGGGCCTCGTAAGGATCCACGCGCGAACCTTCAGACGGCCTTGGCAGCCTTGGCGTCGGCCTTGGCCTTCTCGAAGGCCGCCAGCGTGCCGGCGCGACCGAGCAGGCTCTTGACCGTCTCAGAAGGCTGGGCGCCGTTCAACAGCCAATGCACGGCTTCCTCTTCCTTGACGCGAAGCTCGACCGGCTCACGCTGGGGATCGTAATAGCCGACCTCGGCCAGCACGCGACCATCGCGGCGGGTCCGCGAGTCGACGACGACCATGCGGTACTTGGCATGCTTGGTGGCGCCCAAGCGCTTGAGACGAATCTTGACCATGCGATCCTCCGGGACGAAAGCCTAAAGGGGAAACTTAACGAGGGGGAAAAGGAAAACCAGGGAGGCCGGGGAACTTGCCAGATGGGCCGAATGGCAGCCGCCGCTTGCCACCCATCCGCTTCTGCATGCCCGAAAACTGCTTCATCATCTGCCGCATCTGGGCAAATTCCTTGAGGAGGCGGTTGACTTCCTGAACGGACGTGCCCGAGCCACGCGCGATGCGAATCTTGCGCGACCCTTGGATTATATCAGGATTTCGCCGCTCGGAGGGAGTCATCGAGCCCAGGATGACCTCGATGCGCCGCAATTGCTTCTCTCCCTGAGCCAATCCGTCGCTGCCGAGCGCCTGGCTCAGGCCGGGAATGGGCAGCATCTTCAGGATGCTCTCGAGGGAGCCGATGTTGCGCAGCTGGCGCAGTTGAGTGGCAAAGTCCTCGAGGTCGAATTCGGCCTTGCGGAACTTTTTCTCGAGGGCCTTGGCCTCTTCCTCGGTGACGTTCTCCTGCACCTTCTCGATGAGTGTCAGGACGTCACCCATGCCGAGAATGCGCGTCGCGACGCGGTCAGGGTGGAAGGGTTCGAGGGCGTCGACCTTCTCGCCCGTGCCCGCGAACTTGACGGGGCAACCCGTGATGACCTTGGCGGACAAGGCTGCACCGCCCCGGGTATCGCCGTCGAGCTTGGTCAGGATCAGCCCTGTCAGGCCCATGGCCGCGTGGAAGGCCTCGGCCGTGCGCACGGCGTCCTGCCCCATCATCGCGTCCACGACGAGCAGGGTCTCCTCGGGCTGCAAGGCGTCGCGGAAGGCCTGGGCCTCGGCCATCATCGCCTCGTCGATCGCGAGCCGGCCCGCGGTGTCGACGATCAGCAGGTCGTGGCCGTCCGCACGCGCCTGCTCGCGTGCCTTGAGCGCGATGGGGACGGGGTTGGTGGCTTCAAGGTCCAGGACGACGGGCACGCCGATCTGCTTGCCCAGGACCTCGAGCTGGCGGGCTGCCGCAGGACGGTAGGTATCGCACGCGGCCAGCAGGGGGCGGCGGCCCAGGCGCTTCAGGTGCAGCGCCAGCTTGGCCGAGGTGGTGGTCTTGCCCGAGCCCTGCAGGCCGACCATCAGGATGACGGTGGGCTTGCCACCCATCGCGAGCGGGGTCCGTTCGCCCCCGAGCAGCCGCAGCAACTCGTCATGGACGGCCTTGATGAAGTGCTGCGAGGGGTTCAGGCCCGGAGCAACCTCCTGACCGACGACCTGGTCCCGTACCCGCTGGACCAACTCCTTGACCACGGGCAAGGCGACGTCGGCCTCCAGCAGGGCCCGACGTACCTCGCGCAGGGCCTCGGAGACGTGCTCCTCCGTCAGGGTGCCTTTCCGGCCAAGGGACCGGAACAGGCTCTGCAATTTCTCGCTCAGGGCATCAAACATCGCGAATCACTCATGGTCCGGGCGCCGGACAGGGGCGTCAAGGGGGACGTGGCCGTTCAGTCCTCGTCCGCGGCCGGACGACTCTCCCGTTCCGTCAGGATCAAGATGGCCCGCAAGGTCGAGGCCGTGACCTCGAGGCTGCGCGCGCTGTGCTCGAGGAGGTCTTCCCAGCCTTCCGTCCGGGGGCCCGGACGCAGATCGCGGGCGTTGCCCCGCACGATGGCCTTGCGGTCGCGGAGGCGCTTGGGCGCCCAGTCCAGCACCTGGCCCCACAGTTCTTCGCCCCGGCCCGAGGCGTACAGGGCAAGAGCACGCGTTGCCGTCTCCACATCCTCGAATCTGAGGCGGGGGGCCGTGCGGACCGCCTTCAGGAGGGGGCCGCGATCCACCTTGAGCTCGGCTTGCATCTCGAGGCGCATGGCGCGCTCGTACGCCGAGATCATATTGTCTTGTAGGGTCGCGTAGCGCTGGCTGCGGAACTTGACCTCGGGCAGGAGCCGTAAGGGCATCGGGACGGTCCGAAGGGGTTCCCCCATCTCGGAGACGTAGGCCAGGCTTCGGGCGAGATGACGGAAGCCCCAATAGAGCTCTCCGCGGGCGAAGGCAGCCAAAGCCTCCTTGCGGTGGCGCGCCGCCTCGGCGGGAGCCCGGCCAAGCCGTATGACCCCTCCGGCCAGGTGCCGGTAACCGTGCTGCCAGCCGTCTGCTCCTCCGAACCACGCATCGAGGGGACCGCCGGCGGGCGGCTCGTCGCCGGGCCATTGCGGCTCCTCGATATAGGTGGCAAGGATCTCGCGCGCCGACGTCATGTCGCCGGGCAACCTGTCGATGAACAGGCGAGGCGGTTCCGGGTCGTCCATGGGGCGGGACGGGACCAGGATGCGGCTGTGCCGATCGAGCCACCGCACGTCCCGCAGGACGCCGCGCAGAATCAGATCGTCCCGCTCCCACGCGTGTGCCGGGTTGATGCCTGCGAGCATCAAGACGGCCACCATCGGTGACAGCATGGCAAGACGGACCGGAAGGTGCATCAGTGGGGCAGGATAGCATGTGCGGGGTACAAAGCCCCTCGTGACGCGTCCTTGGCGATTTATGTTCGTGCTGGTGCCCTTGCTGGGGATGCCGGTGCTGGGTGGCTGCCCGCGCCTGGCCGCGGGCTTGGGGGCTGCGGCCACGCCGACGCCCGCGATCCGGGACAAAGTCGCCCAGCCACCCAATCGGGTGCCTGCGGACTCCAACATCGCCGGCGTCAACGGGACTTTCGGCATTCAGGGCCAGGTGCGACGGGGTGATCGGACCCTCCACCGCGACATCCGCGTCAGCCTGTTGCAGGGGGTCGGTCGCTACACCACCCCCTCCGATGATCTCGGCGGCTATCGCTTCGATGGCCTCAAGCTGGGCAGTTACCGCCTGCTCTTCGAGGCGGACGGCTACGAGTCCCGGGAAATACCCGTGCTGCTCGGCGAGGGCTCGGTCTCGCCCCCCGACCAGGTGCTGACCTCGCCCTTTGAGGCGGTCATCCTGCGCCCTGCGCTTGCCACCGTTTCCCTGCCTCCCCCGGACAACCTGCTACCCGTCGAGCCGACGACCGTGCGCTATACCGTCACGGTACGCAAACGCAACAAGGACATGGCGACGGCATCCGTGTCCGATTTCATCTGGACACCGGCCTATGTTCAGGCAGGCGTCTTCAGGGCGGATGTCGATGCCGCGACGGGTCCCGTCACCGTGGTGGCGACGATGATCCGGCGGCCCGAACTCAAGGGCGTCGCCGACCTCAACGTCATCGACCACCCGGGAGAGACCGAGCTGCAGATTCTTTCGCTGCCCGGAGGCCGGCGGTGATCGCGCGCCTGATGCGGCGATTCCTCGTGCTGGCCGCAGCCTTGGCCCCTTTGGCTTCGGTGCCCGCCTGCACGCGCGTTCCCGGGCCCTCGCCCGAGGCCACCGTCGCGGTGGCCGGTGCCGATCCTGCGCCGGCCATGCCCGCGCTTCCCGAGGTTGCCGTGGTCGCGGGAGACGCCGCCGGTGAGGGCGTGTTTCGTGTTTCGTGGCCGCGTCGTCTTGCGGCGATGCCGGCCCAGGTCGACCGGCTCGAGTTGCACTTCCGCGATGCGGCGGGCAAGACGCCGCGGGCGCCTGTCGTGCTGTTCCGGGGTCAGTCCGACCTTCGCCTCGTGGTGGTTCCGTCGGCACGGGACACCCTGTGCCGGGCCTATGGCTACGTGGGTACGCGCTTGGTTGCCGCCAGCGAGTGGCAGTTGCTGGATTGGCGCAGGAACGCGCGGGTCCGCCAGGTCCTCGAGCTCTACAAGGCCGCGGGGGAGAGCTCGGATGCCGTCACCTTCCTGATGCCCCGGATCGACAAGGTCAGGCCGTCACGAGGCTATCCGGGCGAGACCGAGGTGTCGCTCGAAGGCGTCCACTTCGGCCTGCCGGGGGGGAACGGTGGGCTCGAGGTCTTGCCGGTCGGCGGAGATGCCACGGTCGCCCTGGGCGTGACGCCCCTAGAGTGGCTGGACGAGCTCGACGGCACGTCGTCGTTGCGCTTCCGCCTGCCCGTCGACCTGCCGCGTGGTCGGCTGCGCCTGAGGGTTTCCGCGCGCGGCATGGTCCCCGAGATCGCCGCGGCCTTCCCTGAGCCCGGTGCCCCGGGAAACCCCTGGGCCGGTGCCATCCATGTCCTCGGTCCCCAGCGCGCTAGCAGGAACGTCGTGGGGCAGGACGTGCAGGAAGCCAGGCTGGCCCCCCTGGAGGACGGCTGGATGGTGGCCTACATCGATCGCAATGCCAGCGGCAACGACACCCTCTACGCCGCAAGGCTGGTCCTCGGGTTACCCGAGGCGCCGGACGGCCTGATGATGGATGGTCCGGTACCGCTCGCCACGGGGGCTTCGACGGGTCGCCTGGACCTTGCGGGCTTGCATGTGGCCGGTGGGACCGCCACCATCCTGTTGCGCAGCACGAGCGGGGTGATGGAGCCGGGCCTCGATCCCGCCAGCGCCTTGCGGATCGTGCGGTGCGCCGTGACCGCGGACCTGACGCTGCAGGGCGAGACCCTGGTCGGAGCTGCGCGCCTTGCCACGGGCACCATAGACCCCGTGCTCGTGGGCAGTCCGGACGGCCTCTTCCTGGTGGCTTGGCTGGACACGCGCGATACGGGCGCCAAGCGCCCCCATCCTCGCATCTACGGCCTGCCCTTCGGCAGTGCGGGGCAGCCGCTGGCGACCAAGCCCTTTCCCATCCAGGCCATCAACGGTTCCGAGCAGGCGGCGTCCAACTGGCCCACCTTTTCGATGTCGGGGGCATGGGTCGGCCCCCATCTGCTCCTCGCCTGGTCCCAGCGCACGGACCTGCGGCCATCGGCCATGGTCCAACTGGTCGAACTGGACCGTAACGGCGCGCGCCTTCGACCATCGTCCTCGGTACCGCTCGAGCCCGTGACCTCTTTGCCGCTGGGGCGTGAGGCCCTGTCGACCGAGGAAATCTACGGCACGGCGAACGACCAGGTCATCGACAGCGTGCGCCTCTTGGCCTCGGCTGACGGCCGAAGCGTGCTCCTGCTCGCGGGCGTGCCCCTGATGGGGTCCAACAGTCGGGAGCTAGCCTTTCGTGAACTCAATCCCGACGGGTCGCCGCGGGACCTGCAGCGTCGGCGTCGTCTCTTCACCTCGGATGAACCGTCTGGCGGATCGTGTCTGGATGCCGACGTGCGTTTCCCTTGCGGGCCCGGCCGCCGTGAAGACCTGACGGGCACGTGGAACGGACGTGAGTTCATGACGGCGTGGACTTTCGTGCAGGGTGCACTGCGGCAGGTCCGGGGCGCCCGACTCGATACGACGGGACGTCGGCCGGTCGAGGAGCCCGAGACCCGTTCGGTCGAGGAGCGGCTTGACCCGATGACCAACGGGACATTGGCCGAGCTCAATTGGGTGCCTCGGGGAGCAGATCCGCGGCGGGCCAGCCTCGACGCCGAGGACAGGCCCGAGGTGTCTTCCGTCGGGGCCGATACCTTGCTGGCCTGGCGGCACCCCTTCCCGGGTGGCCGTCGAGGTCTTTCGTTCAGGGTCTGGCGGTAGCTGAGCCACCATGGAAGTCAACGGAACGAAGCAGCGGCGACTGCCGCTCTCCCCCCCGCCCTTGCCGCCCGTGGCCGAAGACCGGTCGCGGCGCCGGGACCGGCGCTCGCGCCCGGACGAAGCCGCCCTGCGCCACGCCTTGGGTGTGACGCAGGCCGCGTTGCGGCAGGGGGTGGCCGAGGGTTTGGACGCCGTCCAGTTGACACGTTTGGCCCACGAGACGGCGTGGCGTGAGGTGACGGCCATTGCCGGTCATGCCTCCCCTGCCTCCAGGGCCGATGCGGCGATGGCCGTCGCCAGCATGGCGATCCTGCGGCCCGTGGATATCGCCAAGCTCGCCGAGGTGGACGGTGGCGGTACACGGATGCTCGTCGAGATGGGGCGCCTCGGCAAGATCGAAGACCCTCGCCATCCCCGACTGGCCGTCGACGCGACGCGCTCGGCGGGCACGCTGGACCCGCTCTACGCCGATGGCTCGCCCCACCAGGCGTACCACATGGGTTTCTTCGTCGCGGCCGGCTATGTCTCGGCGGGGCACCCCGTGCATACGGCCAAGGCCCTCGTGGCTGCCTTCGTGCATGAGACCCTGCTTGACGATGGTGTTCGCCGTCACGTGGCGGCCGGTGCCACCGCCGGCGCTTCCCGTGAGGATTGGCTCGCATCGGCCTTCGGCCTGCTGGCTGGCCAGCGCCTGAAGACGCTGGGTGATGATGGCAGGGGCCGGCAGATGGCCACGGTCTTGGCCGGGTCGATGTCCCGTGTGCCGTCGTTGCTGCCGCGTCGCCTTCCTGAGGCCGATCACGACGAGGCACTGGCCGAGGTCCGTGCGCTGCGTCAGCAGCGGGATCAGTGGTTGCCGCTGCTCGATCATCCCGTCGTCCGGGAGCTGATGGGGCCTGAGAGCGCAACGATGGCGCAGGTGGTGCGCCTTCTGGGACTCAGTCCGAAACGACCTTGATCAGGCCCTTGGCGGGCCAGCCGGCCCAACGGGGCACGGGGGGCGGCCAAGCGCCCCGCTTGTGCGCCGCTTGCCAAGGTTTGGCGACATAGGTACGCAAAGGCTGACTGACCACCGACCAGCGATGGCGCGTTGCTGCGGCAGTCACCCGGCCTGCCATGGATTGCCTCGCCGAGGCGTCACGTACAAGGCCCTCGAAGGCTCGTGCCCACGCCGCGGGGTCCGCCTCGGGCATGACCCAGCCCAGTTCCTCTCGCGCCACCTGGTCGGCAAAGCCGTCGCCGACGGTGGTCAGGATGGGTCGTCCGGCCCAGAGAAAGTCGAGCAGGCGGGTCCGGTACGAGAACCGCGTCTCCAGATTGAGCCTGTGCGCCGAGATGCCGGCGTCTGCCTCGAGCAACCACCGTCCCCTGTCCGCATAGGGGACCCAGTCCTCGACGAGAATCACCTGGTTGCCCAGGGTGCCCAAGCGCGTGGCTTCGGCGCGGAGTTCTTCGAGACGCCTGTGTCTGGGGCTGCCGGTCTGGGGCGGCTTGCCCGCAAGGTAGACCAGCTTGAGCCGGGGATGATCCTGCGCCAGGGCCGCTGCGCCCCGCAAGGGTGTCAGCGGGTCGAACCAGTCCCAGAGTCCGCCGTACCACAGGGCGACGACGGAGTCCGGGTCGACGCCGGGCAGGCGTCCCCGCAAGACGGGCTCCTCGGAGACGGGCGGCACCTCGGGAATCCCGAACGGTACCTCAAGGAAAAATCGGTCGAGTCCGGGATCGGCCACGTGGCGCTCGGGTGTCAGCAGGCCAAGGGCACAGGCTCTCCCGGTCCAGTAGTCGCGCTGCCGATCACTGGCCACGAGGCAGGTGTCTGCCCGCGCCATCTGCCAGCCCAGCCAGCGGCGTTGTTCATGCAGCCGCCAGCGCCGCATCGGCGCCGATTCCGCGCTGGCGAGGACCTCGAGCAGCATGGGGTCGTAGAGGTCCAACACCAGGTGGCGGGCCTGCGCGACCATTCGGGGATGATGCGCGGCAACGAAACCGCCCACGACGACGATGTCGGCCTCGGCGGCGAGCCTTGCGAGGGTTCCGGGCCGGCAGCCCGTCTGCAGCGCGACGGCTGCAGGCAGGTCGGGGGGCGGCGTTCCGGGCAGCGTGCCGGCGAGGACGACGGTATGGCCGTCGTCGGCAAGGACGCGGGCCAGTTCCGTGGCACGGATCGCCGGACCTGTCATCCGCGGGCCCAGCACGCCGTCCGTGGCGACGAGGATGCGCGTCATGCGTGCTCTGCGGGCTCGGTCGGCCGAGTGGCCCGCAGGTTTTCCAGCTCGTGGCGAAGCAGGGCCAATTCCTGGACGAGCGTGCGCTGTCGGTCTTCGAGTCGGGTGAGGACGATGGCGTGGTGGAGCAGCATCGCGTACGCGCCGCTCGCCATGATCAAGAGCAGTGCGGCTGGCGGATAGGCGATGCCTACCGCGAAGGCCAACTGCTCGAGCAAGGGGCGCCAGGTCGCGAGGACGAGAAACACCAGCGCGATGGCCAGCGCCAGCAAGGCGACCTCCTCGCGCAGGCGACGACGCACCAGCAGGCGGCCCACGAGCACCAGGGCCGCCAGGCTGCCCACGATGGCCAGGATTTGGATGCGTCCCGTATCGACTCCGGTGGCACCCATCAGCGGGGACTCCTCGGGCGAAAGGCGTGAAGACCGATTGCCAGCAGGACCTTGGCCATGTAGTACGCGGACTTCCAGCCGTGGATCGACGACTGTCCGGCGTGGCGCTCGGTCATCACGACCCCGGTCTCGTGCAGGCGGAATCCCGCGCGGGCGAGCATGACGACGGCTTCCGGCTCGGGGTAGTCGGGCGGGTAGTGCTGGGCCAGGAAGGCCAGCGCACGGCTGTTGTAGGCACGGAAACCCGACGTGCTGTCGGCGATGTCGATGCCGCCAACGAGCCGGTTGGCCAAGCGCAGGAGGCCGATGCCCAGGCGACGAATGGTTGTCGAACGAAAGGACGAGACCCCCCGGAAGCGCGAGCCTACGACCACGTCGGCCTCGGACGCTGCCATCGCGCCGAGGAGCAGGCGAATCTGGTCCGCGGGATGCTGGCCATCGCCGTCGACCTGGATCGTGACCTCGGCACCGCAGGAAAGGGCATGCCGAAAGCCGGTCTGGACCGCCCCCCCGATCCCCAGGTTGACGGGCAGGTCCAGGACGGTGGCCCGTCCCGTCCCGCGCGCCACGCGGCTCGTCTCGTCGGGCGAGCCGTCATTGACGACGATGATGCGTGCCTTCGGGAAGGCTCCGGCAAGGCTGCCGATGACGCCGGCGATGCTGGCTTCCTCGCGAAAGGCCGGCACGACGAAAGCGACGCCGGCCCCCTCGGGCCAGGCATCGTGGTCCGGCGCCAGCCGGGGTACCTGCATCTCCATGACAGGGTCCATGCTAGGCCATGCCTGCGCGGGATGGTGTCAGCGCTTCGCCAAGGAGTACCAGGCCGCCGGCCAACCCGGCCACCACCAGCAGGCCGAGGCTGAGCACGCCTAGCGCCAGGGCTACCGGCTCGGGAACTCCTACGGGCGAAAGCCACAGCATCAGCAGGCCCTCCCGCACGCCCAGGCCGTTGATGGAGACCGGCAAGCTCGCAAGCAGGCTCATGGCCGGGATGACGGCCAGCATCCAACTGCGCGGCACACCCGGCCACAAGGCATCGAGCAGCCAGGCGTGGACGATGGCATTGGCGAACTGGATCAGGACCGACAGGCCCCAGAGGGCCAGCGTGCCTGCTGTTTGTGAGGCCGTTGGCGGGGCGGTACGCCGAAGCCACGCCTGCAGCCACGGCCAGGCAAACGGCAGGCTGCCCAGGACCAGCAGCACGGCCAGCGTCTGCGGAGACACGCGCTGTTGCAGGGCAGGGGTCGCCGCGATACCGATGGCCGCCGCGACGAGCAGGGCGTGCAGGGCGAGGAAGCGATCGGCCACCACGCCCCGCGCCGCGCGCAGGAGGCCGCGCGACTCGGTGCGCCGCCGAAGGGCCCGGGCGATGTCGCCGCCGAAACCGCTGGGCAGGAACAGGTTGACGCTCATACCCACCAGATGGCTGCGGGCCAGATCGCGCATCGTGACGGCACTGTCCCCGGCAAGGCGTTCGACCCCCCACCAGCGAACGATGCTTGCCGCCTGGATCAAGGCCCAGCCCAACAGGGCGGCACCCAGGGGGGTCGGCCGGGCCAACCCCAGGATGCGCCACGTTTCCTGCACGTCCACGCGTTGCAGGAGCAGCATGAGCACGACGGCCGTTCCAATCCACGGCAGGGCGCGGGCCACGGCACGGGCCCTGCCGGGTCGGTCTTCCTCCTGTGGCGACAACATCGGGCTTCAGTCCTTGAGGGCCAGTTCGCGGGCGGACAGGCCCAGGGTCCGTATCGCGGCGCGAATCTCGACCGGCTTGACCCGGCGCAAGGCGCGCAACTGCCGCCGCTCGGCAAGCAGCCGCGGCAAGGCTCTTGCCGTGTCGACATAGGCTTTGATGAGGATGCCTGCCAACTCGGCAGCGCCCCCCCCCTCCTGCCGGAACTTGCCCGCCGAGCCCCGCCCCGTCAGCACGCCCCACGCCTGCAACGCATAACGTACGAAGCTGTGCCACGGACTTGCCAGCACCATGCCGAGCGGCAGCAGGCGGAACCTCACCCAGAGGTGGTTGCGCTCGACGAGGTAGGCCTTGAAGGCCGAGTAGCGACCGGCTGCCGCCGAGTAGTGGTGGCGGACGACGGCATCGGGCACATACCGACAGCGATGGCCCATCCAGCGGAAGCGCAGGCCCAGGTCGAAGTCCTCGCAGTAGGCAAAGAATACTTCGGGCAGGCCTCCGGAAGCCTCATAGACATCGCGCCGGTAGAGTCCGGCGCAGCCGCTTGGTGCAAAGACTTCGCGCGGTTCGCGGTGCCGGGCGACCGGCTCGAGCCGGTCGAGACCGCGGCTCATGCCATCGAGGTAGGGGGCGATGCCCAAGGTGTCGATGGTCCCGGGATCCTCATGGCTGACGATGCACGTCGCGAACATGGCGACGTCGGGGTGGTGCCTGGTCGCGGCCTCGAGGGCGGCCAGCGCCCCGGGGTCGAGCTCGGCATCGTTGTTGAGGAGCAGCAGCCACGTACCCTTGGCTTCGCGGATGCCGAGGGCGTTGCCGGCAGAGTAACCATCGTTGGTCGGGCTTGCGAGGAAGCGATAGCCCAAGCGGGCGCAAACCTCGGCAGCCAGCGCTCCTGAACCGTCCGGCGAGGCGTTATCGACGACGATGACCTCGCGGGCCGGCAGCGTCTGGGCTGCGAGCGACTGCAGGCACGCCTCGATCACGTCCCGGCCCTGATAGTTGAGGACGATGACCGAGACGTCGAAGGTCCGTGGTGCGTCAGGCAAGGTCGGGATCCCCCGCGACATCCGTCGTCTGGCGCAGGCCGTGGGTGGCGAACAGGCCGGCCGTCACCAGAGTGCCCAGCAGGCAGGCGCCCAGCAGCAGGCCATTGGCGGGCGGCTTGAACAGGGCGGGCTTGTATTGGCCCATGCGCCGGAGCAGGTAGTCCCACCAAGCGAGGTCGCCAGACCCCTTCGCGGCCTCGGTGGCCAATTGCAGGGCTTGCAAGCCGGCCATGCCGACCATCAGCCCCACCAGCAGGACGACGAATGGCACGCCCGGCCGGAAGGTCCGCTTCTGATCAGGCATAGTACCGCTCCAGAACGCGCAGCAGACCCAGTGCCTGAAGGGCGACGGCCCCGGCTGCCAGCCATCCGGCCACGATCATCCGGCGTTGCGGACCGGCAAGGCCCAAGCAGCCGACGAACGCCAAGAGCACGTGCGGCAACACCACGGGCAGCAGGTACCGCCCCTGCAGCATGGGGATGCCCGTGCCGCGCACCACCTGGTACTCGGCGGCGTAGAGCGCGGCAAGGAATCCGGCTGTCAGCACGAGGCAGGCTGCGAGTATCGCGCGCTGCGCGGCCGTACCCCGGCGGGCGAGGCGCCATGCTCCGAAAGCCCCGACCCACATGAAGGCCTCGGCGATGCGGTAGGCAAGGTCGTAGGTCCGGGTGTCCAGCCAGCCGAAGGCGCCCCAGTACTGCTCGACCCACAGCGTATGGGTCCGAGAGAGGCCGGGTTGCAGGACATGTTCGGCGAGGTACTTGGGCAAGGTCGTCAGCGGTGTCGGCGACAGGCCTCCCAGCGCCGGCAGAGAGGTCCCGTAAGCCTGTTGCAGGTGCCAGAGCCAAGGGCCCACGAGCAAAGTGGTACCGGCTGCCGCTCCGGCCATCACCCGGAGCCAGGAGCCCGGCGAGCGTCCGCTATGCCACGCAAAGCCTGCCGTCACGAGGGGGACGAACGGCGCCAGGGCCATCCCCTGGGGCTTGGTCAGCCACGCCACGCCCAAGCAAAGGCCCATCAAGGCGCCCGACCCGAAACCGGGTTCGACGCGCCAGGCGCGCAGAAGCAGCCATGCAAGGCCGCTCGCTGCCGCGACGAGCATGGCGTCGTTGTTGACCGAGACGCCCATCAACGACAACATCGGCTGGCTGCCGACGATCAGGGCGAAGGCTGCCCGGATGAACGGTTGGGGCCAGAGCTCGCCGGCCAGTAGCCAGGCCAGCAGGACCGTCACCAGGACGAACACCGTCGATAGCGCTCGCACGGCGAAGACACGCGTCAGGATGTCCTCGTCACCGAAGAATCGGTACACCCCCGCGGCAAGGGCATAGTAGGCGGGCGGGTAGGGGGCGGCTGTCGAGTTGCCGTCGTTCATGCGGTCGAGCGGGGGCGATTGCGCCAGTCGCTCCTCACCGGGGCCCATGGCCGACGTGCCCGTCACGGGCCTTTGGTCGGCGTGGAAGGCAGCGTCGTTGAGATGGGCCTGGCGCTCGGTATAGGCCGCCTCTGGCGACGAGACGTTCGTGGAGCGGCTGCGGTCGAAGCGGGGCAGGCGATCCGTCTCGGCCAGGTACTGGACGTAATGGAAATGGGCCGGCTCGTCCGGCGACTGCCACAAGGGCACGGCGGCCAGCCATGCCAACTGCTTGACCATCACGAAGGCAAGCACGATTCCCAGCCATCCGGTCTGGGGCCGGACGACGGAGGCCAACGGTGTCGGGGCGTGCATCCGCCTGCCAACGTACCACGCCCGCCCGCGCGCGCGCGCCGCGTTTGCCCGGCCCTCGCCGCGGCTGGTATCCTAGGTTTCAGGTCTTTCCCTCATGCCCTTGTCATTTCCGGATGCTTCTTTGACGACACGTCCCTGGTTGGCCTACCGGGAAATGTTCCTGGGCCTTGTCGAGCGCGAGGTTCGTGCCCGTTATAGGGGTTCGTTCCTCGGCTTCCTGTGGAGCTTGCTCAATCCCCTGCTGCTGATGGGCATCTATTCTCTTGTCTTTGCGGTGGTCATGCGCATCCAGGTGCCCCACTACGCGCTGATGCTCTTTGCTGGCCTGTTGCCTTGGACATGGTTCTCGACCTCGCTTGCCAACGGCACGGCCAGCATCACGGCCAACGCCAACCTCATCAAGAAGGTCTACTTTCCGCTCGAGATCCTGCCGTTGGTCTCCGTGTCGACCAATTGGGTCAACTTTCTCTTCTCGCTACCGGTGCTGGGTTTGTTCCTGGCCTGGGAAGGCCTAGGGCCAGGATGGGCGATCCTCAGCCTTCCCTTGCTGATGGCCTTGCAGTTTCTCCTGACCTTGGGCGTCAGCCTGATCCTCGCGACGCTCAATGCCTTCTACAAGGACGTCGAGCAGTTGCTGGGGCCCGTGCTGATGGCGTGGTTCTACATCACGCCGGTGGTGTACCCCCTGTCGATGTTGCCTGCAGACTATGCCTGGCTGGTTCATGTCAATCCGATGGCGCCACTGGTCTCGGCCTACCAGGACTTGTTCCTGAAGGGGCAGTGGCCCGGATCTCCGGCCTTGGCCCTGGCGGCCATCGAGGCAATCGTAATCGCGCTGCTCGGGCTGATCTTCTTTCGACGCCGCAAGTTCATCTTCGCGGAGGTCGTCTGATGTCGGTGACGGTCACGACGGGCATCGGCAGCGTGGAGGTCCGCGGTGTCTGGAAGGAGTATGCGCTGGCCAGCCAACGACCCCGGACGCTCAAAGAGGCCGTGGTCGAGGCTTTGCGGGGACGACTGCCGGAGCGGCCGCGAACGTGGGCGCTGCAGGACGTCGGTTTTCGCATCGAGCCCGGTGAGAGTTTCGGGATCATCGGGACCAACGGGTCGGGCAAGAGTACCCTGCTCAAGCTGCTGACGGGCATCAGCAAGCCCACCCTCGGTACCGTCGATGTTCACGGCAAGGTGTCCGCGTTGCTCGAATTGGGCGCGGGTTTCCATCCTGACTTCAGCGGCCGTGAGAATACCTTTCTCAATGGCGCCATCCTCGGTTTGTCCCGCAGCCAGGTGGCCGAGCGATTCGACAGCATCGTCGCCTTTGCCGAACTTGCCGACCACATCGACCAGCCGGTCAAGACCTACTCGAGCGGGATGTACATGAGGCTGGCCTTCTCGATCGCGGTACATGTGGAACCCGAGATCCTCATCATCGACGAGGTGCTTGCGGTCGGAGACGCCGCTTTCCAGAAGAAGTGCATCGAGCGTATCCATGGCTTCCGGCGCGAGGGCCGGACCATCATCTTCGTGTCTCACAGCCACGGTCAGGTGGCCGAGCTCTGTAACCGGGCGGCGTGGCTCGATCGTGGCGTCCTTCGTTCGGTCGGGCCCTGCGAAGATGTGCTGGTTCAGTACGAGGCCCATCTGGCCGGGGCCGGGGTGTGACACCTTGACCAGGGTCCTCGTCATCACGCATGAGCGCATAGGTCCGGCGATGGCCGGACCTGGCATTCGAGCCTGCGAACTTGCCCGGCAGCTCCACGAGGCCTGTTCCGTGACGCTCGTGACGATGCTTCCGCTCGGCGCGCCAGTCGAGGCAGCGTTTCCCGTCCTGTCCTGCTACAACGACCATCACCACCTCTTCCGCATTGCCGCCGAGGCAGATGTCCTGGTGTTGCAGGGCCTGATGCTCAGGAGATTTCCGCGCCTTGGGCAGTTGGGCAAGCGGCTGGTGATGGACATGTACGATCCGTTCGTCTTCGAGGCCTATCCCCAGTTGGATCTGACCACCGCCGAAGGTCGTGCCCAGTTGGTCGAGTTGTGGGACATCCAGAACGAGCAGATGGACCAAGCTGACTTTTTCATCTGTGCCTCGGAGCGCCAACGGGACATGTACCTGGGGCACTTCTGTGCCCTCGGCCGCCTGCAGCCCGAGATATCGGGCCGAGATCCCGGCTTTCGCTCGCTTATCGACGTCGTGCCCTTCGGCGTGCAGGACGTGTCTCCCGTTCACTCTGGGCAGCCGGCTCTGCGGGGCGTGGTGCCTGGCATCGGCAATGACGACACCATCCTGCTCTGGGGCGGTGGCATCTGGGACTGGTTCGATCCATTGACGGTAATCCGGGCCGTGGCGGAGGTGGCCCGTATGCGCTCGGACGTGAAGTTGGTCTTCCTCGGAACCAAGCCGCCAAATCCCGAGCTGGCCGAGATGTCGATGACTGCGAGGGCGCGTGCGCTCTCGGATGAACTGGGTCTGACGGGAAGCCACGTCTTCTTCAACGAGGGCTGGGTGCCCTATTCCCGTCGCCAGGACTACCTGCTGGAATCAGACGTGGGCATATCGAGCCATTTCGACGCACTGGAGACTCGTTTTGCCTTCAGGACGAGGGTTCTGGACTACTTCTGGGCGGGCCTGCCAGTCTTGACGACAGAGGGAGACAGCATGGCCGAACAGGTCGAACGCCTGGGCCTCGGACGCGTTTTGCCCTATGGTTCCGTCGAGGCTTGGACAGGGGCGATCCTGGAGATGGCCGAGGACCGCGCTGAGCGGGGTGATATTCGTTTCCGCATACTGGCCCATCGCGAGGCCCTGCGCTGGTCCGTCGTCGCGCGGCCCCTGGTTGCCTATTGCTTGGCACCGTGGATGACTCCGCGTCCGGTCTGGTCGGTTTCCGGGGCCTACGGTCACAAGTTTCGTCCGGCCTGGTCCAGGGCGTGGGCACGTGTCGCCCGCGCTTGGCGAGAGGGTGGACCCCGCTTGCTTGTCCGGAAGTCTGCAGGTTATGTCCTCCCGCGCTTGCCGGTCGCCAAGTGAGGTACTGATGTCGACAGCAGCAGATGCGCCAGCCGGGGCTATTTCTGGTCGCCATCTCGTGGTGGCTTCCGTGGTGCTCTACCGGACGCCCATGGAACTCCTGAGGCCTTGCCTGCAATCACTGGCGCGCCAACATCTGTCCGGCGACGTCCGCCTCGCTCTCGCCATCATGGATAACGACGGCGGCTCCAGCCTGCCGGGTCTCGATGTGTTGCTTGAGGACCTCGGGTTGTCAGGCAAGGTTCTGGTGTGTCTCGCTGGCGAGAATGTCGGATTTGGCCGTGCCCACAACGCCCTGTTCAAGGCCTGCGGCAGTTTGATGGGGAATCGTGCGTGGCTCCATCTTTGCGTGAATCCCGACAGTGTTTATCATCACCGGGCCATTGGCGCGATGGTGGACTTTGCGTCATCTCGGGACTTCCAAGGCCTGTTCGAGGCCCGGCAGTTTCCGCGGGAGCATCCCAAGCCCTATGACGAGCAGGACTTCCGGACGCCTTGGTGCAGTGGTTGCGCGCTGATGGTGCCTAGTGCCGTCTATGAATCATTGGGGGGCTTCAGCGACGACTTCTTCATGTATTGCGAGGATGTGGACCTGAGCTGGCGTGCACGCCTGGCGGGCCTCGACTGCTACGTCGTGCCTGCCGCTATCGTGCATCACGACGTCACGCGCAAGGAGCGCGACGATGCCTTTGAGCGCAAGCACATGTTGCTTTCCGGCTTCCGACTGGCGCGTCGGTTCGGCAACATGGCCTTTGCCGGTGCGATGGCAGACATGCTGCGGCAACTCCTGGATCCGGAAGAGATGCGGTCTCTGGAACGCTGGGGGTGCGGGGTCGAAGTCCTGCACGACAATACAGGCGGGGGCGTGGCTGACTTTAGTCAGGGCTTCAACTTTGCAAAGGCTAGGTGGTGATCGCCTTGGCTACCTTCACCCTTCCCGTGTCGGGGCTCGTGTCCGTCGTCATCCGGACGGTTCCAGGACGTACCTCCTATCTGGATGCCGCATTGTTCAGTCTTCAATGTCAGGACTACAAGCCGCTCGAGGTGGTCGTGGTCTATCAGGGTCCGGCTGGCGCGGACTATGGCGGGTTGCTGGACCTCCTCGAAGAGTATCGGGTGCTAGGCCTAGACATTCGTTTGGTAGTGAATCCAGCGAATGAGGACCAGCGCAGCCGAAACCTCAATCTGGGGCTCATGGCGGCCTCGGGGCAGTACGTAGCCTTCCTGGATGATGATGACGTCGTCTACGCGCGTCATTACGTCAACCTGGTGGAAGCCATCAAGACTTCGGGCAGCGCGTGGTCCTATGGCAATACCTATCAGGCAAACATGAAGTTCGCGGCGGATGGCAGCCTCTATGTTGCTTCCTATTCTCGACCCTTCGAGAAGCACGCCTACAGCTTCATTGACCACTATTTGGGGAACTTCATTCCGATCCATTCGTTCTGCGTGGACCGGGCGACGGAGATTGGAGCGGCGCTGACCTTCGACGAGTCCATGATTCGCCACGAGGACTATGATGCCTTGCTGCGCCTGTCCAGCCAGAGTAAGCCGGCCGTCTCAACCGAATTCACCTGCGAGTACCGCATCAGGCTCGACGGTTCGAACACCGTGCTAGCCGGAACCTCGGACGTCGGGGACTTTAAGAACAAGTCCAAGTCATGGGCAGTGGCGCAACTCCAGCTGGAGCGCACGCGCGATCGCTTGGATACCTCGCTCTGGAATCGTGAGGTGTTTGCGGAAATCGCCCGTCTGCGGGGCGAAGTCCATCGCCTGTCCCTGCTTGTGAATGATTACGGTGGCGTACAATGTGAATCCAAACCCCTGCGCTACCGATTGTCCGACAAGATCAACAGCGCTTTAAAGCGGCTGCCCTTGGCCCACAAGGGTATGCGGCGCCTCGGGACGCGCATGGACCGGGTCCTCGAGTCGCTGCGCCGCCAGATCGTTGCTCGGCGTCATCGTTCTGCCGGCGTCTAGCAAGGTGTTGATAAAGTCCACGCACCGCCTTCCATCGCTGGCTCTCTACGGGGGATCAACAAGGCCGTCTGCCTGACGGAGACTGGGGTTGTCCCGGTCCGGCGAGGTAATGGTGCGCGGCAAAGAGACCACTCAGGCCGGCATGCTCTGCCTGGTCGACATGGAGACCCGGGTGCCCCGGGACCATCCGCTCCGGAGCATCAAGGCCCACACGGACCCAGCCCTGCGCGAGCTTTCCCTGGTCTTCGGGAGGATGTACAGCACCATCGGGAGACCCTCCATTCCCCCCGAGCGACTGCTCAAGGCCGGCCTGCTCATGGCCTTCTACTCCGTACGCATAGAGCGACTCTTCTGTGAGATGCTCGATTACAACCTGCTGTTCCGATGGTTTCTCGGCATGAACATGATGGAGCCGGTCTTCGACCACTACACCTTTTCACGCAACAGGCAACGACTCCTCGAACACGACGTGGCCGGACGATTTTTCTCGGTCATCGTCGCCGCAGCCCGCGACAAGGGACTGATGAGGGTCAAGTCCCAGCTCGTGGTGTAACTTCCGCAGTCCTTCCGTTGGGATGACTGGTTGTTTCAGGCCACGAGCATCATGGGTTCCTCCTTGGGGTTTCCATCCAGCAGTTCCAGGCTGACCAGGCTCAGGTACCGCTTGCCCACCAGCCACTCGTCCGACTGTTCGGTGACCTGCTCCCCCTAAACCGTCCCACTTGAAATCAGGATTTCCCGGGCAGAAGCCCAGAAGGAGATTCCGATGAAAACCAGCAGGTTCAGCGAGGAGCAGATCATCAAGGCCATCAAGGAGGCCGAGGTGGGCCGCAAGGTTCCGGACATCTGCCGCGACCTCGGCGTGTCCGAGGCAACCTTTTACACCTGGCGCTAGAGGTACGGCGGGATGGACGTGAGCCAGGCCGGCCGGCTCAAGCAGCTCGAGGACGAGAACCGGCGCCTGAAGTCCCTCGTCGCCGACCTGACGCTCGACAATCACGCCCTCAAGACTGTGCTCTCAAAAAACGGGTAGGGCCCGCGGTCCGGCGCCGGGCCTGCGGGCTTGTCGGCCTCAGGACCGCAACCTACCGCTATCGCTCAAGGCGACCATCTCTGGAGGACGTCCGGGAACGCCTGCGCCATCACGCCGCCGCAAGGCCGCGCTTCGGGTAC
>VGJW01000006.1 GCA_016867265.1 Candidatus Tanganyikabacteria bacterium
GCCCCTTCCTGCGACCACGCGCAGCCCACTCACCCTCGCCCGCCACCGCAGCCTGCCCGGGCGACATCCGCAGCACGCCGGCGTGTTCGCCATATGTGCCTCCCCTTAGGGGGCTGACGGGGGGATGCCCCACCTCCAGAGGAAGGCCCGTTGGCGAGGCAGCCGCCTAACGCTGCCGACGCCGCCGTCTCAACCGCATGGCGGCCACGATCCCGAAGGACAGCCCCCAGAAAGCACCCTCCCGGTCTGCCGCACGCGTATCCATCGCCGTGCGCACAGGGTTGCTGCATGCACAACCGGGGACCGCAGCAAGGGCCGGGGAAGCACCGGAGACCGTCGCGCCCTGCCCACCGCCCCCGCCTGAGGCCGTGTTTCCGGCACCCCCGGGCGTCCCACCGGGCGTGGTGGGGCCGAGAGGCAGCGCAGGCGTCGTGCCGATGGTCTTCCCGGCCTGCCAGTCGGCCAATGCCGCCCGGATGACGGGGCCACGGTCGGAGACCAAGGTTGGCGTCGCTGCATCCTCGTCGAGCATCTCGATGACAGCCGCCGCCGGAATCTCGGCGATGGGGGGCAGGCTGCCCGAGCGCGTCGTGAAGACGGTGCCGTCCTCGAGCTTGATCCGGATGCTGTAGTTCATATCCTGGCAGACGGGGGTCGCCTCGGCGCGCCTCAAGTTGTTGACCTGAGGCAGCCTGGGGTTGAACCCGAAGACCGGGTCTTCCGTCATCTCGTCAGCGGACATGGTCGTGTAGAGCCGCGTCACCCATGGCGCGCGACCGGCGAGATCCGCCGCTTCCCTCATGGGCTTCGCGAACATCGCGTCGATGTCTGCCGAGAACGAGGCCGCGTCCAGCACGGCAAGGTCGAGTCCGGGATCCGGATCCGGTGCCACGTTGCTGGCATCCGGCCCGGGGAAGGGGACCGGCCCGAAGAACCCGCGGCCATTGTTGAGCAGGGTCCACGCCTCGCTCGCCGCTTGCGGGTTCAGGTGACGGTCGATGATGCCCTGCAGCGCGATGCCCACGGGGTAGCCCTGGTCCCGGACGGCCTCGATGGCAGCACGGGCTGACTTGGCCGACGCAATCCCGGCAGGACTGTATTGGCTGGCGCGATTGGCCAGCAGGGTCACGAGGCCCGCACTGCCGGTGGCCAACTCGGTCACGAACCCTCGGCCACCGGCCTCGTTCATCGACTTGTTGACCACATCGTTGTAGTTGGGCGTGGGCAAGCTGGGTGTTCCGCCGGGGAAGGAACCGCCAAAGTTGGGCGAGGCACCGACCCAATCCAGCAAGGTCTCATTCAGGCGAACGTGGCGGTAGTTACGCGGTATGGCGCGGCCGGGCCCGAAGGCATACAGGATGATCGGCATGTCCGGTTGGGCTGCAATCGCGGTCAGGCGGATAGGCACGCACGGGTTCTGCTCGTCGAGCTTCAGGCGGATGGGCTGCAGGTCGCCTGTGGTCTTGCCTTCCAGCAGCTTGAGCGCGAGGAAGACGAACTTGCCGTCGATATAGGTCCGGGCCTTGTCGTCGAAGTCGGCCGGCACGTTGTAGCCGTTGTCCTTGAGCCACTGCTCCAGTTCGCCGGCATCGGTCGAGGACAGCAGCGTGAAGTCGTAGTTGCCGACGATGCCCTTCTCCACGATGGTGACGGCGGACCCCGATTCGCCCGCGGCCGTATTGGGCGCGATCGCGAACACCGGTTGGGCCCGGTCCTCCATCATGAGGGGGCAGTTGCCTTCGGCCTGCTTCCAGTCCAGCTGGTAGCGGGGCATCGTGTTCCGGCCCAGCAGACTGAAGACCTCGTCCGAGCTGACACCATAGGCCAGGGGCTTGCGGGCCAGCGGCACGACCCACGAAAAGTCCTTCGCCTGGCCCGTGAACTGGATCTGGATGGTGGCGTCGACGTGGTCGCCGTCCGTCACGAACAGGATCTTCTCGCCCGCCTGATCGACCGGCTGCGTCCTGCAGAAGAAGCCGCCGCAAGCCTCGGCGGGCAGGGGCAGACCCGCGAGGACCAAGCCTGCAGCAAGGGCCGAGGCTGCGAAGCGCTGTCGGGTGGGACGGACCATGGCGCGAACTCCTCCGTAACAAGGGAACCATACCCGCCACGAGGCTGTTCCGCCTTGCCGCGCCTGCGTGCCCATGCCACGATCATGGCCATGGATACGCTCGTGGACACGATGAATGCCGGCACCGGCCCCGCACCCGAAATCGAGATCATGGGCACGGACCATATCGAGTTCTGGGTCGGCAATGCCCGTCAGGCCGCCTACTATTACCAGCGGGCCTTCGGGTTCGACCTCGTGGCTTACGCGGGGCCCGAGACCGGCCTGCGTGATCGTGCCTCGTATGTCCTGCAGCAGGGCAAGGTCCGGTTCGTGCTGACGACGGGCCTGTCCCCCGACCATCCGGTGGTCAGGCATCAGGCCCTGCACGGGGATGGCGTCAGGGACGTGGCCCTCTGGGTGACGGATGCCCGCAAGGCGTTCGCCACGGCCGTGGCACGCGGCGCCACGGTGGTCCACGAACCCGAGGTTCGTGCCGATGCCGACGGCGAGGTGGTCGTGGCCGCCATCGCGGCCGCGGGGGACACGATCCACAGCCTGGTCCAGCGGGATGGCTACGCCGGCGCCTTCCTGCCCGGTTTCCAGCCCGCGCGTGGGCTGGGCCAGATGGATGCCGGTCTGCGCTACGTGGACCATGTCGTGACGAATGTCGAGGACGGTCGGATGGTCGCCTGGCAGCAGCACTACGAGAAGGTCTTCGGGTTCCGGTTCTTTGCGAATTTCGACGACAAGGACATCTCCACCGAGTTCTCGGCCTTGCGGTCGGTGGTCGTGGCCAACCACAACGAGCGCATCAAGATGCCCATCAACGAGCCCGCCGAGGGTCGTCGTCGTTCCCAGATCCAGGAGTACCTCGACTTCTACCAAGGTCCTGGCGTCCAGCACATCGCGCTTGCGACGGACGACATCGTCGCGACCGTACGGACCCTGCGCGGGAACGGTGTCGCTTTCCAGTACACCCCGGACAGCTACTACAACGCCATTGCCGACCGCCTGCCCGGCGTCGCCGAGGACGTCGAAGAGCTCAAGGCCATGGGTATCTTGGTGGATCGCGATGACAAGGGCTACATGCTGCAGTTGTTCACCAAGCCCGTCGAAGACCGGCCGACCCTGTTCTTCGAGATCATCCAGCGCCGGGGATCGACGTCCTTCGGCAAAGGCAACTTCAAGGCGCTCTTCGAGTCGATCGAACGCGACCAGGCTGCGCGCGGCAACCTGTAGCCTTCCGTCACGCGCCAAGGGCCGGGGGGACGATGTCTCCCGGCCCTTGCGCGTCGGTTCGTCAGGCCCTTGCAGCCGCCAGTCTGTCGGCCAGTTGCTCCGCAAACGTTGCCAAGGCACCGTCGAGGCGCTCGACGTCACCGCCCCCACCCTGCCCCGCATCGGACTTTCCGCCGCCCTTGCCACCGATCAGGCCGAGGACCTTGCCTAGGTCCTGACCCGCGTGGACACCGGCAGCGACGGCAGCCGCGTTGGCGACCATGACGGCCTGGATGCGTGATGCAGAGACACCTGCCAGCAGGACCACCCGGGGTTCGGTCCCCTTGGCGAGGTCCGACGCGGACGTCCGCAGGGCCGCCCCGTCCGTATCATCCAGTCGGGCCGAGAGTACCTGCATGCCGGCGACCGGCACGAAGGATGACGCCAGTCCGGCCGCCCGACTGATGGCCAGGCGCCCACGCAGGTCCGAAGCCTCATCCTCGGCCGCGCGGACCTGGTCCCGCAACCTCTGGACCCTGTCGGGCAGGGCGTCTACCGTGACCTTGAAGTCCTCGCGCAGGCGATCGACGACCTCGGCGTGCTGGCGCACCCATTCGAGCGCCGCAAGGCCTGCCACGGCACGAATGCGGCGCACACCCGCGGCAATCCCCTTCTCTTCGGTGATCTTCAAGAAGCCGATTTCACCTGTCGAGGTCGCGTGCGTTCCCCCGCACAACTCGGTCGAGAGGCCCGGGACCTCGACGACACGCACCCGGTCACCATACTTCTCGCCGAACATGGCCACGGCACCCTTGGCCCTGGCCTCTTCCATCGCCATCTCGGCCTTGTTGACGCCTCGCGCCGTCAGGATGGCCCTGTTGACCCAGTCCTCGACGGCCACGAGTTCATCGGGCGTCAACCCCCTGTTCCATTGGAAGTCGAACCGCAACTCGTCCGGGCCGACGTAGGAGCCGGCCTGGGAAGCCGTAGGGCCCAGGACGGTGTGCAAGGCCGCGTGCAAAAGGTGCGTCGCCGTGTGGTGACGCACAGTGGCCTTGCGTCGGTCCGAATCGACCTGAACCGTGACGCGTGCTCCGGCCTCCGGCAAGGCATCCGAAGGCACGACATGGTGGATGAAGACCTCGCCCTGCTTCTGCGTATCCACGACCCGGAGCCCGGCAATCAGGCCCTGGTCACCGACCTGGCCACCGCCCTCGGCATAGCAGGTGGTCCTGTCCAGGATGATGATGGCCGTGTCGTCGGTGCGCAGGACCTCGAGTACCCTGGCCTCGCATGCATCCTGCTCGTAGCCCAGGAACTGCGTCGCCGGATGCTGGCCGATGGCGAGCCCGCCGAAGGACACGCCGGCACGCGCGTGCGCCTCCCGGGCCCTTTGGCGCTGCGCGTCCATGGCGGATTCGAACCCCGTCCGGTCCACGCCAAGGCCGCGCTCGGCAGCCAGTTCTTCCGTCAGTTCGACCGGGAACCCGTAGGTGTCGAAGAGTTCGAAGGCCGTCGCCCCGGGAAGGACCTTGCTCTCCAGACGGCTTACGGCCTTCTCGAACAGTTGCAGGCCCCTGTCCAGGGTCGCGCCGAAGCGTGCCTCTTCCGCCTCGAGGACCTCGAGGATGACGGCCTGCTTCTCGCGCAACTCACTGTAGTGGTGACCGTATGCCGCGATGACGCGCGCGGCGAGATCGCCCACGAAGGCACCCTGGATCCCCAGCTGCCTGCCGTGGCGAATGGCACGTCGCAGCACCCGGCGCAGGACGTAGCCGCGCCCCTCGTTGCCCGGCACCACGCCGTCCGCAACAAGGAAAGTTGCCGCCCGCGCATGGTCGGCAATGCGGCGGAAGGCGACACCCATCTCGCCGCCAAGGTCCACCGCCCGACCGGCCCGATCGGCAACGGCCGTCATCAGGGGCATCAGGAGGTCGGTCTCGTAATTGCTCGAGACGCCCTGGATCACGCTGGCGATGCGCTCGAGGCCCATGCCGGTGTCGATGTTCCGTGCCGGCAGATCCCGCAATGTGCCGTCCGGCAAGCGCTCGTACTGCATGAAGACCAGGTTCCATACCTCGAGGAATCGACCCCGGTCGCTTTCCTCTTCAAAGGTCTCGGCCGATACAGGCTGGTCGGGAGCGTGGTCGTAGTAGATCTCCGAGCAGGGGCCACAGGGGCCGGTGGGTCCGGCGGCCCAAAAGTTCGTGTCATCGCCCAGCCGGACGATGCGATCGAGGGGAATGCCGCACGCCTGATGCCAGATCGACTCTGCCTCGTCGTCGTCCTTGTAGACCGTGACCCACAGGCGCTCCCGCGGCAGGCCCAGTTCATCGATCAGGAACTGCCAGGCCCAGGGAATCACCTCGGCCTTGAAGTAGTCACCAAAGCTGAAATTGCCCAGCATCTCAAAGAACGTGTGGTGACGTGCGGTCCTGCCGACCTGGTCGAGATCGGTGGTCCGGAAGCACTTCTGGATGGAAGCAAGACGTGTCGCCGGTGGTGTCTCGAGTGCCATGAAGTACGGCTTGAAGGGCATCATCCCCGCTGTCGTCAGCAGCACGGTGGGGTCCTTGTGGGGCACCAGGGAGGCGCTCGGCACCGTCCTGTGCGCACGCGCCTCGAAGTAGGCGATGAACTTGTCGCGGATTTCAGCGGCGCTCAGGGCCATCAGGCATCCCCTCCGTAAAGGCTCCCCATGGTACCAGAGCACCATGGGCCCCTCCCGCGGCCAATTCCGGGTAGTATGGCAATAGGTTGTTCCTGCGATGCAAGTACGTGCCGACCGACCGGACCAACCGGTAGTTGCCCCCCAGCGGCAACTGCCGGGCCAGCCTCGCTACGGCACGGACGAGGCCAGACGCCTCGAACGTCGCAAGCTGCTCGAGCAGGACAAGCGCGACGTCCAGGAACGCGATGTTCGCGAAGCAAGGGTCCGTGAGCGCCGCGACATCGAGGCGACCAAGCGAGCGGAGGAGGCGCGAATCGTCGCCATCGAGGAGCGCGCCGCGCGCACCCGCGAGACTCCCGACCCCGGTCCGGCCTACCTGGTCTCGCTGTCCACGCCCGCAAGCGAACCCCTGCGGGCGCGCTTGCAGCGAGAAGAGCAGCAGTCTCCGCTGGGTCGCCAGATCGACATGTACGCCTGAGCCCAAGAGGCTCAGAAGCTTCTGGCGAGGGCGCCGTCGACGTCCGAGTGGTCGTACTTGTTGCCGTACCAACGGACGAAGCCGTTGAGACCCAGCAGGTAGGTATGGAAGCCGAACTGCTTCATCTCTGCGTAGGCCTTGTCGAAGCTCCAGCCCTGCATGCGAACACGGTAGGCAAGTGCCATCGTCCCGGTGCGGTCACGGCCCTGCATGCAGTGGAAATAGGTCTTACCCCCGTCGGCGTGGCGGACCATGCCGAGGAACCGGTCGACCTTGGCCTCGCCGGGCGGGATGAAGAGGCCCATCGGCAGGCTTGTAAAGCGCATGCCGGCGCCCTCGACCATGCTTTTCTCGTTGGCGACGACCTTCTTGTCGTTCTCGAGAGAAATGACGTGGACCACGCCCCGCTCCTTGAGCAACTGGACACCGCGCGCCGTGGGACGCGCCCCGCGCAGCAGGTGGGCATCGACCTCTCCGACATTGCCGAGATCATCAGGGGGCGGCGACGGCCACAGGCTGTCGGCCTGCACCTCGCCCAGAGGACGGTCCGTGAGATCCTCGGAATCGAGCCTCGCAAGCTCCTGCTGGCGAGGCGCGGACATCGTCGCCATGCCCTGCTGCTGGACATTGGCCCGGGCAGCAAGGGAGGGCGCCTGAGCCTGGCCGCAGGCCGTCAAGGTCGCGGCCAGCGTCAGCATCAAGGCTTGGCGGTTCAGCGTCATGGAAGCTTCCTCAAGGGGGACGTCATGCTTGTCGCCATTCGGAGCACCAAGCTTGCGTCAATATGAGGTTAAGGGGCAGGTCAGCGATCCGTGAAGCGTGGATGCTTGTCCCCGCGCAGGAAGGCCGAGACGCCGACCATCCGGTCGTGCGTCTCCATGACCTTCACGAACTGGGCAACCTCCGTGTCCAACGCTTCGTCCAGGGGTTGCTCGATACCGACGCGGACGGCGTCCAGGACAGCCTTGAGGGCCAGCTTGCCCCGCCCTGCCACGACCCGCGCCATCTCCAGGGCAGTCGCCTCGAGGGCCTCATCCGGGACGACCTTGTTGACCAAGCCAATCCTCGATGCCTCATCCGCCGGGATGTGCGACCCGGAGAGCGTCAATTCGAGCGCCCGCGCCGTACCCACGAGGCGTGCGAGGCGTTGCGTCCCCCCGAACCCTGGGATGATGCCCAGCGTGACTTCGGGCAGGCCGATCATGGCAGAGGCCGAAGCCAACCGGATGTGGCAGGCGAGGGCGAGCTCGAGGCCTCCGCCCAGACACCAGCCGTTGATGGCCGCGATGACGGGCACGGGTGCCTTCCAGATGCCCCGGAAGATCTCGTGGGCCCGCTTCAGCAAGCGTTCTGTCGCGGCGGCGTCTTCGAGCCGCCCGATTTCCTTGATGTCCGCCCCTGCCACGAAGAAGCCGGGCTTGCCCTGGCCCGTGAGGACGATGGCCTTGACCTCGGCCATGGCCACGACCGTCCGGAAAGCAGCCTCGATGGCCTCCAGCATCGGGGTCGACAGCACGTTGGCCGGCGGCTGGCACAGGCCAAGGATCGCCACGCCGTCCTCAATACGCGTCTTGACCAGTTCACGTGGCTTGGGGGGCGCAGGTGGAGGCACCATGCCCGGGCCTCCCTGGCCCGTCCGCCCTTCGGCCAAGGCACGCCTTAGCGACTCAGGCACGCCGAAGCGGCTGCCCAGGGTGCCCAGTGCTTCCAGGTCGCGTACCACCGACGCGACACCTCGGGCGTCGACCCAAGCCATCGGGCCGGGCTCGAGCCCCGTGCCCAGTTTCATGGCGAGGTCGATGTCCGTCACGGCCACGAGGCCCTCATCGAGCATGCGGCCCGCTTCGGCGACGACGGCGAGCATCAGCCTGTCGAACGAGCACGGACCGATCTTCTCGGGTGCGCCGAGCGCGTCGAGCGTCTGCGCGACCCAGGCATCGTCGTTACCGTCGTAGTTCCTGAAGCCCTTGCCCCGCTTCTGGCCGAACCGACCCGCCTCGACCATGCGATCGAGCAGGCGGTTGCGCGGGAATGAGTCCCCGAAAGCGGCCTCGAGGGTGTCCAGCACATGGACGCATACCTCGACCCCGACGAGATCGGCGAGGGTGAAGGGACCCATCGGAAAGCCCCGGGTCGCCGCCATGACCTCGATGGCCTCGAAGGCATCCGGTCCGTGTTCCTCGAGCATCATCACGGCTTCGTTCATGAAGCTCAGCAGCAGTCGGTTGACGAGGAACCCGGCAGCGTCCGAACCAATCCGGACGGCCTGCTTGCCGATGGCCTTGCAGAAGGCCATACCGGCCTCCATGGTCGTCGCGGCAACTTCAGGATGGGCGATGACCTCGACCAGAGCCATCACTGGTGCGGGGTTGAAGAAGTGCAAGCCCAGGACTTGACCTGGCCGCGCGGTCGCCGCAGCCAAGCTGCGGATGGGCAGAGCGCTGGTGTTGGATGCGATCAAGGCATCAGGCGCAAGGATGCCATCGAGGGCCCGAAAGACCTCAAGCTTGATCTCGAGCCGCTCGGTGACGGCCTCGATGACCAACTGGGCCGACGCCAGACCCTGCAGGTCGGCAACGCCCCGGATCCGCGCCGCCGCTTCCTCGGCCGCCGCGGCATCCAGCTGGCCCTTCTTGACCTTGCGGGCAAACAGCTCCTGCGCCTGCCGGACACCCTTCTCGCGCATCTCGTCCGAAGCGTCCGCCAGCAGGACCTGGAAGCCCGCTGCCGCACAGACATGGGCAATGCCGGACCCCATCGCGCCCCCGCCGACGATTCCGATGGTTTCCATGCCGATGGCGGCGACTTCCATGAACGACCTCCTCGTCGGACCGGGCAGGCGGCGTGCGCCCGCGCGGTACCATCCCACGCCCCCCCCGCAGCGTCAAGACGTTTGCACGGCCATGTCGTATCGCTTATCCTTGTGCGCCGGAGGCTACCGTGACCCGAATCGATGGCAGAAGACCCGACCAGCTCCGTGAAATCCGCTTCACCCGCGGTTTCACCCGGTATGCGGAGGGCTCGGTGTTGTCCGAGTTCGGCAACACCCGTGTCCTGTGCAATGCCTCCGTGCAGGACAGGGTCCCGGCGTGGAGTCGGGATCAGCGCCCCGGCGAGGGATGGATCACGGCCGAATACGCGATGCTGCCCCGGGCGACGCATGACCGCTCAGGTCGCGAGCGCGACGGCAAGGTAGGCGGACGTACCCAGGAGATCCAGCGCCTGATCGGGCGCTCCCTTCGCATGTCGCTTGACCTCGCCGCCCTTGGCGAGCGCACGATCACCCTCGACTGCGATGTCCTGCAGGCCGATGGTGGAACGCGCACCGCCGCGATCACGGGTGCGTGGATCGCGCTTCACGATGCCCTTTCGTGGATGGTGGGCCAGGGCATGCTCAAGGCCCTGCCGGCCCTGCAACCCATCGCCGCCATCTCCGTGGGCCTGTTCCGTGGCGATCCGGTCCTGGACCTGTGCTACCACGAAGACCGCGAGGCCGGCGTCGACGGGACGGTCGTGATGACGGGTGATGGCCGGCTCATCGAAGTGGGTTTCACGGCCGAGGGCCGTCCGATGGGCCGTGAAGAGATGGATACCCTGCTCGGTCTGGCCCATGGTGGCTTGGTAACCCTGTGGGCCATGCAGCGTGCCGCCCTTGAAACCGGACTTGGGGGTCCTCGTTGAGCAGCCTCTGGCAAGGCCTTTCCCTCAGGGCCTTTTTCCCGCGGTTGCCGGCAGCCCTCGTGGCCTTCGCCGTCCTGCTGCGCCTCGTCCTGATGGTATGGGCTCCGGGGTTCGAGGCCGACGTCAGGACCTTCCATGCCTGGGCCTACAAACTGGCCCACGAGGGTCCGTGGCACTTCTACGAAACCATCTGGTGCGACTACACGCCGGCGTACCTGTATGTGCTCGGCATCATCGGGCTGGTGGACGCGCTGCTGCAGGGCCTCCTCGGTGGGAACGCAGTGGGTCCCCTCGTGACCCGCGTCCTTGTCAAACTGCCGGGCGTCGTGGCCGACTTCGTGACGCTGGCGGCCTTCCTTCGGCTGACGGACGGTCGCATCGGTCCGCGCGCCCGCACTTGGCTGGCATCCGCCTGGCTGCTCTCGCCCTTGAGTTGGGGCGTCTCGGCTTTCTGGGGCCAGATGGACGCCGTCCTGCTCGCAACCGTGGCGTGGGGGTGGGTCGCCCGTCGCGAGGGCAGGCTCGAGACCTCGATGCTGATCCTGGCCGTGGCCGGCCTGGTCAAGCCCCAGGCCGTGTTCGTGGCGCCCATGCTGCTTCTGGCGGGTGGCCCTGCGGCCTCACTGTCGCGGTGGTTCAAGGCGGTGGCTCGCGGGGCCGCCCTGGGCTATGCGCTGATGCTTCCGTTCACGATGCTGGACAAGGCCCACGGAGGCTTGGTCGGCCCATTCGTCTTCCTGCGTGAGAAGCTTGCGGCGACGGCCGCGACCTATCCGCACAGCTCCGTGAATGCGTTCAACCTGTGGGCGGCCACGGGCATGTGGCAGCCCGACAGTCGCAAGCTTCTGGGCATCCCGCACGCGGCGTGGGGCATCGTGCTCGTCTCCATCGTGCTGGGCATCCTCGTCTGGAAGGTCATCGAGGCGGGCAAGCAGCTCTCCTTGCCGCGCGCCGACCTGTTGATGGCCCTCGTTCCGCTCGCGTGCTTCCTGCTGACGACGCGTATGCACGAGCGCTATATCTTCCTGGGGCTGGGCTTGCTGACCGTGGCCGCGGCCGTCAATACCCGGATCCGTCTCCACTGGGCCATCTTGACGGCCGTCGCCACCGCCAATCTCGCCTATGCCTTCGGCCTGTATCACCCGCCCGCGGCGTGGTGGGGTGCGGTACGGGAGCTGTTCGAGTCCGGCCTGATCCTGGTGGCCGTCTTGTTGGCGATGTTCGCCTTCGGGGACCTTCTTGGCAGGGTCCTGCTGCCGGCCGATGCTCCTCCCCGCAGGCTGCTGCATCACGCGATGCTGGCGATGGGCCTGCGCAAGGTCCGTCGCGGCCCCGAGGTCCTGATGCCGGCTCGTGAACCCTGGGGGCCCGTGGATACGCGCTGGCTCGTCGGCCTCGCTGCGGGCTTCTTGGCCCTTGGGACTGTTCGCCTCGGCCTGCCCAATGAGCAGATCTTCGACGAGGTCTACCACGCCCGGACGGCAAAGGAGTTCATCGGTGGGGTCGAGCCCTACGAGTGGACCCACCCTCATCTTGGAAAGCTGGCCATCGCCGGTGCTCTCCTGCTCACGGGCACCCCGGATGCTTGGGGCTGGCGGGTTGCGAGTCTGCTGGCGGGCGCAGCCACGCTGGGCGTCGTCTATGCGATGAGCCGGCAGATGTTCGGTCAGCGCCGGGTGGCTGTCCTTGCCACCTCGCTGCTGGCGATGGATGGCATCTTCTTCGTGCAGAGCAGGGTCGCCATGACCAACATCTTCGTCGTGCTCTTCATGTGCCTGGGTGCTTGGGCGCTGTGGCAGAAGGCCCTGCGCAGCCCTGTCCGGCTCTGGCTGCCGGACCAGCCGGAGCGTTCGGCCGTCGTCGCCTTGTCCGGGCCCGGGAGGATGGGTGCGTTTCTGGCGGCAGAGGGCCCACTCCTGCTCTGGGGCCTCGCCATGGGGGCCGCCGTGGCCAGCCGTTGGTCCGCCATCTATGCCTGGGGCATCGGGGTGTTCCTGCTGCTGTTCGAGGCCATCCGCTACCGCAGGGTAGGCGACCCGGACGGTCTGGGGTCGCGCCTGGCCCTCCGCCTCGTGGTCTTTGCCGGCGTGGTCCCGGTTCTCGTCTATGTCCTGAGCTACGTCCCCTGGTTCGTACAGCACCCCGAGCACACGCTGCGCGACCTCTGGGAACTGCAGGGCCGGATGTACCGGTATCACGCCGAGATGACGGCCAGCCACAACTACCAGTCTTCGTGGTGGACGTGGCCCTTGATGTACCGGCCGACCTGGTACTGGTTCAAGGACTTCAAGGACGGCACGATCGGCGGTATTGTCGCCATCGGCAACCCGGCCATCTGGTGGGCCTACCTCCCCGTGGTTCTCGGTGCGACCTGGGTGGCCTTCCGCCGCCTCGACTGGCGGTTCGGCCTGCCGGCAGCCTTCGCGCTCGGCCTGTGGCTGGCGTGGGGCGTCGAACCCAGGGCGCTCGTCTTCATGCACTACATGTTCGAGGCCATCCCCTTCACCTGCATCCTGCTGGCCTTCATCCTCGACAGGCTCTGGCGCCATCAGCGGACGGCGTTTCTGCCGCCTGTCTACCTGGTAATTGTCGCCGGCCTGTTCGTCTTCTTCTATCCGCTGTTGGCGGGCTGGCCAATTCCTTGGCGGTATTACCACATGCACATCTGGTTCCCGAAGTGGCTTTAGGGCCGCTGACGTCAGCTTGAGGCCCCTCGGGGGTATAACTGACAACAGAGATGCACGCCGATGAACTTCGCCCAAGCGGCGCCCCTGTCCAAGGGCGGCCGGCAGGTCGGCTCCGGGCTTTGACGCGGGCCTTGGCCGGTCTCACGGATTGGCTGCCCCAGCGTTATGCCAGCGGGCTTGACCTGCAGGCCCCGACCAAGCCTGAGGCGGGGCAGGGCAGCGGTTTCATGGGGGCCCTGCAGCGCATCGGGCGGACGTTGCGGGAGGCGCTGGTGCGGCCTTTCCAGAGCTTGGCCGATTGGGCTGGCAAGCTGGCGCAGATGGTGGTTGCGCGCTTCTTCTCGCGGCTCGAGGCCCAGCGTGAAGAGGACCGCGAGCGTGAACGGGCCGTTCTGCCCGATCAACTGCGTGAGCAAGCCGCTCGAGTTCGCGAGCGCGACAGACAACGCATGCTGGCCGAGCAGGTCAGCGAGGCCCGGCGCCGGGAGCGTGAGGCGCCGTTCCGGTGACACTCGCGGTTGCGCCCTATGGTGACTTGCAGCAGCTTGGAGAGGCCGTTCTGACGTGGTTGGGCGTGGGTCTCGGGGTCCTTGCCGGCTGGGTCCTGCTGCTGCTCGCGCGCACGATGCAGCGCCTGCCGGAAGCAGTGGATCGCGTGGAGCGGGTCCTCGAGCGCGTGACGCGCGAGGCAGAGGCCTTGGAAGGCGTAGGCGGCCACGTCCGCGAGGCCGGTGCCCGACTGGGAGATGCTGCCGGTGATCTGGCCCGGGTCACCGGGGCCGCTGCCGATACGACCCGCAGGATTCAGGAGCGCGTTGCCGAGCCGATCATCGACGGCGTCGTCGTGGCAGGCCAAAAGGCCTTCGTCCGAGGCCGAATCGTGGCCGCAGGAATCGGAGCTGCAGGCCGCAGCCTGATGGCGCGGGTCAGGGGAAAACGGATAGAACCACGGGTCCCCATTGTGTCCACGCCCGTGGTCCCAGAATCACCGCCCCCACCACAGCGGCCGTAAGGGCAGAGGCGAGCACCGCACCTGCGGCAACGTCCTTGGCGGCCTTGGCAAGGGGATGTCGGTCGCGCGTCGCGAGGTCCACCGCGTTCTCGATGGCGGTGTTGAGCATCTCACACGCCACCACGCCCGTACAGACGAGCAGGATGATGGCCATCTCGATGGCGGGACAGGCGAGGGCCAGGCCGGCGGAGACCGCAACCGCCGTGGCGACCACGTGCACCCTGAAATTCCGTTGTGTCCGCCACATGAACGCCAACCCGGCCCCGGCAAAACGAAAGCTGGAAAGGAAGCCGTCGGCACGGAACCTCATGCGGTCTCCATGCTGAGACCCCAGTCATCCATGATCTGCCGCTGACGGGCTCTCATGCGGGCCTCGTCCTCGGGCTCCTCGTGGTCATCACCCATCAGGTGCAACAGACCGTGGGCAAGCAGGAAGCCGAACTCCCGATCCAGGCCGTGACCGTAGGTTGCAGCCTGCCGCGCACACGTTTCCAACGAAACGACCAGGTCACCGAGCAACAGGGGACCGGGGTCCCGCTCCACGGTACCTGACAGGATGCCTTCGAGGTCAGCCTTGTCGTACATGGGGAAGGACAGGACATCCGTCGGTCGATCGAGGCCCCGATGGTCCCGATTGATGGCCTGCATGGCCTCATCGGATACGACTCTGATGGCCAGCACCGTATCGGGGGGCAAGGCCAGCTGCACCATCGCCTGGCAGAGGCGTCGGCCCCAGACCTCCGTATCGAGGTCCGGGGCCGGGACTTCAGGCTCGAGTTGAACCTCCAAGGCGCCTCCTGTCCTCTCGCCGTGCACGCTCCTCCCGCTCCAGCAACTGGTCGGGGTATTCGATGCGCTGGTGATAGAGCCCCTGAAGAATCCGGTTGAAGACGCCGATGATGACCTCGATTTCAGCCAGTGTCAGCGGTGCCTCGGACAACTCGCCCTCGTCGACCCGCTTCTGGACGATCCTGCGGATGGTGGCCTCGATCTGCTCGGGTGAAGGCCGGGTAAGGGTCCGGCAGGTGGCTTCCACGCCATCCGCCAGCATCACGATGGCCGTCTCCTTGGTGGTGGGGCGTGGCCCCGGATAGCGGAAGTGCTCCTCGAGGACCTCTTCGCCACCCTCGGCTTCCTTGGCCTGGTGGAAGAAGTAGGAGACCAGAGAGCACCCGTGGTGCGTCGGGATGAAGGCCGCGACCTGCTCGGGCAGGCGATGTTCACGCGCCAGTTCGATGCCTTCACGGACGTGTGCCGTGATGACAAGGGCGGAAAGCCTTGGGGATATCTGGTCATGCTGGTTGGGCATGCCCTGCTGGTTCTCGATGAAGAAGTATGGGCGCTTGGTCTTGCCGACATCGTGGTAGTAGGCGCCCACGCGCACCAGCAAGGGATCGGCACCGACCGCCTCGGCCGCCGCCTCTCCCAGGTTGCCCACCAAGATGCTGTGATGGTAGGTGCCCGGTGCTTTGAGGAGCAGGGTCCTCAGCAGAGGCTGTGCGGGGTTCGCCAGTTCCAGCAGGGTGAAGGGCGTCACGATGCCCGAAAGCTTCTCCAGATAGGGCAGGACGCCCACGGCAAGGACGACGGCCATGGGCCCGGAGAGGGCGGCATGAACCGCCGACAACCCCGCATCATCAAGGCCACGGCCGCGAAGCAGCATCATGAGCAAGGTCGAGACGGCCATGACTGCCGCGACCCTGAAGCCCGCCCGGCCAACATCCCAGCGCTCGCGGACACGACGCAGCGCATGCAAGGCGGCCCAACTGCCCAAGCTGCCGATGATGAGCACGTCGGCTCCCTGGGCAGGTAGTGCCTGAAGCAGCAGGCCCCACGCCAGCACGGCGGCCAGCGCAATTCGCTGGTTCAGGAACAGCGACACCATGATCGCGGCCGCCGGCAGGGGCGTGACCAGGGTCGGGGCGCCCAGATGGGACAGGACGGCCACCAAGCCGAAGACACCGACCGTCAAGGCGCCGAGCAGTCCGTATCGGGCGTGCGTATGCTGGATGGCCGGTTCGTGGGTTCTCAGGACATGAACGAATCCGGCGCCGGTGCACGTCACGGCCAGCAGCAACGCGGCGGGCACGAGCAGCGACGCAGTTCCCCCGGCGAAGGCAGGCCACCACGACGGGACGCCCGACAGCATCAGGCCCCAGACGACCAAGGCGACCAGCGCGGCAAACCCGCCCGGACCGCCGACCAGCCGGAACGGACGGGAAATCTGCACTTCATGCTCGTGCGCAATCTCAGCCATGGCGGCACCCCCAGTTTCGATTATAGCCGTGACCGCCCCAAAGTGGCCGGGCGCCTTTCCCGCAGGAAAGACGCTCGGCCACGAACCGAATCAGGAGCGGCGCTTGCGCGCGGCCTCGGACTTGCGCTTGCGGCGGACGCTGGGCTTCTCGTAGCGCTCGCGGCGCTTGATTTCGGAGAGAATGCCGGCCTTCTGGATTTTCTTCTTGAAACGCTTGAGCGCCGATTCGATGCTCTCGCCTTCCGTAACCCGGATTTCAGCCATGTGGACTCACCCCCTCTCAACGGCAAAATACTCGTAAATGAGCTTGTATGGTAGCGCGGAATCCGGTGGCAGGCAAGCCTTCTAGCCGGGTGGCCACTGCAAGGGACGGCCGGCCATCAGATGGAAGTGCAAGTGGAAGACGGACTGTCCGGCACCAGCGCCCTGATTGGCGACCAACCGATAGGCATGGTCCACGCCCAGCAGTCGGGCCGTCTCCTGGACGGTCGTGACGAGACCTGCGGCAACTTCGGGGGGCATATCCTGAAAGCCGCTGCAATGGGTCACTGGGACGACGAGGACGTGCGTCGGGGCCTGCGGCGACCTGTCGGCGAAGGCGACGCCGGACTCCGTGCGATGCACGATGCTGGCGGGCAGATCGCCGGCCACGATACGGCAAAAGAGGCAATCGTCCACGGCCTGAAGGTCCTAGCGGAATCGCGGGGCTTCGATATGGCTGGCCCCGGATGGCTGGGATCCCGGAACACCGAGCCGAACCTGAATCCCGCCGATAGGCAGGACGGCGGGTGTGGGGGAGGGTGTCGGCGTCGGGGCCGGGCGGGGTCCCGCCCAGGCCGGCTGGGTCCAGGCAAGGGCCAGCAAGAGGCCGACCGTCAGGAATCCGTGGGTCATGCGTCACCTCCCTGGTGCGCGGGCTTAAGCGTCTGTCCGGGTTGCGTCACGGGCAGGACGATATGGGTCTCGCGAATGGAACGATCCTTGCGGACGACCGCCGTAATCTCCCAGCGACCGGGTTGCAGGGCGCGCACGGCGATGGGGACGACCGTCCTGCCCTTGCGCAGCTCACCCTGCCAAGTCACGTGGGTCTCGACGACATCGTGGCCCTTGGCATCGACGAAGCGCAGGCCTTCCGGCAGGCGGACATCGAAGGTCACGTCCCGAACATCCTCCTGGACCTCGAAGGCGACTTGGACCGCGACATCCTGACCAACCGGCACGGCCTTGGCTTCGAGGATGATGCCGGGATCCGGCGCACGCCAGAGGAAGAAGGTCAGCGCGGCCGCGCTGACGGCGCCGAGGGCGAGGGAAGGCCAGTTCAGACCGTCACGCAACCGGCGGTGCCAAGGCCGTACCGGCAAGGGCTCGGCGGCCAGCGCAAGGTGGAAGCGCTGGCGGAAGTCATCGGGCAACGATGGAGTCGGCATCAAGCGCACCTGCTCCTGAAGGGCACGCAGCTCGGCCAGATGGCCGCGACACGATCCGCACGACGCGACATGGCCCTCGACCTCGACCTCCTCGGGGCTCCCGAGGCTGCCTGACCCATCCATCCACGTCGCAAGGAGCGGCTCAGCCTGTCGGCAATCCATCGGTCCTGCCTTCCAGCCACGACGACCAGCGATCCTTGCGATCGAGAAGGGTCTGTCGCAGGCTTTCCCTTGCCCGATTGAGCCGGGAC
Organism: Candidatus Tanganyikabacteria bacterium; assembly: GCA_016867265.1. Classification (GTDB taxonomy): domain Bacteria; phylum Cyanobacteriota; class Sericytochromatia; order S15B-MN24; family VGJW01; genus VGJW01. The sequence continues at coordinate 17,733 of VGJW01000006.1, forward strand.
TTCACCGTGCCGAGGTTCAGATCGAGCATCGTGGCGATCTCCTGGTAGTCGTAACCCTCGAGATCGTAGAGCAGCAGGGGGCCGCGCAGCTTGTCGGAGAGGGCGTCGACGGCCTCACGGACCACTTCGCCCAGTTGCTTGTCCTCGAGCTGCTTCTCGAGCCCGCCCCCTGCGCGCTCCGGAACCTGGTCCGTCGGCTCCTCGTGCCGCCTGGAAGCCTTCTTGAACTCATCGAGGACCGTGTTGCGCACGATACGGCAGAGCCAACCATGGACGTCGCTCGTGCCGCGGAAGGAACCGAGGGCACGATAGGCCTTGAGCAGCGCATCCTGCAGGACATCAGCGGCATCATCGGGATTCCCCGCAAGGGAGTGGGCCAGGGCGTACAGGCGATCAAGCGACGGGTCGACGAGGATCTCGAAGGCTCGCTTGTCCCCGTCCAGGGCTCGGCGCACCAGGTGCATCTGCTCTGGGGTGGCGGGCACGAAGAGAGTCCTCAGCTGGCTTGACGAGGCAGGGCCCCATCGGGTTCCCTTCATCATACCCCCGGTCTGCTACCATGGGCCCGACAAAGGGGGTGTGGGCCGTGGGCAAGATGCAGAGCGGATTTCCCGGGGGCATGGGGGGCATGGATCTGGGTCGCGTGATGCGTCAGGCCCAGAAGATGCAGGAGGACCTCCAGAAGGCTCAGGAAGGCCTGAAGGCGATCCGCATCGAGGGGTCGGCCGGCGGGGGTGCCGTCACGGTGATGGTCGACGGACATCGGGATGTCGTGGCCGTTTCCATTCGCCCCGATGCTGTCGATGCCGATGACGTCGAGACCCTCGAGGATCTCGTCCTCGGGGCGCTGCGGGATGCGCAGGCCAAGGCCCGGCAGGAAGCGGAGCAGCGGCTTGGTGGCATCGCCGGTGCCATGGGTGGCATGCCCGGTCTCTTCTAGGCTGCCTCCTTGCCACTTCCCGGGCCCCTGCAGGATCTGGTGGCCGAGTTCCAGCGGCTGCCCGGCATCGGGCACAAGAGCGCCCAGCGCCTCGGTCTTCACCTCATGGCCCAGCCGGTCGAGGCCATCGAGCGGCTGGCCTCGGTTCTGGTTTCAGCGCGGCGCGCGCTCAGCAGGTGCTCGGTCTGCCACGACCTTGCCGACGGCGCTATCTGCCGAATCTGTGCCGATCCGGCAAGGGATGGCGGCCTCTTGGCCGTAGTGTCCGGCACCCGTGAGGTGCTGGCTCTGGAGCGCACCCGCGAGTTCAAGGGTCGCTACCATGTCCTTGGCGGCCTGCTTTCACCCTTGGATGGCATTGGCCCCGAGCAACTCAATATTCGCACGCTGCTCGAGCGCCTGCGGGATCCGGCCTTGCGGGAAGTCCTGCTTGCGTTGGAACCGACCGTCGAGGGTGAGGCCACGACCCTCTATCTGTCCCGGCTCCTCGTGCCCATGGGGCTGACATGCACCCGTCTCGCTTCCGGCCTGTCGGCGGGCGCCGAGTTGGACATCGTCGACGAAGTCACGCTCGCGCGTGCATTCGAGGGGCGTCGACCTATTGCCTGATGGCGCGCTTGCGGCGGTCATGACGGTGTAGGTCCACGGCGAGGACGAGGAGGCGCAAGCCAAGCGCCCAGACCGCCCACAGGACCCCGAAGCCTTGCGTGACCAGAGGCAATGGAGCAAGCATCAGCAGGAGGAGACACGGGCGGATCAGGAGCCACAGGCGCCCACCGGGCATCTGTCGCGCCCGGCCATCAGGCGGGGCCGAGGTGGACCAGACGTACCCGATGACTTCGGGCACTCCAACGAAGACGGCGACCAGCCCAAGGCTCCTGAAGCCCGAGGTAATCAGGTTCCAGCCCGGTACCACGCCCTCGCCCAGCAACCCCAGCCACGACACGAGGTAGAGTCCCCCCCCGAGCACGGCGACCAAGGCCGCCAAGCCGACCGCCTCACGCAGGATCCTGCCCAAGTGGCGCCTCGGCGGGCTGTCTCTCCACGGTGAATGTCCATAGGCACTGAACAAGTCCATCAGGATCCACGCAGCGGGCAGCACCAGGCCCGGCAGCAGCACCCTGCCGGGCAGGTGCTGCGAGACGAGCGCGGTCAGGACGCCTGGAAGCCCTGCGTCCCCCACGTTCATGGCGCGCAGCAAGCCGACCTCGAAAGGCAGCAGGGCGCCAAGCGCCCATCCGTGGACGGCCAGCGCCAGGCCCCAGCGCCCTTGCTCAGGGGCGTCCTGCACGTCTTCTCTAGGCCCTTGGGCGCAGCAGAGGGAAGAGAATGACGTCGCGGATGGATGCCGCATCGCACAGCAGCATCGCGAGGCGATCGATGCCGATCCCGAGACCGCCGGTGGGGGGCATCCCCTGCTCGAGGGCACCGAGGTAATCTTCATCGACGGCATGGGCCTCTTCGTCCCCCGATGCCTTGGCGGCGGCCTGCGCCTCGAAGCGACCCCGCTGATCCAGGGGGTCGTTGAGCTCGCTGAAGGCGTTGGCAAGTTCACGTCCCAGAATGAAGACCTCGAATCGCTCCGTCAGGCTGGGGTCGTCACGATGCCGCTTTGCCAGCGGGGAGACCTCGACCGGGAAGTCCGTGATGAAGACGGGATCGAGCAACCTGCTGTCGAAACAGTCGAAGAGCGCCGCCAGCACCGAACCTGGCGTCACCTCACGGGGAACCGTGCCGCCCTGAGCCACCAGAATCCGCAGACGGGCATCCAGGTCCAGCGCGTCGGGATCGTGGCCCATCTCGCGCAGGAACAGGTCCACCTGGGCCTGCATCGTCCGCCTCGGCCAAGGGGGAGTCAGGTCCAGGAAGCCCGTCGGATGCTGTTGGCAGGGGATGCGTGTACCGCCACAGGCTTCCGTTGCGGCGGCCGCCACAAGGCGTTCGGTCAATGTCATCATATCCGAATAGTCCGCATAGGCTTGGTAGACCTCGATCATGGTGAACTCCGGGTTGTGCCGGGTCGAGATTCCTTCGTTTCGGAAACTTCGATTGATCTCGTAGACGCGCTCCAGGCCACCGACGACGAGACGCTTCAGGTACAGCTCGGGCGAGATGCGCAGGTGGAGCTCGAGATCGAGGGCCTGGTGGTGCGTCAGGAAAGGCCGCGCTGCCGCACCGCCCGGGATGGCGTGCAACATCGGGGTCTCGACCTCGAGGAAGCCCTCGGCATCGAGGACACGCCGGATGGCAGAGACCGCCCGCGACCGCTTGATGAAGGCTTCTCGCACCTCAGGGTTGGTGATCAGGTCGAGGTGCCGGGCCCGATAGCGGACCTCGACATCCGTCAGACCGTGCCACTTTTCGGGCAGGGGCCGCAGGGCCTTGGCAAGCATGGTCCAGGAGGACGGCTGGACGGAAAGTTCCCCACGACGTGTCCGCCGGACATGACCTTCGACACCCAGAATATCGCCAAGGTCGACCCACTCCGTCAGCCTGCGGAAGGCCTCTTCACCAAGGCCACCAAGGTCGGCAAAAATCTGAATGCGCCCGTGCGTGCCGTCGACCAGGTCCATGAAGCACAACTTGCCCGAGGTGCGGCGGCTGACGATGCGACCGGCAAGGCGCACGATGTCCGTCGTGTCCTCTCCGGCGGGCAAGTTCGCGTAACGGTCGTGCAGGCCAGCGGTGGTCGCCGTCGGGCGAAACTCGGGCGGGTAGGCCTGGATGCCCGCATCCTGCATCGAGGCGAGTTTGTCCAGGCGGACGCGCTCCTGCTCGGACCGCTCTAAGGTTGGGCGATGCACCGTATCCATGGCGACATGATAGGCATGGCAGCAAGGCTAGGCAAACACCCGCCGGTACCCGATGGATAGGGTGGGCCTGCCTACGGAACCAGGACCCGGGACTTCACGCCGGGCCGGGCACCGATCCATCCGAGCAGCGAGAGGACCCCGGGCGTGACGCCGGGACAGACGCCGTGAACGCCATAGGGCGTCAGCAACTGCCGCGTGGTGTAGGTGACGGCCGATAGCGCGCTCCCTTGGTTGACCAGCAAGGAATAGTAGTAGAACAGTGCATCGGGTGCCTTGATTAAGAGCGGACTGAGTCCCCCGATCGTGTGGTAGTAGGGCAGGTAGAGTCCGAAGTGGTTGTTGACGCCGAGAAAGTACATCCGGTTGAAGATACCGGGCTCGATCCCGAAGGGCAGGCCCTCGAAAGCCGGGGCCCGTGCGGAGCCCGCGAAGAAGGGCTGGTAGAGATCGATCCAGCGCGCACCGCCGAACCCGGGGGTCGGAAATACGCTCAGGATGCCGGCACCTTCCGTGACGACGGCCGGAATGCCCGAGACAAGGGCGTCCAGGCGTGGCAGGGCCATGGCGCCTGCCATGCGGGGGACCCGCGAAATGGGCATCTGTAAGCCAGGAGCCTTGTCCCCGGGAACGGCCTGCTCGGCGGGCTGCACGGCGTGGGTTGTCCGATCGGTCCGGGCAGCCGGGGTCCCGACCCCGCAACCCGCAAGCAGCCCGAGCAGCACCGTGCCATGGGCCAGGGGCTGGACGCGACGTATCGATGGACTCCTCCGCCGGACGGGAGCATCACCGGTCCGGCCCTGCAGCCCAGGCGGACGGACGGATGAGGGGCAATGCCCCCAAGCACGCCGTGCCGGGGCATGTGTGCATTGCAGGGCCGTGCGTGGCCTGCGGCGGCTTTCGGGCCCGACACTCGCAGCCATGGCACTCGTTCGGGCGCAACATTCCCGTTGTCTCCAGACGCGCCGGGACCCAAGACAAAGGGGCCCGACCACGCGATCGCGTGGCTGGGCCCCCATTTGACATCAGGCCTGCAGGCGAAGCCCCTTGCCGGGCACGCCGACACGCTCCATGGCCTGCCGCAGCTGGCGGAGCAACAAGGCACCCTCTGCAACGGAACCGGTTGCCCGGAGGGCACGGCCGATACCGATACCACAGGCACCGGACGCAAGCGCGTGCGGGGCACTCTGGGCATCCACGCCGCCTGCGAGGAACACCGGAATCTCGACGATGCCGGCAACGGCCGAGACGACCTGAAGGGCATCGGCCATGGCGCGAAGGGAGCCGGCGAGGCCACCCTCAGGGTAGGCCATGATGCCTTCGACCTGCAGCACGGAGGCTCCTGCGGCCTGAAGTTGCACGGCGAGGTCGATGGACTCGGCCAGCGAGGCGCGACCGGGCAGCGTAACGCACACCGGGGTACCGGGGCGCGCCAGCGCGACCGTACGGCGCGTCCACTCCAGGATCTCTTGCGTCGTGGGTTCCTCGCCTGCCCGGTAGAGGGCGTCATAATTGCCGATCTCCAGAACGTCGGCGCCGGATGCGACCAGGACCTCAGGAACCACGGAGGAGGCAAAGATGGTCAACCCGGGTGCAGCATCGCGGGCCTCGCGCACCAGATCGGGGTCCGCTGCCACGTCCAGGGCATCGGCGCCACCTTCTGCTGCTGCAAGGCCCGTCGCACGGACGATGTCCTTGTCGAAACAATCGATGCCGCTGATGGCCTTGAGGAAGCGACGGGACACGAGTGCGGCGTTGAGTGATTCGAGCATGGGCCTTCCTGGCGTGTCGGGACCCTGCGGTCCAAGTGGATGGCGTCATTCTACCCGTGGCGCGGGCGGTTCCTGCAAGGGGTCTTCCCACGACCCGAAGGTCTCCGACGTATCCTCGACACCGGGTTCCTCGCCTCGGGCGACGGGAAGGTCGGCGCGCGGCCGAGCGGGCTCCGAGTCACCGTGGACAGGATGCACGACGCCGTCGCGCAACTTGCCGGTCCATCGCTGCGGGGCTGTTTGCCAGAGGTCGTCCAGCGAGGGCCACAAGGTGCCGTCCTCGGGCTCGTAGGCGAGGATGGCACCGCATTCATCGGAGAAGTGGACGTCGGCGACCACGCCATCCCTGCCCTGCCGGGTGTCTGTCAGCAAGGCCCCGAGTACGTCAGCCCCCTGCAGCAGGGCGTCGGTGACCATGCCGGTTTCGAGCCCTGCCGTCGTCTCGGGCAGGCCCTGACATTCGAGCGCCGAACTTGCCGCGCGACGGAACTGGGCGAGGCTTTCGCCATCAGGACCGCAGATGCCTTGCCCCTCGTAGCCCCGGAAAGACCAGCACGACATGACGTGCCCTCCGGAGGCATCGTGTCCCTGGGGCACCATCGTGCACAAGCCCTGCCGGGCTACATCGGCATGAAGTCCGTGCCACCGGTCCCGGTGCGCTGGACGCCGGTCACCTTCTTGATCAGGCCGAACAAACGGTTCAGGTCCATCCGCAGTGCAATTTCGCGGCCCTCCAGCTCATCCGCGGCGTCGCCCTCGACCTCTCCTGTAGCGGCCAACGCCGCCCTGGCCTGCTGGAGCGCATGGAGCTGAGCCTGGACATATTCGCGCTCGGTCGTGATCAACTTGTACATGTAGGTGGGCTGTCTGAACTCGGGAATCAGGTCCGGCGACGACTCCCACGCCGAAATGAGATAGCGACGCTCCTCGCTCTCCTTCTGCAGCTCCTCGATGTCCGGCGGTGGTGGAGAGCCAAGCCTGTCTCGCCGCGGACCTTGCTGGCCGGCAGGCCGCGGAGCCACACGGCCAGCGCGATCAGGGACGGGCTTACCCAGCCAGCCCTGCATCCGATCCCAGAAACTGTCAGACATCCCCATTCATGTTGGCCGATGGGTCGACCCTTTGCCAAGCACCCCGCAGGCATGTTCGCCCAAATGAGTCATCCCCCCGGACCAGCGGCCCGGAGGGATGACACTTTTGCAACTAGCGGAAGTTAGCGCGATTTTCCTGAGAGAACTCGACCAGGCTCTGGCCGAGGTCGCCGATGGCCCCCAGTGCCGTACGACCGGCGAGGCGACCAGCATTGCGGACGCCGCGCACCGTTGTCAGCGTTGCGTCGACGGCGAAGTCGCCGACGGCCTCGGCCCCACGAACGGCCGCCCGACCCACGGCGACGGTGCCGTCCACGACGGCCTCGCCAACCACCCGGCTGCCGGCAACGACAGGAAGGTCGCTGATAGCGGCGCTGGCCCGACGAGCCTCTTCCTGCTTGATCCGGGCTGCGGCGGACTTCCAGCGGCCTTCCGAGTCATAAGGCAGATCAAGAATACGGTCGTAGGAGCTCACGATCTGGCGGCCCTTGATGAACGCCAGCTCTCCGACCAGGGGCACGACGGTCAACTCGGCCAAGCCGTGCAGGAACCTGCCCACCTTGCCGGCGCCGCTCGTGAACTTGCTGAGCAGATGCTCTCCCACCGTCCGGGTGGGCTCGGGGCGAACAGCCAGATCTCGCCGCGGTAATACGGCGATGTCTCGACCGGGCGATGCAGGCCTTGCTGCAGCAGCCCCTTCAGCAAGGATGGACGAGAGGTCACGGCGGACCGAGCCGACGGGGGCAATACCGTTAGGCTTGCGGACTGCGAGATGCGACATTCTAGGTCTCCCTTTCCTGAGCAGGATGGCCAAGTTTTCTGTCGGCCTTCACGGCGGCGACTCGGTAAACATCAGGCTAATAGGAAGGAAAGCTTCATCGTCCGATTCGCTGCGGTCCTTTGCGCACGACCGCAGCGGGGAGCTATGATGCGCTGGTGAAGGGCGCTTGGCGTCCCATCCGAGCCCGTTGTCCTGAAAGGTCGTGCCCGTTGCGACGTGAACTCGAGAAGTTCGAGAACCCCGAGGTGGTGACCGAGTACCGTCGGCGCTACGGCGATCCGCTCGAGGAAGTCGAGCCCGGTGAGCTCATGGAGTTAATGGAGTCGCTGTGGGCCTCGCGGACCGGTGCCTATGCCCAGCTGCGTGAAGACCTGCGGCGTGACAAGGTCGATCCGTGGGGCACCCGCATCAAGCTGACCGAGACCTACTTCCGGAACCAGTACTTCAGGATCAACAAGCTGGACGCCGAGAAGGACCGGAGCAAGATCCTTGATATCGAGGATTTCATCGATTACCTCGTCTTCGCCAAGATCCGCGAGCATCAGGAGGCGGAGGAGCAGGAAGCCCGCTTCATCCGCGACCGGCACACGCCCCGATTCTGAAGCCAGCTGTAGAAGGAAGCCCCGGTGGTCCGAAGACCACCGGGGCTTTCCACATTGGGAGCCTCAGGGCTTGGGAGCCGAGATGACCTCGCCGCTGCCGGCATTGAGGACATATTTGCCCTGAGCGTAGTGACCCTTGTAGGTCACAGCCACATAGGCGGGGAACCACTCGACCGTCAGGTCCGGCTTCCGCTTGGGCAGCGGGCTGAAGTAGACGCTCGAGGAATCGAAGCCCTGGGCACCGGCGCGCAGGCCCGCCTTGAGCAGGAATTCCCGCACGTTTTTGATCTGGTCGAGGGAGGCGATGCCGCCGACGGGCTCGCCCTGCATGGCCTTCATCTGGATGAACTGGAGGCTCTTGACCTTGCCCCAGTCGTAAACGCCAATCTTGCCGTCGCGGACAATGACCTCAAGGACGCTGGCGAAGGACTTGGGCGGGGTGAACAGCATCGATACCGTGACGTCCTTGCGATTGCCGAGATCGGCCGTCAGGTTGTCAACGGCATACTCGAGCATCGGCCCTGCACCCTGGGCGCGCCCGAGGTCATGGGCGGTCTGGACCAAGTTCGACAGGTCGGCCGCAACCTCGGCCGCCGTCATGTCCCGCACCATCAGGACCTTCTTCCAAGCAGGGATGGCGGGGGGGGCGGTACGGGCCATGACGGTCGCCTGACCTTGAGAGGCCACAGGGGCCATGGCGGTTCCACAACCGGTGGCGGTGGCCGCGAGGACCAAGGCCAACGCGGGAAGGCAGCGCATCGTCAACAGGGACATGGCGGGGTCCTTTTCCGAAAGTTCGGGTGCGGGGGCTCTGAAAGAAAAGATCTAAAACGAAAGATAACACCAAGATCAAGTTAACACTAGTTGAAAGGATGGCCTGGGTCAAGCCCCCCGGCCGAGGTGCGTGCTAGAATTCGAGTGACGTCTTTCAGAGAGGCTTTCCGTAACTACCTATGGTGTCCACGACATCGGCAATCGTCATCGGTGCTGTCGCGCTTCTTTTGGTGGGTCCGCGCAAGCTGCCCGAGCTGGCGCGTGGCCTCGGCAAGGCGATGGGGGAGTTCCGCAAGGGCGTGCAGGGTATGGATGACCCTGAGGGGCGAGCCAATCCCCCGGCGGAGCCGCCTGCCGACTCCGCCCCCAAAGCATGACGGTTGTCTGTTTCGGGTACGCTAGACCACACCTGATGTCATCCGACCCCGGCCATAGTCCCGTGCCCTCCGATACGGGGGGCTTGTCCCGTTGACCACGTACAGTGCGAGCTTGCCTCCCTTGATGGAGGCTACGGTTCCCTTGGGTCCCATCCCCGCCGGCCCCGCCGTTTTGATTCTGGTCGTCTGCCTGCTGGGCGTCGCCTTCTTCAGCTCGTCCGAGGCGGCCATTCTGAGCGTGAACCGTATCCGGGTGCGGAATCTGGCCGAGAAGGGCGATCCGCGCGCCGTGGCCTTGCAGCGACTCCGCGAGCAGCATGACAGCCTGCTCGGGACCATCCTGCTGCTCGAGAACTTCCTGATCATCATTGCCTCGTCGGTGTGGACCGTCGTGTCGGCGAAGTGGCTGGAAGCGGGTGGCATGGCTTCTCCGGCGGGCCTGCTGGGCGCCTCGCTCCTGATGACCCTGATCATCGTCCTGCTGGCGGAGATTACGCCCAAGACCTTTGCTGCCTCCTACGCCGAGGCATGGAGCCTCAAGGTCAGTCGCGTGGTTCTGGCCTGCGTCTGGTTCTCCGGCCCCGTGGTGAAGGGGTTCACGTTCTGCAGCAACGCCCTTATCGGTATGTTCCGCAAGCTGCTCGACCTGAGTCCTGAGTCGGCGACCCCCTTTGTTACGGATGACGAGATTCGGATGCTGGCGGATGTCGGCCACGAAGAGGGCACCATCGATACGGATGAGAACGAGATGATCCACGGCGTGCTCGAACTGGGCGACACGACCGTTCGCGAGATCATGGTGCCCCGCATCGACATGAACTGCCTCTCGGCGGATGTCACGCTCGAGGAAGCCCTGCAGATGGTGATTAGCTCGGGCCACAGCAGGATTCCGGTTTACCGGGACACCAGCGACAATATTGTCGGCATTCTCTACGTGAAGGACTTGCTCAGCCTGCTTGCCCGAGTCGACCGCCCCCGCAGCCTTCCCAGCGCGTATGTGCGCCCGGCGACCTACATCCCGGAGAGCAAGCGTGTCGACGACCTCCTGACGGACATGAGGCGCATGAAGATTCACATGGCCGTCGTCATGGACGAATATGGCGGTACAGCTGGCCTGGTCACGATTGAAGATATCCTTGAGGAGATTGTCGGCGACATACAGGACGAGTTCGATACCGAGGAGGATCTGCCCGTCAAGCATCAGGAGGATGGTTCCATCCTGGTGGACGGTCGCCTGCCGATCTATGAGGTCAACGACCTGCTCGGTTCGGACCTGCCGACTGCCGACTTCGACACCATCGGCGGCTTCGTGGTCGGGCAACTTGGTCGGGCTCCCGTGCGTGGCGAAGAAGTGCGCTTCGATACGCTGCGCCTGATTGCCGATGCCGTGGAGGCGCGCCGCCTCGTTCGCGTGCAAATCATTCGGGTATCCACCACGTGACACCGGGCCATGAACGGGCCACCCGGTACATCTTTGTCACGGGTGGCGTCGTCTCTAGTATCGGCAAGGGTATCGTCGCCGCCAGCCTGGGACGGTTGCTCAACCAGCGTGGCTTTGCTGTTCGCATTCTGAAGCTCGACCCCTACATCAACGTCGACCCGGGGACTATGAGTCCCTATCAGCACGGCGAGGTCTTTGTCACCGAGGACGGTGCCGAGACGGATCTCGACCTCGGGCACTACGAACGGTTCGTGGACGTGCCACATTCGCGCGAGAACAGCGCGACGGCAGGTAGCATCTACCTCGAGGTCATCAGCAAGGAGCGTCGGGGCGACTATCTGTCGGGTACCGTGCAGGTCATTCCCCACGTGACCAATGAAATCAAGGACCGCATCCACAAGGTTGGCAGCAAGGCAGAAGTCGCGATTGTCGAAATCGGCGGGACGGTCGGAGACATCGAGAGTTTGCCCTTCCTCGAGGCCATTCGCCAGTTCCGCAAGGATGTTGGCCGCGACCACGTGCTGTATCTCCACGTGACACTCGTGCCGATGCTCAAGGCCGCCGGCGAGATGAAGACCAAGCCGACCCAGCACTCCGTCAAGGAATTGCGGAGCCTGGGCATCCAGCCCGATATTCTGGTCTGCAGAGCTGAACGCAACATGTCGGCCAGTGTCCGGGAGAAGCTGGCCTTGTTCTGTGATATCGACAAGGAAGCCGTCATCCACTCAAGAGATGCGCGAAGCATCTACGAAGTACCCCAGTTGCTCGAACGAGAGGGCTTGGCCGATCAGGTCATGGTGCGCCTTCGGCTCGAACGGCGTCCGGGTGGCGTGGCTCCGGTTTGGCCCGAGGTCCTCACGGGCGAGCGCAAGGCGAGTCGTGAAGTCCGGATCGCCATCGTGGGCAAGTACGTCAAGCTGGCCGATGCGTACTTGTCCGTCCTCGAGTCGTTGCGCCACGCGGCAGCGTCCCTCGATGCCGACCTTGATGTCGTGTGGGTGGCTGCCGAGCACCTCGAAGACGGTAGTGAAGGTCTGGACAAGCTGGGAAATGTCGACGGCATCCTCGTTCCGGGTGGCTTCGGTGCGCGGGGCATCGAGGGCAAGATCAGCGCTGCGCGTCTTGCGCGGCAGCACCGCATTCCTTATCTGGGGCTCTGTCTGGGGATGCAGGTGGCCGTCATTGCCTTCGCGAGGGATGTCTGCGGCCTGGACGGGGCGCATTCGACGGAGTTCGATCCTTCGACCCCCTATCCCATCATCGACATCCTGCCCGAGCAGAAGGGTGTCGAGGACAAGGGGGGCACCATGCGGCTTGGGAGCTACCCCTGCGTCTTGCAGGACGGCACACAGGCTGCCGAGGCCTATGGTGCGACCAGCATCAGCGAGCGCCACAGGCACCGCTTCGAGGTCAATCCGCACTTCGTGGCAAGGCTTCAGGGCGCTGGCCTCGTGGTTTCCGGTACGCTGCCCGAGCGTGGCTTGGTCGAGGTGATTGAGTGGCCGGATCATCCTTGGTACGTGGCTTGCCAGTTCCATCCCGAATTCCAGAGTCGTCCGGGGCGTCCGCATCCGCTCTTCAAGGGGTTCGTGGCAGCCTCATTGGATAGGGCCGGACAGCGCCAGCCGGCGGAGGTGGTTTGATGACTGCCCCATTTGATGCAGCGCAACTGCTCGACGCGGCCCGCGAGGCCCGGGTCCACGCCCACGCGCCTTACAGCAACTTTCCTGTGGGTGCGGCCCTGCTGCTCGCGGATGGCCGTGTCGTCCGGGGTGTCAACGTCGAGAACAGGACCTTCGGACTGACGCTGTGCGCGGAGCGTACGGCGGTGGCCTCGGCCGTGGCTGCGGGTGATCGCGGCTTCGTGGCCATCGCCATCTCGGCTTCGCATGCATCGCCCTGCCCGCCTTGTGGGGCGTGTCGTCAAGTCATGGCCGAGTTCGCGCCCGATCTGCCAGTGGTCCTCGAGGGCGTCGATGGTGAGCCCGTCGTGACGCATCTGGGTATCTTGCTGCCCATGCAATTCGACTTGCCGCCGAGGCCTTGAATCGATTGCGCTGCGGGACACTGGCCGTCGTCGGGCGGCCGAACGTGGGCAAGAGCACGCTCGTGAACCGGCTTTCCGGGCAGAAAGTCGCCATCGTTTCCAATCGCCCCCAGACGACGCGGCATCGCATCCGTGGCATCTGGCACGGCGAGGATGCCCAGTTGATTCTCGTCGATACGCCGGGCATCCATCGGCCCCTGCATCCCCTTGGTGAGCAGTTGGTCCTCGAAGCTGAGCGCGCCCTCACCGAGGTTGACGCCATTCTCCTGATTGTCGACGGAACGGAAGAACTCGGGCCGGGCGATCGCCACGTCGTCGCGCGAGCGCTCGCCTCGGGCAGACCCATCGTCCTTGCCGTCAACAAGTTGGACCGGGCTGGTCCCCGAGGTGGCTTTGCCGATGCCTATGCGGCGCTCGCCGACTTTCGCGCCGTCCACGTCATCTCGGCCCAGCGCGGTACGGGTGTCCGGGCTCTGGTGCGGTCTCTGGTCGGCCTGATGCCCGAGGGACCGGCGCTGTTCCCGGACGATGTAGTCACGGACCAGACGCTGCGCCAACTGGCGGGGGAGCTGGTTCGGGAACAGCTGATGCGCCAGTTGTCCGACGAGTTGCCGCATGCCATAGCCGTCAGCGTTGAGCGCTTCGACGAGTCGGACCCGGCCCTGACCCGCATCGAGGCCACGATTCACGTTGAACGGGACAGCCAGAAGGGCATTGTCATTGGCAAGGGGGCCGAGCGGCTCAAGACGGTCGGCATCCACGCCCGAGAAGCCATCGAGCAGCAAACCGGCACGCGTGTTCACCTTGCCCTCAGAGTCAAGGTCTTGCCGAACTGGCGGCGCGATGCCGCCATGCTGAAGCGGCTCGGCTATATCGTCGACTAGGCCCCGGACAGGTCTGGCCAAGCCAGCAGGTTGTCCTCGGCATAGTGATCGCTGACGCGCTCCGCATCCGGTGAACCCGGCAAGCTCAGGTCCTTGCCGAGGTAGTACCGGCTCCCTGAAGGCTTCAGGCCGTCCACGAGGACCCAGTCGATGTTCTTGCGACGACCGGGGGGCGCAGCAGGACCCGCATCGACCATATTTTCCAGAAGACGACTCCGGATGGCCGCATCAGCATCACCCTGTCGCCCGCCTGTGGCCTGGTCGGCAGTGTGCGTGTTCAGGTCTCCTGCAAGGACGACGGGCCCGTGCGCCTTGGCGCGCCGGACAATCTTGGCCAGGTCCTCTGCCTGGCGCTTGCGCATCTCGGGATCGAGGGACAGGTGCGTGTTGATGACGGTCAGGGTCCTTCCCGATTGACGATCCCGCAGTCGCAGTTCGTTATAGCCCCTTGGCTCGACCCATTGCAGGGCATTGGGCTTGTAGCCGTCCTTGACCGTCGCCCACAGTGACGCCAGGACGCCTCGGACATGGCTGCCCTTGAAGGTCCTGAACTTGTCCGACAGGACCTCATAACGCTCGGGGATGACCACGAGGTTCCCCTGCCACGGCCTGAGCCGATCAAAGCTGAGATGCAAGCGGCCTGCCGTATCCAGCTCCTTGAGCCGGTCAACCTGGTCGGGGCCGACCTCCTGCAGACAAAGGATGGCGGCATCGGCTTTGCCTGCCAATGCCTCCCGGTAGAAGGGGAGGTCGGGAAAGGCCGCCTGCGGGGTCTTGATCCGGGAGTTGCCGACGGCCGTGTTGAAAGTGATGATCCGGACGGGCTGAGGCTGTCCCTGCCATGCATCGGCCTTCAGGGCAGTGCCATCGGCTTCCGGGCGCTCCTGGGAAGGGCCGGGACGACCGAGGGCGCGGGGGGCTGCCTCACGGATCTTCATGGATGAATCGTGCCCGGAAAGGGTCATCGACTTGCGGGTAGGCCAGCACTTCTGCGTTCCAGCAAGGGAAGAAGATCCGGGGCATAGCGGGCCGCCCTCCGGGCTCCCACGCCACGAATGCGCGCAAGCGCTTCCTCCGTCGCAGGCCTCGTGACGGCCATCTCCTGCAGAGAGGCATCTCCCATGATGCAGTAGGCCGGCTGGCCTGCCTCTTGGGCGCGTTGTCTTCGCCACGTTCGAAGCACGAGAAAGAGTTCCTTGTCATGGGGACCGAGCTCGCTGCCCCCGCCTGCCCTGCCTGCGGCAAAAGCGAGACGGGGGCGCTGGGGTACGCCGAGTGGGACCTCCCTCTCGCCCGCAAGGACATCGCGCGCCGAAGCGGACACCGTCAGGGTCGCGTATTCCGGATGGACCTTGACCAGACCATGGCCAATCAACTGGTCCAGCCAGTCCCGGATATGGTCCACCGGTTCTTCCCTGAGCAGGCCATGAACGGGCAGCTTGTCGAAGCCCTTGTCGATCAGTGCTTGCGGGCGCTTTCCCGACAGCACGTCGGCCACCATCTGGGCGCCGTGGGGTGGACGGACGCGACCGACGCCTGACAGCAACTTCTGGGCCAACGGCCCGCTTTCCGGGTGAATGGCGTGCTCGCCCAAGCAAACGTCGCACCTGCCGCAGGCGACCTCGGGCGCATCCTGTCCGAAGTAGCGCAGAAGGACGTCCTGACGACACGTGAGGGTCCTGCTGTAGCGAACCATGGCCTTCAACTGGTTCATTTGGTGCTGGACGAACATGGGGTCTTCACCCGTGAGCATGCGCTGCCACGTGACGATGTCCGATGCGTTGTGCAATAAGACGCACTCGGCGTCCAGCCTGTCGCGGCCCGCCCGGCCAGCTTCTTGGACATACTGCTCGAGCGATTTCGGCATGCCGGCATGGATGACGAATCGCACGTCTCCACGGTCGATGCCCATCCCGAAGGCGACGGTTGCCACGACGAGATCGAGGCGCTCCGCACGAAAGTCCTGCAGAATCTGGCGCCGTATGGCCGGCTCCATGCCGGCGTGGTAGGCGCGGGCCTGATGGCCTCGCTTTCGCAGGCTCTCGGCGATTCGTTCCACCTGCTTGCGCGTCGGAGCATAGACGAGACCAGCCTCGCCGCGATGCCGCTGGATTACTTCCTCAATTTGCGCCGTGGTGTCGTGCCTGTAGGCGACGCGAAACATCAAGTTGGGTCGATGCAAGCTACCGACGACCACGGTCGGGTCACGAAGGGCCAAGCTGGCGACAATGTCCTGCTGGACCTGTGCCGTAGCCGTGGCCGTGAAGGCATGGATGGGCTTGCCGGGTGCCAACTCGCGCAGGACCGAAAGGTTCCTGTAGGCCTCGCGGTAATCATGGCCCCACTGGCTGATGCAATGCGCCTCGTCGATGACGCCATAGGCCACGGGCAGCGCGCTCAGGAACTGACGCATCCCCGAATGGGCCAGCGCTTCGGGCGAGAGGTAGAGCAAGCGCAGGTTGCCTGCCCGCGCTTCGTGGGCCACGGCACGCCTGTCGTCCGGCGCCATGTCGCTGTGCAGGGCCGCGGCAGCGACACCCATGGCCTGCAGGTGCCCGACTTGGTCTTGCATCAACGCGACGAGCGGCGAGATGACCAAGGCCAACTGGTTCCGTGCCACGGCGGGCAGTTGGTAGCAAAGGGACTTGCCGCCCCCCGTCGGCAAGACGACCAGGCTGTCACGCCCGTCGAGGACAGGCTGGATGGCCGGAACCTGGTGGGGAAGCAGGTCCGTGAAGCCCCAGTGGATCTGCAGGGGCTCTCGCAGGGCGTCGAGGACCTGCTGCACGATGCGGAACCTTTCTGTGGGCAGGAGAGGCGGACTGAAAGCGTGACGCCCCCGGCCCCCACGGGGCCAGAGGCGTCAAGCAGGCTTCAGGGCCTAGTAGCGGGGGCCACGCTCCGAACGAGGACCACCCTTGGGCTCGGAAATCCGAACCAGGATGGGACGTCCCAGCAGGTTGCTGTCGGACAGCTGGCTAATCGCGGCCTGAGCCAGATCGGCCGAAGCCATCTCGACGAAGCCGAAGCCACGCGAACGCTGGGTCTCACGGTCAAGCACGACACGCGCGCTGACCACTTCGCCAACCTGGGAAAAGTGGGAATGGAGGTCGGCATCGCCGACACGGTAAGCCAAGTTGGCCACGAACAACTGGGTAGACAAGGTGACACCTCGGATGGGTCGGTTGGGGGACACGGAGCGCCTGACAAGTCCGGAGGCGTCCTTCACCGAGCAACCACCGTCACCTGTGTCATGGTGCGACACGTACTCTAGAGTAACACGTCCGGTAAGACCGTTGCAACGATCACGTTCGAATCAGGGCAGAAAGGACGTCACGGGCGTGGTCCAGACTGTACCGGACGGACGACCGGACGCATCCGAACCACCCAGAACGACCAGCCGCTCACCTAGGCGGGCGGCAACAGGGTGGTTCCTCGCCTCGGGCAGCAATGACTGGCGCGACCAAGACCGGGTCGCGAGGTCGAACCTGTCGACGGCCGCGGACGGACCGCCGGCATCCCGGCCTCCCACCGCAAGGACGAAGTTGCCGTAGGCCACGAAGGTCGCCCCGAGCCGCGGAGTCGGCATGGGTGCCGTTTCAGTCCAGATACCGGTTGTCGGCTCGAGCAGCCAGCAGCGGCCATCCGCCACGCCGGCGCCGGCGTGGCCGCCTGCCAGCAACAAGCGGGCGCCGACCTGCACGAGGCCTGCCCCGCTGCGCGCCTGGGGCAGGGGACGCGCCATCGCCCACTGGCGCTTGAGTCCGTCGAAGATATCCACGCGACTGCTTGCACCCAGGACGTTCTCGCCGCCTGCCAGCCACACGGTGTGACCGTAGGAGCCGATTGCTGCGTCCGAGCGGCCCTCAGGTGCGGCGGGCATTTCTTCCCAGCGGTTGGTCTCGAGATCGAGCCGTACGGCCGTCCCCCCTGTACCCGTTGAGACGGCCAGCAACTTGAGTGCGGGCATCGCCACAAGGACGGGTGCCTGCAGGCCGGGGGTCGGGTTCGGCAGGGTCGCCCAAATCGCGGGCAGCGCCAAGATGCGACCCGAGGACGCCCCTGCGTCGAGCACGACCAACCGGGTGCCGACTGCCGCTCCCGCACCCGGCTGGAAGCCTGCCGGGAGCTGCGTAGTCACCCAGGAGGATTCGGCCCGGGTCGCCCGCACCGAGGTCGAGGCCACGCCCGGTCCCGGCGCCTGGGCACAGGCTGCGAGCGAACCCGCAAGAACGAGGGCCGAAATGGGATGCCTGCGTGACATGGGGGACCTCCTAGCCAGATTGTTGCCATCAGGTTAACACTTGCCTAATGTCTTGTGAAGTCAGCCCTCCCTCAGGACACCCGGAAGGGCCGACCTGGCCAGCCCGGAGGGAAACGAGGGGCGCTGCCTGCTGAAATGCTCCCGCAGCACGATGGCATCGAGCCATGGTGCTGCATACAGGCTCCACCACCCCGATTGCCTGCGTGCCTGATGGACCGCCGGGCCCGGCTCGACGCGTGCCCGGTAGCTCATCAGGATGCGAAACCCCTCGAGCATGCGCCCGAAGGACCAGACCCGCTCGGGATGGAATCGCGCGGAATCAGGCAGGGGTCTGGCCAAGAGGATGTCCCGGCGAAATGCGGCATTGGCCCGGTTCAGTCCGTATTCCGGCTCTCTGGCCGCTTCCTTCAGCGTCATGACCTGCTGGGGACACCGCACGGACAGGCGGGCCGGAACGAAGTCCGCACCCCCGACTGCTGCGACCCGCTCGTCACGGAAGGATGCCAGCAGGCTGCGGAGCCAACTCCTCTCCCAAAGCTGCACGCCGGTGTCCAGCGTGACGAGATGGGGCCCGCTAGCGAGCCGGGCCGCAAGATTGAGACGCACTGCGACATCAAGCGAGGGTGCGACATGGAGATTGCGACTCGGGGCTTCCTTCCCGTTGCCAAGACGGTCCCGGCGCCGCTCGGGAGACAGGATCAGCACGTCGACGTCCCGGTGCGTCTGGTCGTAGATGGCCTCGGGCAGACGGTCAAGTAATCTGCTGTCCGGCACGTCGAGCACGATGGTGGCGATGGATTCCAAGCGGATGACCTCCGCCCAGCAGCCTAGCCTCGCCGGAGCCCCATGCAATCGGGCGCCACACACAGGACAGGTTGGCCGAGCGGTCCCTCGACGCGGGCCTCAGGCCCAGGTCTGGATCAGGCGTGCAGCGGCGCCTTCGGCCCACCTGTCGGTCGTGACACTGGGTCCGAAGGTCACGGGGGCCGCCATCCAGAAGCCCCCATGCCCACCGTGCGGTTGCAGGATCAGTTTCACGTGACCAGGCAAATTTTCCGGGGGAGGCACGAAGGGATCGTCGGCCGCGTGGATCAGGAAGGCAGGCACCTTGAGGCGGTCGAGGGCGTATCTGGGCGATGCCAGCGTGTAGTAGGCCTGCGCGTCACGCTGGCCGGCCAGACGAGCCGTCACGTCGTCATCGAATCGTGTCAGGCTCGAGGCAGCCCGGCCCAGCCTGGCGACCTCCTCCCACCGCTGCGGGTCACGCCGGGCAGCCGCTTCGAGCCTGCGCTTCATTGAGGCGAGGAACCAGCGTTCGTAGATGCGATTTCCGGGGAGGGCAAGGGCCCGCGCAGCCACGCCCATATCGACAGGCGCTGAAATCGTCACCACTCCTCGGACCAGAGGCAGGGCCGCTTCGCCCATCTCGGACAACCATCTCAGGGCCACGGCGCCACCAAGGCTCAGGCCCGTCAGGAACACCGGCAATCCCGGCAATCTCCTGGAGACCCAGCCAACCGCCGCCTCGAGGTCATGCCAGCGCAGCGCGTGGTACAAGGTCCCCGCCGTCAGGCGTGAGGCCCCGCAGCCCAACCAGTCGAGACGCAAGGACGCAAAACCCGCCTGATGGGCAAGCAGGCTGATGCCCCTCATATGCCCGGATGCGGCCTCGGCCTCGAGGCCGTGCAAGTGGATGACGACGCCCCTTGCGGAGCCACTCGGGGCACCATGCCAGTACCCGGACAGGACTTCCCCATCCCGGGAAGGCACGAGGACCGGTTCAGACGCCGAGTGCCATGCAGCGGCGTCAGGCAGGCCACGACGCGGCAGGAATTCCGGCAGGATGGTCTGGGCCATTCCTCCTGCAAAGCCCGGGAGCGGCCGAAAATCCGGCAGGTCGGGGATCAGCGGATCAGGTCCTGGGCGCGCTTGATGAAGGCCTGCAGATCGTATGGGGGCAGGTCGCCGACTGCGAGTCGTGCGAGGTCGTAGACGTGACGACAAAGCTTCTGACCCGTCTCGGCCTGGGCGTCGAGCGCGCGCTGCACCAGCGGATGGTCGCGGTTGACCAGCAGCGTGCGCTCCTGTCCTGCCCTGTCGTCCTGCCCCCAAAGGGAGGCGAACTGCTGCATCCTGCGCCCTTCCTCGTCGGACACCAGCAGCGCGCTGACTTCGGCCGCGTCGAGGCTGACCACCTTCACGCCGGGGGCCGCTTCACCCAAAGCCCCCTGGAACAGCTCGGCAATCCGGACATCCCGCGTCTTGCCCTCGGCGTCGACGACCCCGGCGTCCTCGGTCTCCCGGGCGAGCAGGTCCCCGAGGACGGCATCCGCCCGTACCCAGCGCCGCTCCGGATTCTTGCCTTCCAGGAACTGGATGAAGTGGACGTCGAAGGGGCCTTCGAGGTGGACGGCATGGATGCCCTTGTCCTCGAGAAGTGAGCGCGTGGTGCCCTTGAGGTCCTCCCCCAGCACATAGACCAGCTTGCCCTGGGTTTTCTCTCCGTACTGCCCGAGCCAGTCCTGCGGGGAAAGCCACGTCCCGTCCGTGGTGCGGAAAAGCAAGACGTCCTTGCAAGCCTCGTAGAAACGCTCGTCCTCCATGAAGCCGAACTTGATGAAAGGATGGATGTCGGCCCAGGCAGCCTCGAAGGCCGCACGATCGTCCTTGTGCAGACTGACGAGACGATCTGCGACCTTTCGGACGATGTGCTGGGCGATCTTGCGGACATACGGATCGTTCTGCAGCGCACTGCGCGACACGTTCAGTGGCAGGTCCGGGCAGTCGATCATCCCCTTCAGGATGGTCAGGAACTTGGGGATGACCGCCTCGCTGTGATCGGCAACGAAGACCTGGTTGCAGTACAACTGGACCTCGCCCTTCGACACGTCCAACTCGTGGCGCAAACGCGGGAAGTAGAGGATGCCCTGCAGCCTGAAGGGATAGTCGGTGTTCAGATGGACCCAGAACAAAGGGTCGCCCTGGAACGGGAAGGCCTTGTCGTAGAAGGCCTTGTAGTCCTCGTCTGCGAGGCCCTGCGGGCTGCGTGTCCACAAGGGTGCCTGGTGGTTGATCTCCTTGCCGCCGACGCGGATGGGCAGGGGCAGGTAATTGGCATACCTCCTGACGAGATGGGCAAGGCGAATCTCCTCGAGGAACTCGCCGGATACGTCATCGAGGTGGAGCACGACATCCGTCCCCCTTGTCGCCCGGGGCTCAGGGCCCATCTCGAAGGTCATGCCGCCGTCCGAGACCCACCGCGTCCCGGCCCCGTCCGGCTCGAGGATGCCGCGGGAGTGGACCTCGACCTTGCGTGCCACCATGAACGCGCTGTAGAAGCCAAGACCGAAGTGGCCGATGATGCCTTGCCCATCCCCCCGCAACTCGTACTTCTCGACGAAAGCCTGCGCACCCGAGAAAGCCACCTGCGTCAGGTAGTTCCGGATTTCGTCGGCGGTCATCCCGATGCCCTCGTCCCGGATCGTGACGGTCCCGGCGTCCTTGTCGAACAGGATGTCGATGGCGAGCGACCCCAGATCCCCAAGGCCCTCGACGAGGGCCACGTGACGGGCCTTGGTGGTGGCGTCAAAGGCGTTGGCGACCAGTTCGCGAAGGAATATCTCCTTCTCTGAGTAAAGCCACTTCTTGATGATGGGCAGCAGGTTCTCGGCGTGGATGGAGAGACGCCCCTGCTCCATGGGAACGGAATCATTGCTCATGGCCACTCATCTACACTGTCGGGGCACTGCAAATCAAGCGGGGGGCAGACCATGACGACGGAATTCGAAGCGCTCTGTGCACGCCATCCAGGCTGGACCTGCACGGGGACGGAGCTGGTCAGGACGTGGGATTGCCGGGATGCCGAGGAAGCCGTGCGCCTGCTGCAGCGCATCATCGCCCTGTCGATGGAGCAGGATCATCATCCCGAACTCACATGGACCTACAGGCGCATCCACCTCCGGCTCACCACCCACGAAGAAGGGGGCCTCGGCCCGCGGGATGTCCGCTGGGTCGAGGCCCTCGAGCGCACCGGCGGCTAACCGAAGGTCCGCTTCAGCAACTCCTGCAGTTCGCCCTTCTCTTCCATGGGTCCGAGAATGTCGGTGTCCCCGTAGAACTGCCCGTCGATGAAGACTTTGGGCAAGGTTCGCCAGTTGGTCATGTCCGAGAGGACCTGGCGCTTGTCCATGTCCCGAAGGACGTCGACGATGGCGAACGGGTGGCCGTACTTGGCGAAGAATTCCTTGGTCTCGACCGTGAAACCGCACATCGGTTGCTCCATGGTTCCCTTGCCGTAGACAAGGATGCGGTTGGCCGCGATTTCCGACTCGATCTCGGCCTTGATGGCCGCCACGTCACGCACCGGGGCGGAATCACCCGTGACGGTGGGCACCCCCACGATCGGCATCTCATTCATTCTCGGCATCTCCTTCAGGGGTGGTTCAGCGGACCGAACGCGTTTCGGCGCGAATTTCGAGGGCGTGGATGCGGCCGTCGTCCATGGGCTCCTTCAAGGCTGCCTGCACCTTGCGGTGCCGATCCAGCAGGCCTACGCCCTCGAACGCATCCGTGGCGATGAAGAGCGTGAAGTGGTCCAAGGTGCCGCGGTTGTCGACAATCCGGATGTCCGCGTCCGGAAAGGCCTGAATCAGGTAGGCGCGAAAGGTCTCGATGGCTATCATTTCCATGATCAAATCAGGCCGCGTGAGCAGGTGTCAATCGCCCGCACCGTTGGACGATCAACCGCGGGCGCCGCTATCATGGGGCCTTAAGACCCTTTGACTAGGCCTTGCCGGAGGATGTTGCCATGAGCCCTGCGACGATGGTGTCGCCAACTGCAGCGAACCCCTACGCTCTCTCGGAGGATCACTTGGCCCTCCGCGAGATGGTCCGGGCCTTCGCGGAGCGCGAGGTCAGGCCCCTTGCGGCGCACATCGATGAAACCGAGACCTACCCGCGCGAGACCTTTTCGAAGCTAGCCGAACTCGGCCTGATGGGCCTGCCTTGGCCCGAGGATCTGGGCGGTGCAGACGCGGACACCCTTTCCTATGCCATCGCCGTGGAAGAGCTGGGACGGGTCTGCGGTTCTACCGGCTTGTCCTTTGCCGCGCACGTTTCGCTGGGTACCGGTCCCATCGTGGCGTTCGGGACCGATGACCAGAAGCGACGCTACGTGCCTCAACTGTGTGATGGCACGAGCGTGGGTTCCTGGGCCCTGACTGAGCCGCAGGCCGGCTCGGATGCGGCCCGCCAGTTGACGACGGCCGTCCGGGACGGTGACCACTATGTTCTTAACGGCACCAAGCAATTCATCACCAATGCCAACTGGTCCGAGGCCTGCATCATCATGGCCATGACGGACAAGAGCCAGGGCAACCACGGTGTCTCGAGCTTCATCGTGCCGACCGACACGCCGGGCTTCTCCGTCGGCAAGCTTGAGAAGAAGATGGGGATGCGCGGTTCGCCGACGTGCGAGGTCATCCTGCAGGAATGTCGGATCCCGGCGTCGCTTCTGCTGGACAAAGAAGGCACCGGCTTCAAGCAGGCCATGAAGACCTTGGATGGTGGCCGCATTTCCATCGGGGCGCTGGCGCTCGGCATTGCCCAGGGTGCCTTCGAGGAGGCCCTCGCCTACGCCAAGGACCGCGTGGCTTTCGGTCAGAACATCGGCAAGCACCAGCTCGTCAGCGCGATGCTGGCAGACATGTCCGTCCAACTCGAGGCCGCGCGGCTGCTGGTCTACCAGGCGGCGCGACTGAAGGACGCCGGCCAGCCTCACACGTTGGCGGGTGCCCAGGCCAAGCTCTTCGCCAGTGAGGCCGCGATGCGGATCACGACGGATGCCGTCCAGGTGCTGGGGGGCTACGGTTACACCCGGGATTTCCCCGTCGAGCGCATGATGCGCGATGCCAAGCTGTGCGAGATCGGCGAAGGCACGAGCCAGATTCAGCGGGTGGTCATCGCCCGGCGCCTCGGCGTCTGATCGAGAGCTCAAGCGGGGCCGAAGTCGAGGCTTTGGCCCTGCTTGCGTTTTTCAACCCACGCGGCTGTAGACGGACTCTGCCTCATAGGGATTGCGGTTGATGGCCATCAGGTCCGCAAGGGCCGCCTCGGGAGAGATGCCCTCGAACAACAACCGATGGACGGCCTCGACAATCGGCATGTAAATCCCCATCTGACCGGCGCGGGCGTGGACGAGTTGCGTCGTGCGCACGCCTTCTGCCACCTGGCACCTGCCCTGGGTAATGGTCTCGAGGGATTGCCCCTGCGCCAGCGCCACCCCGACCCGGTAGTTGCGGGAGAGTGGCGAGAAGGCCGTCGCAACGAGGTCGCCGACACCGGACAGGCCCTGGAAGGTCTCGATCTCCGCACCCTCTGCCAACCCGAAGCGCGTCATCTCCGCAAGACCGCGGGTCACCAGCATGGCCATGGTGTTCATGCCGAAGCCCAGGCCGTGGGAGACGCCTGCCGCGATCGCGACGACGTTCTTCAAGACCCCGCCCCATTCGGTACCGACCACGTCCCGGCTGGCATAAACCCGAAATCGTGGCCCGACCAAGGCCTCACGACCCACCTCGACGACCTCGGCGTAGCGCGAGGCGATGACGGTGGCTGCCGGGTGACCCGTGGCGATTTCGCCGGCCAGATTGGGACCGGACAGTACGCCAATCCGCCGACATGTCGTCTCCTCACGCAGGACTTCGGACATGCGCGTGCACCCTTCGCCCTCGAGGCCCTTGGTCGCGTGGATAAGGATGCGGTCGCCATCGACATGGCCCGCCATCGCACGCGCCACGTCGCGCAAACCCTTCGAGGGCACGACGACGAAGATGGTCCGGCAGGGGGCGAGGACCTCGCTCAGGTCCGCCGAGGCCTGGACCCCGGCACCGAGGCTGGCCTCGGGCAAGTACTTCGGATTCCGGCGCTCCTCGTTGACCTGCCTCGCCAGGTCGGAATTGCGGACCCAGATCCGCACGGGGCGGTCCTCCCGGCCCAGCAAGTGGGCAATGGCCGTTCCCCAGCTGCCGCCGCCCACGACGGCCACGGGCTCACGTCCCAATCTTCACCTCCTCCGCGACAGTACGCCGCAAGGCTTCGGGGAGCGGGTCAAGGGCGTGTCCTGTCAGGCGATTGCGGTAGTAAAGCAACAGCTTGGGGTCGTCGACCATCAGATCCGGACCTGAGCGTGCGAGTGCCGCCCGCTGGTGATACATGCCGAAGCTCGCGAGCGCCGCAGCGAGGAGGGCTTCGGCCGTACCGGTCCGGATCCGATGCCCCAGACCAATCCCGCCGGCCTCGGCAATGCGATGAAGACAAGCCCTGTGGTGTTCGACAGCCTCGAGCACCTGGGCCTCCGAGAGGACGGCGCCTTGCCCCAGACGCAGCAGGCCATAGAGGTCCGCACCGGGAAACCGAGCCTCGAGCAACCGCCAGACGGCATGCGCCACGACCTGCGTGACGGTGGCGATGGTGTTGCGATGAAAGGCATCCACGATGGAACGGCCCAGTTCCTCGGTGTATTCGTGGTCACGCTGGGTGTCCTCGCAAGGTTGGCCGCGCCGGCAGAGATAGGCACGCGTGTCGACCCGACGACCGTGCCCGTCGTGGCTGTTCCCCTCACAGTCGACCTGGTGGCCCCAAAGGTCCATCGGCTCCCCGAACTGAACGACCATGGACGCATCCAGGTTCATCACTTGCCTGCCGTAGCTGAAGACGCGCCCGATTCGGCTCGATTCATCATCCTCGATGATGTAGCGGTGCTGGCCCTCCCGCTTCAGCTGGTCCTCGATGAGCGTCTCGGCCTCCAGCACGATCTGGTAGTTCAGGGTGCAGGGCACGATCCAGATGCCCGGACGCGAGGCACCCGCCTGCAATCGCCGGGTCGCGGCGCTGTAGGCGGTGCCCAGAAGGCCCAGCTTCAGGCGTCGCTCGACCTCGCCGCTGCGCGACCGTGTTCCGCCCGGAAAGAACAGGCTGTGGTAGCCGCGTTCGATCAGGATCTGGCTGTAGGTCTTGAGCACTTCCTTGTAGAGCGAGAAGCGCAGGCGCCTGTCGACGCGATACGCTCCGAGGTTGTGCATGAAGTAACTGATGAAAGGATTGAAGAAAAGGTTCTTGCCGGCTCCGTAGGTAAAAGGCGGCAGATCCTGCGTCAGCAGGGAAAAACCGATGGCGAGGCTGTCCAGGTTGGAGAGGTGGGTCGGCACCAGAATCAGGGTTCCCTGGTTTGCGAGGGCCCTGATGCGGTCGATGGGCCCTTGGACACGGATGCGCTCCCTGGCGGTGGACAGGTTCAGCAGGCGTGACCAGTTGAACTGCGGGCGCCACAGAAAGGAAAGCGCCGGAGGAACGACCCGAGTGGCAAAGCCATAGACGCGAGGGTCGAAGTTGCCCACGACATCGCGGGCGTAGTGCCAAACCAGACGTGCCAGCTCGGTCTCGAGTCCCGTGGCGTCCAGCCGGCCGATGCGCCTGTAGAGGTCCCGCCAGTGGCCGAAGGCCTTGCCACCGGTCTGTCCCGCCTCTTCGATGCGCGTGATTTCCGTGAAGGCCGCATCATTCAGATCCAGGCGCAGGCGATCCGGATTGCGGCCGTGGGCGACGAGACGCCTCTGGACGACCTCCTGCAGGATGGCGTCGCGCTCCTGGTTGAAGGCAAAGATGCGGCCGTGGGTCGTGAACATCGGGTCAAGTGTACCCGTCGGGACCCTGTCCCGGCCGTAAAGGCTTCGTGAAAGAATGCATGCTTAGTCGGGCACGGGGCATAGCTCATGAGTGCAGGTTGTCCGGCGACCACACCGGAGGAAGGTTGCAGATGGCATCCATAGACAGGATTTCCGGTCCCGGCCAAGGGCTATCCGGGACCACGCAGTCCGGACCCAGCGTGCCCAGCTTTGGCGACATCAAGATGGACCGCAATACGGTCCTGCCTAGCTTTGACGATCCGGTGCGTGTCGCCGAGGCCGAGTCCTCCAAGGTCACGCTGCCGGTCGCGCCGGCAAGTCCCGTCACCATCATCCAGGACAAGCCGCCGGCCAAGCCCCTCGGCGAGACCCGCTTCGCCATCACCTCGGGACCGCCGCAAGGCGACCCCTGACTGGAGATGTGCGGTGGCGCCGTGGGCGCTGCCACCATCTCCGGTCCGCAGGGTTCCTTCCCCGTCAGCATCGACGGCAAGTACACGCTGCTTGAAAATCGAGACAACGTGCGCAATTTCCTGATGGAAGGCACGTTCGTCAACAAGGAGCTGCGGTCCGTCACCATGCAGTTCGGAGGCAAGGGCGATTTCCAAGGGTCCGACGTTTACCACTACGACAAGATCAACTACACCAACGACAATCGGCTGTTCGTCAACGGGGTAGAGGTCACGGGCGACATGACCACGCCGCTCGGGACCAAGATCTCCAAGAATGGGGATCAGGTCGTCATCACGACGCCCGACGGCGACACGATGAAGATGTACCAGAGCTTCTGCGAGCCCCCGACCATCAACATCGAGGGTGACCTGTCGAAGGATCGGCCGCAGGGCGCGATGCGGGGCTTGGTCGGCACCTTCGACGACAGCATTCCCGACGGCACGCCGCCCCTCGGCACCGGCCTGTTCACGCCGGGATCGGGTGGCGGGGCGGGCGACCCAGGGTGGGACACCTTCTGGTCGTCCTGGAATGCCCGAGAGAACGCCAAGCGTCAGGAGGACAAGCAGGCCGATGAGGCGGCGCGCGATGCCGACGTCAAGAAGGTCGCCGACCTGACGGACAAGATCGGCGATGCTTCCCTCGAGGCCGGTCGCAAGGCCAGCACTATGGCCCCGCCGGAAGTCGATCCGACGACCGGAGAGGTCAAGCCGCCCACCATCAAGGCAGCCGTGGTTCCCTCCACGACTCCCGCATCAGGGGGCTCGGGGACTGCCGGGACGGGCAGCGGTCCGTCAGCTGGTGCGGGTGGAGGAGGGTGAACGTTGGCCTCTGAACGTTATGACGAGCTTGCGGAGACCCTGCGGGGTCTCCGTGACCGCTGGGAGGCCGTGCTCGGGGACTGGCGCGCCACGGGCCGGCTTGACCTTCAAGGGTGTCGCGGGATCGTCGACGGTATAGCCATCTGCGTTCCGGGTGAACCGACGACGGCGGCGGCCTGCTTGCGCGTCAGCGGTCCTTACGCGGTGGCCCACGCAGTCAACATGACGGGCCTGGCCATCGCCGCAGGCAAGGCCACGGGTCTGTTCGGACAGGAGCTTCGGGACCTTGGCCTTGCGGCTCTCCTGCACGATCTGGGCAAGGAAGTTCCCGAGGGTCACCCTGAGGCGCAGGCACTTCTCGTGGCAGACGACCACGGACTCGTTGCCGAGCGGTTGCTTGCCGACGCAGGTGTCGCTCTGCCGGTCGAGGTGGTCGTGGGTATCCGAGACCACCACGAGCGCACGGGACGACAGGGCCCCGGAGGGCGGGAACCGTCTTTCCTGGCCGCGATCGTGGGCTTCTGCGATGTCGTGGACTCGCGCCTGACCCCCCACTTCGCCCGGGGTGCAACAGCTCCCGACCACGCCTTGAAGCTTGCGCTGATGGTGGGCGATTGCTTCCCCAAGGCCGTAGTCAAGGGCGTGGTCGACAGCTTCTCAGCCTACCCCCCGGGTGCATCGGTCCTGCTCAGCGACCATCGACGCGGTGTGGTGGTGCAGGACAGGCGTCAGGACTGCACGCGGCCCGTCGTCGAGGCTGAGGGCGAGCTTGTGGACCTCGCGGAAGCAGGCCTTCACGTCATCGATCTGGTTCGGGTTGCCGGCGAGGCCTTGCCTGTCCGGGCCACCGCCTGACGCTAGAATGGGGCATGGCCCTGTCGACTTCCGAGGCCCTCGGTCGGGAAAGCTTCCTGCTAGAGGGATTTGGCTTGTGCCTCGAAGTCGTTCCTGCCGAGGGGGGCCGAATCGTCCGTCTCGAGGCCCATGGTCACGCGTGGCTCTGGAGCAACCCGTCGCTCCAGCCCCCCAACCGTGTCGATGAGCCCGGTTCGTACGTGGCGGCCCACGACGATGGCGGGTGGGACGAAATCTTCCCGAACCTTTCTCCGAGACAGTGCGATGACGGCCAGGCGTGGCCAGACCATGGCGAGTTGTGGGGACGAGCATGGGACGTCGTGCGAAGCAACCGGGAGAGCCTTGCGCTCGCCGTCGTCTCGAAGTTGCTGCCTGTCCGACTTGAGCGGTCCATCCGGCTGCTGTCACCGGGCAAGGTGGCCTTGACCTACATGGTCGACAATCTTTCGGACACAGAACTGGCCTTCACGTGGGCGGCCCATCCCCTGCTTGCCGTATCCCCCGGTGCGCGTCTGCACGTGAAGGAACCGCTGGCCTGGTGGCCCGAGGCAACGGGGACAAGCCTGCCCCAGGCCCTTCTCGACGGCGTGATGCCCGGTCGCGAGGCTGGTGTGGCGTGCAAGGCCTTCGCCCCGGCACCTGCCGATGGCCAACTGACCGTCCTTGATGATGGCCACGCCCTGTGCTTCCGCTGGGACCCTGCACGAATCCCCCACGTCGGTCTCTGGATGAATGCGGGTGGCTGGTCGGGCGTGCCGGGCGCTCCGCCTTATCACAACCTTGCCGTGGAGCCCTGCATCGGCCCTTCTGATGATTTCGAGCGTGCTTGCGCCCTCGCTCCCGAGGCGACGATGCTGGCTCCTCGAGAGACCCGGACCTGGTGGCTGGACCTCGAATTCCCGATTTCCTCGGAGGCCTGTACATGAGCGAACCCCTTGCTGCCGACAACGGGGGAGTCCCGGCCCCTGCTCCGTCCGGCATGGATGCGGCAGCCGCGCTTTCGGACCTCCTCGTGCGGCGCACCGTGCGCCTTGAGGACGGGCGCAGTCTGACCTACTACGACTTCGTGGCGGCCACGGATGCCGCAGCCCCTTCGGAGGGCTGAGGATGTCCGAGCGACGCTGGCATCCGATGCTCGGGGAGTGGGTCATCACCGCCACCCACCGCCAGGACCGGACCTTCCTGCCCCCGGCCGATTACTGCCCCCTTTGTCCGACGAGCCCCGGCGGGTTTCCGACCGAGGTACCCGAGGCCGACTATCGCTTTGTCGTATTCGACAACAAGTTCCCCAGCATGCGGTCGCCGGCGCCCGTTCCCGAGGTCGAGGGGAATGTCCTGCACCCGATTGCGCCCGCCGATGGCCACTGTGAAGTCGTGCTCTACACACCCCGTCATGAAGGGAGCCTCGGGGCCCTTCCGATCGGTGACCTCGTCAGGCTCATCAGGGTCTGGACCGACCGCTACCTCGAACTGGGCGCACGCCCGGGCATTGCCTGTGTTTTCATCTTCGAGAATCGCGGGGAGGCCATCGGCGTCACCATCCATCACCCGCACGGGCAAATCTATGCGTTCCCCTTCGTGCCGCCCAAGATCGAACGGGAACGAGATCAGGCCGCCGCGCATTTTGCACGGACGGGACGCTGCCTGATGTGCGACATCGTCGCCGACGAGCGCACGGATGGCAGGCGACTCGTGGTCGAGGGGGAGCACTTCGTGGCGTTCATCCCGTTTTTTGCCCGCTACCCCTACGAGACCTACCTCGTCAGCAAGCAGCATCGCGCCTCGCTTGCCGACCTAACGGAATCGGAGGTCACGGACCTTGCCCGCGTCCTGAAGGACCTGCTCGGACGCTTCGACGGACTGTGGCAGATTCCTTTCCCCTACATGATGGTCATGCATCAGGCCCCGGTCCGAACGGACGAGGCCCCCGGGGACCACCTGCATTTCGAGTTCTATCCCCCGATGCGGACGCCACAAAAGCTCAAGTTTCTGGCCGGATGCGAGTCCGGCGCAGGCACTTACATCAACGACACCCTGCCCGAGGTCAAGGCCGCCGAACTCAGGTCCGTCCGACTGGAGCCGTAGCGTCCCACGCGGCGCGATACAGATCCGCCGCGGCCTCCGGAGGAACCGGCTCCAGCTTCCAGCCTGTCGCCAACTCCCAGCCGCCCGTCACGTCCTGTCTGGGGACCACATGGGCGTGCCAGTGAAAGGGATCGCTGCCCGCAAGGCATTGGTGAATCCACATGTTGGTCGCGGCACCGGGGCTCGTGGCCTCGATGAGCCGGTCTACCCGTGCCTGAATAGCAGCCCATCCCTCGACCCGGACACCGGACATGTTGGCAGCGCAGGTTTCCGGCACCAGCAGCAGTTCCATCGGATGACTGCCCGCCCAAGGTGCCAGCAAAACGAAGCCGTGCCCTCTGGCAATCTGTCGTCCCCCGGCCGCCTCGGCCTCGACGACGGCACAGAGCAGACATCCTCCGTGGCGCTGACGGTGGTCGCGGAACCGCTCCTTCTCGGCCAGCAGCGTCGGAGGCTCGTCCCACGAAGCCACGAGTTGGCTGTGGGGGTGCGGCTGTGACGCGCCAGCCATGGCTCCCTGATTGCGGAAGACGGCAACGTGCGCGAAGCCCATCGCGGCGAGTGCCCCAAGGCGTTCGGCCTGTCCGCGCATGGCCGCCTCGAGGTGGCGCGCGGGCATCCAGCCGATCCTTGCATGATGGTCCGGTCCCTCGATGAGTACCTCGGCCCTGCCCGGCAGTCGATGACGCTGCAGCAAGGTGTCCGGCGAAGGAGGCGGGGCCACAACGCCCCCCGGCGGATCGAGGCTAGCAAAGCGGTTGCGCACGACCCGGGCAATCCAGCCGGCCTGACCCTCTTCCCTCCAGATGCCCGTATCCGGCTCTTCACGGCCCGGACAGAACGGACAGGCCTCGGCCGGGGGGGGAGGAGGCGGGGGAGGCAGGCGAAGGACCCTCGGGCGGGTGCTACGTTCACCGGCCACGGCGACCCACTGGCCGCTCAAGGGGTCCCTGCGACGCTCGGACATACGCTTCACTGTACCGGAACAGGAAGGCGTCGCGTGCTAGGATCACCGCATGTTCGGTCTCGATGCGCCCTTGGCCCTCGCCCCCCTGAGCACCCTCGCACCGACCCTCGACCATCCTGCCGCGGAGGGCATGCCGGCAGGCATCCACGAGATGGCCGTTGTCAGCGAGCCCGCAGGTGCGCCCGGGCTTGGTCGCCGACTGCTCTCCTGGCGCACGGGTCTGGACGGCGGTGTCGAGGTGACAGCTGGGCTCCGCCTGCCCGATGGGCTCGAAACCACCGTTCCGATGGCTGGCCTTCAGCTGGGAGGGGGCTACAGTGTCATTCCCGGCCTCTATAGGGTGTATGGGGATGTCGTCGTCGGTGGGGAGATGCGACCGGAGGGTCAGGACTGGCGTATCTGGCAGGTCCTCGAGCTGGTCACCCCGTGGGGGACGCCCCGACTGGCACAGGGGTGGCTGGCAGGCCGTGTCAGGGTCTTGGCGGCCTACGATGCCACGGTACTGCCCGGCGTGGTGCTCAGCGGGAACACGGCCTGGCAGGGCGACGCCGGCTTCTCGGCTGCGTTGGGCAGTCGCTGGCGCTTCGCCGGGGATCTGGCCTTGGTCGCGGGACTGCTGGTCAATCAGGAACGCCAGCTTTCGGCCACGGCCGGTCTGGGTTGCCGCCTGTGAGGCTTCCCGTCGATCCCGTTGCCGATGCGTGCGCAGGCTTTCGCGAACGTTTCGGTGAAGATCCGGCTTGGGTCAGCCGTGCTCCCGGTCGCTTCAACATCATTGGCGAACATGTCGATTACCACGGTGGCCTCGTCTTGCCCGTGGCCATCGATCGCGTGGTCTCGGCCTGCCTGACACCGGGCCCCGGCGACATCTGGGACGTCCTTGCGACTGTCCCGGGTGACGATTCAGATCTGGGCGACGACGCCATGGGCTGGGCCCGCTATGTCCGGGGTTGCCTCCGGGAGGCCCGGCGGAGAGGCTTGCCTGTGGGCGGTGGCCGCATGACGATTTCGGGCAACGTGCCGCTGGGCGGCGGGCTTTCGAGTTCGGCAGCCCTTGAGATGGCCGTCCTGCGGGTGCTGGATGCCGCCTGGGATTGGCGCATGGGCCCGACCGAGCTTGCCATGATGGCCCAGCAGGTCGAAATGGTCGAAGTGGGTGTGGCCTGCGGTGCCATGGATCAGTTGGCCAGCGCCTTGGGCCAGCGGGACCACGCTCTGGCCATCGATTGTGCGACGCTGGAGCACCGGCCCGTGGGGCTCGGCCTCGAGGCCACGCATGCCTGGGTCATTCTCGACAGCGGGGTTCCGCGCACATTGGCCGGTGTCGGCTACAACCAACGGCGCGCAGAAGGCGAGGGTGCCCTCGCGATGCTCAACAGGCTGCTGGCCACCGACCATCGTTGGCTGTCGGCGTGGCAAACTCTCGATGGGCTGCCACTCGACGCCCTGCCCGAGGTTCTTGCCCGCCGCGTCCGGCATGTCATCACGGAGAATGCCCGGGTCCGTGAGACTGTCGCCGCCCTGGAGCGCCGGGATGCGGCTGCCGTCGGGCAGTTGCTCAAGGACGCGCACCACTCGCTCGCGGTCGACTACGAAGTCTCCTGCCCGGAGCTTGATCTGCTGGTGCAGACTGCCGGGGGGTTACCGGGCGTTGAAGGTGCCCGGCTGACAGGAGCCGGCTTCGGGGGCTGTGCCGTCGCCCTGGTACGTCACGAGGCCCTTGAAGACCTGAGTCGGGCCCTGCCCGGCGTGGCGCGCCAGACCGGCACCGCCGTGACGATGATGGTCTGTGCCACGGCAGAGGGGGCCTCCGTCCGATCGGGCAAGTAGGTCCTACTTGCGCCGGACGACCTCGACGCCGGTGTCGACGCGATTGGGCACGGCCTTGCCTCCGATTGCGTCCTTGAGCAGGCGCACGGCCATCTCGCCCATCCGCTCCGGCCGCTGGGCCACGAGGGCATCGGCCACACCCTGGTCCAGCAGGGTCTTGAGATCAGGCGTGACGTCCATCGACACAAGCCGAACCTTGCCTGCCTTGCCCCTGCTGCGAATCGCCTGGCCCGCACCCGGACCCGAGATGGCGTTGTCCGTGAAGAACAGCGCCACTTCAGGGTGGGCTGTCAGGATGTTCTCCGTGACTTCGACCGCGCGCGCTTTGTCTCCGTTGTCGGGCTGAGCCTCGAGCAGCTTCAGGCGTCCGGCCACTTCACGGGTGAAGCCGTCGCGACGCTGCTGAAGATTCTGGGCCCCGAGCACGCCGGTCACGATGGCGACCGTGGACCCGGGCCGGACCAGCCGAAGGGCCTGTTGCGCGGCCATGGCCCCGGCGGCTGCATTGTCCGTCCCCACATAGCTCAGGCGATCCTTGTCCGAGGTGTCGGAGTCCAGGGTCACGACCTTGATGCCCGAGGCCAAGGCCTTGCGCACGATCCGGTTGAGGGATCGGGCATTGCACGGGGAGACGGCGATGCCATCGACTCCCGACTGGATCAGATTTTCCATGATGGCAATCTGTGAGGCGACGTCCGTCTCGGTCGGTGGCCCCTGGTAGGTCACCTTGACGCCTTGGGCCCGTCCTTCGCGCGTGGCCCCCTGGCGCACGGCAGACCAGTACTCGCCGCCGATACCCTTGCCCACGACCGCAATGCGAAGGTCACGGGCCTCGGCCATCTGGCCCGGGAACGAAAGCCCGAACAGCGCGAGGGTTGCAAGCAAGGCAAGGCGGGCGCGTGACAACGGCGACACTCCTGGTAGCTGGGACGCGGGGGCCTCCATCATAGCCGTTTCCGGCCTAGGCCGACCGCCATCGATCGAGCAGCACGGCCACGACCACCACGACACCGATGACCAGTTGCTGCCAGAAGGCCGACACGTCCATCA
Source organism: Candidatus Tanganyikabacteria bacterium (assembly GCA_016867265.1). Lineage (GTDB taxonomy): Bacteria > Cyanobacteriota > Sericytochromatia > S15B-MN24 > VGJW01 > VGJW01. The sequence goes on from VGJW01000006.1 coordinate 52,258, forward strand.
GTACCAAGCCGTTGCGCAGGACGCCCATCAGGACGACGCCGACCACCGTGCCGCTCATGGAGCCTCGGCCACCCATCAGGGAGGCTCCGCCGATCACGACCGCCGCAATGGCATCGAGTTCGAAGCCTACGCCCGCCGAAGGCTGGGCGTTGCTGACGCGGCCCAGGAAAATCAGGCCTGCAGCAGCGGAAAGCAGGCCCGAAAGCACGTACAAGGCCGTCTTCCAGGGCCCGATGCGCACGCCGGATAGTCTGAGGGCCTCCTCGTTGCTGCCCATCGCGCAGGCGTAACGGCCAAGGCGGGTCCACCCCAGCACGAGTCCGCCCAAGGTGGCGATTCCCGCCCAAAGCAAGACGGACCAAGGCATCCCGGCGATGGACGACGATCCCAAGGCCAAGGCAGCCTCGGGCAAGTCCTCGACGGGCATCCCGTCCGTCAACACGTTCGCGACCCCCCGGGCGATGCTCATCATGCCGAGCGTCGCGATGAAGGGGGACAGGCCCAGCCCCGAGATCAGCCAACCGTTCACGGCCCCGGCCAGCGCGCCGGTCGCGAGGCCGATGCACCAGCCCGTGACATGAGACAGGCCGGCTCCGCCCGCGTCGGCAGGTGCCATGGCCAGACCCGCCACGCAGATCGACAGGGCAAGGACCGACCCGACGGACAGGTCGATGCCGCCCGTCGCGATGACCAGGGTCATGCCGATGGCGATCAGCCCGATATGCGAGGACTGGACCGCGATGTTGGCGAGATTGTCGATGCTCAGGAAGCGCGGGCTCAAGAGGCTGAAAAGCAGAACGAGCAGCATCAGGGCCACGAGGGGCATCGAGCGCTGGAGCCAGCTGCCGACGCCTTCGGCGACCTTGTCCGGAACCGTCGTCACGTTGTTTCCTCCTGGCCCGTCGCCAGTCGCATGACCGCTTCTTGGGTCCGCGCGACTCCCTCGAGCCAACCCGCCGGCCTCCCCTCGCGCATCACGAGAATCCGGTCGGCGATGCCCAACACCTCCGGCAGATCGCTGGACACCACGACGATGGCCTTGCCCTGGGCGGCCAATTCTGCCAGCAACTGGTAGATTTCGGCGCGCGCCCCGACGTCGACGCCCCGCGTCGGTTCGTCGAGCAGCAGCACCGGCCCAGACCGAGCCAGCCAACGACCGAGGACCACCTTCTGCTGGTTGCCACCGGAGAGGCGCCCCACAGCCTGGCTGATGTCCCGACAGCGGATGCGCAGCCGCGTGACGAGCTCCTTGGCCGTCCGGGCCAAGCTGCCACGGTCGAGCAAGCCCCAACTGGCATGACGCTCCAGCGTGGCCATGGCCAGATTGTCACGGACGGCCATGCCGAGGGCGAGTCCCTTGTTCTTCCGGTCCTCGGGGACGAGGCCCATGCCGGCCGCGACAGCTCCGGCCGGTCCTGTCACGGCCCGCAACGGCTCGCCTGCGACACGAACCCGTCCGCGGGCCGGGCGCGCATCGCCATAGAGCAGACGTAGCAGGCGGGTGCGACCCGAGCCCATCAGGCCGGCCACGCCGACAATCTCGCCCTGACGAACAGCCAGCGAGACCGGGCCGAACCCCGGAGCCTGCAGGTCCTCGACCTCGAGGACGGGCGCCCCGGGCGCAACCTCGCGCCGGGGATACAAGGTCGCCACATCCCGGCCGACCATGGCGCGGATGAGCACATCGTCAGCGATGTCGGCCAGCAGGCCGCTGGCCACCGAGGCGCCATCCCTGAGCACCGTCACCCTGTCACCGATTGCCCGCAACTCCGGCATGCGGTGCGAGATGTAGATGAGGGCCTGGCCCTGGGCCTTGAGGTCGCGAATCAGTGCGTGAAGCACCGCGATCTCGTGGTCGGCCAGCGCCGCGGTCGGCTCGTCCAGCGTGAGCACCCCGCCTCCGGAGCGTTCGAGGCGAAAGAGGGCCTTGGCGATTTCGACCAGCTGGGCCTGGGCCACACCCAGCGAACGCACGCTCCGGGCCGGATCGAGATCGAGGCCCACCCGTGCCAGCATCCGGCCCGCCTCCACACGCATCCTCCGGTGGTCGACAAGGCCAAGCCGGTGGGGCTCCCGGCCCAGGAAGAGGTTCTCGGCGACGGATAGATCCCTGACCAGGTTGAACTCCTGGTAGATCGTGACGATCCCCGCGGCTTCACAGGCCCCGGGCTGCCCGAAGGGCAGGCTTCTGCCACGCACGAGGATCTCGCCCTCATCCGGGACATGCATGCCCGAGAGGGTCTTGAGCAAGGTCGACTTGCCGGCACCATTCTCGCCCAGCAGGACGAGCACCTCGCCTGCCCGGACCTCGAGGTCGACCCCAGAAAGCGCCTGGACGGCCCCGAACGCCTTCTTCAGGCCCCGCACCGAAAGCACGACATCAGGCGCAGTGGTCATCGGAGGACCTGGAAACGGCCCTCGCGGACCTGCCACAAGGTAAAGCCTGAACGGTTCAGGTCCCCCCTTGGGTCGAAGTCGATGCGGCCAGTCACGCCAGGGAAGCCCGAGACCGTGCCGACGTGGTGCGCGACCGTCTTGCGCGTGGCCCCGGGGCCGGACTTGCGAATGGCCTGGATGAGCAAACGGGCAGCGTCATAGGCATGCCCGCTGAACGCACCGGGCTCGCGACCCCGAGCGCGCAGACGGTCCTCGAACCGCTTGGCGGTCGGCTCCGGAAAGGTGATCAAGGTGCCCTCGGCCGCTGCCGCACCGGCCAGGCGTATGAACAGGGGATCGCGGACGGCATCGCCGGCAAACAGGCGCGTCTTGCCACCGCCCACACGGCGCCACTGGCGTGCGAGAGGACCGGCATCCTGGTATTCGGTCCCCAGATAGAGCAAGTCTGGTCGGAGGCTTCGAATGCGCGCCAGGAGGGGGCTGTGGTCCGTGTCCCCCGAAGTCACGGATTCACGCAGGCGGACCGTGCCCCCCCCTGCTGCGAAGGCACGGGCGAAGGCATCGGCGAGGCCCTGGCCATAGGCCGCACGATTGTCGAGGACGACGGCCGAGCGACACCCCAGCTTGAGGGCCTCGGTCGCCGCGATACGTCCCTGCCGGTCATCTCTCCCGATGACGCGGAAGACCTGCCGCAGCCCACGTTCCGTGATGCGGGGATTCGTCGACATCGTCAGGACGGCGAGGCCGGCCGGACCGTAGACCTCGGCCGTGACCGGCAGCGTGACGCCACTGTTCCACGGGCCGACGACGCCGAGGACGCCCGAGGCCAGCAGTTGTCGCGCGGCCAGGACACCCTCCCTCGGGTCCCCCTTGTCGTCGGCGATCCTAAGCCCGATGGCGGGCAATTTGCCCCGCGAGGCGTCCTCTGCGAGGGCCATCCGGACCGCAGCTTCAAGGTCCTGGCCTTGCTTGGCCAAAGGCCCCGTCATCGGGGCTTGCAGGCCGATAAGGACGGATGGCGCAGGACCGGGCGCTGCCGCGACGGGGCGAATCAACGCGCCCAAGCCGGCGACAAGGGCAACGAGCATCACCAAGGCGGGTCGGGACATCGGGACACCCAGTGGGGATGATTGGCGCGCAGTCATCCTAGCATGGGCGCGACACGCTACACTTGGGGCGCATGTCCCGTTCCCGAGTGCTCTGGCTGGTCTGGCTGGCCGCATGTCTGTCGGCCCTCCTGGCCTGGCCGGCGTGCGCTCCCGAGCAGGAGGCGAAGGCGGATGAGGCGCAGGCCAGGCCGCTCGAGGCCGGCGAGGCGGATGCCATATCGCGCAGGGCACGCAGACTGCTGCGCCAGGCGCAGGATCGTCTGGCGGCGGCCGGCCCCGGTGTGCGCGGCGTCCACCTGGACTGGGCCGAGCAGCGTCTGGCTGCCGCAGGCTGGGTGGTGCTTCGCCAGACCTTTCCCGACGACACCCGGCCCGAGCCCGTGATGCAGACCAGCCTGCTTGCCGTCGCCCCCGGCATGCCGGTGCCGCGCCGGGTCGTGGCCCTCGACCTGTCGGCACCGGAACCCGTGGGGCTGGTCACGCTGTCCGCCCTCGTCGCCGCAGCGACCTGGCTGCCACCCGCCTCGTCGAGCCAGCCCGTGGCCTGGTGGCTTGCGGGTGGTCGGGAGCGGCGTTCCCTCGGTTTGCGTCGGCCTCCCGAAGCATTGGCAAGGCTGGTCGTCGACCCCGAGGTCTGGGTCGTCGATGCCTCGGCCGGCTGGCCCGGCAGGGCCTTGGGTCACGTGGGGTGGAGCGGGGGTGACCTTCGGCATCCGGTCCTGCCCGCAGGCCTGCTGCTGACGCTGAATCGCGCAGGCCTCGGGTCGCCGGCAGCATCGTTCCTTGCCGACGTGACGCCACGGGTACTCGGGATGGGCGGGCTCGAACCCGACGGCCTGGGCGGCCAGCCCCGGCGGAGTCGCCATCGCCTTGCCCTCGGTGGCCCGGTTCCCACGGAGAGGACCGGAGAGGTCGTCTTGTCGCCCGCGCTCGAGGAGCGCGCCGCCCAGCTGGCACCCGCCTTGGGGTGGCTGGCATCGGGACAGCCTGCCGATGTACCTGCGGAGGATGGTCGCACCCGACAGCTGCTTGCTGCCGCGGCGGCCCTGCCGGCGCTTCCCCTGCTGCTTGTCGGTTTGGCCAGTCGCGCACCACGGCCGAGGGCGGTGTCCGGGCGCAGGGCATTTCTCGCGGCTTGCTTCGGGTTGCCGATCCTCGCCTGCAGCCTGCTGGGCCTTGCGGCGTCACGCAGCGACTGGACTGCCGAGACAGGTCGTCCCGGCGTGGACTGGGTGGCTGCATCGGGTCAGCCCTTGCTCCTGCTTGCTTTGGTGATGCTCGTTGGTCTGGGTACCCTCGCCCGCCTTGGCGCCCGCTGCAGCCGCTTGCCCGAGGATGGGAGACTGGACCCTGCGGGTGCCTTCGCTGGCGCGCTGGGTCACCTTGCCGTCGCGCTCGTGCAACCGTGGGCCGGGCTGCTCGGCACTGGCCCTGTCCTGCTGGTCTGCGCCGCCACGCACGACAGGGCCACGCGAAGGCCTCTGCTGGCGGGTGTCGTGGTCTGGGCCGTCTGGGTGCTGGTCTGGGGACGCGGAGTCGGTCTGGATGGCCGAGCCTTCGGGTACGTGCTGAACCGAATCGCCGGGGCCTCCTTGACGGAGCCCGCCATCCTCGGCACCTTGCTTGTGGCCGGGTTGGCCCTGTCGCGCGCCCTGCTGCCGGTCAGGAGCGCCGGAACACGTCCGGCCGTTCGGTGATGTCGCGCTCGGTCAGGCCGCCGGCCGGGGCCTTCTCCGTGCGCTCCAGACGCGTGACGGGCTGAAAGACGCTGGGTTGGCTGGTCTCGTCGATTTCGCCGATGCCACGCGAGACGACCTTGGTACGGGGCGGCTCGGGGGGGCTCGGGGGAGCCGTCTGGGCCATCGTCTTGGCCTCAACGACGAACTTGTCCGCGTTGCGAAGCCGCATGCTGATCAGTTGCGCGAGACGCCGCATCAGCTTGAGCGCCGCCGAGGGCGAGGTGCGGCAGAAAACCTCGAAGGAAGCACGAGCCAGCGACAAGGTCTCGAGCGGAGTTACCGCCGTGACGGTTCCGGAGCGCGGTTGGCCGTCCACAAAGGACATGTCACCGAAAACCGTTCCCTCCCGAGCCTGTCCAATCGTGAACTGCTGATGGTCCTTGCCGGCCATCGAAACCCGAATGCCACCCTTGAGCGCAATGAACAGAGCGCCGTCATCCGGTACGCCCTCCGCGAACACGGCCTCGCCCGGCGCGTAGGTCCTCGCCTGCATGACCACCACGAGGGACTCGAGGTCTTCCTGCGTGAAGCCTTGGAAAAAGGGGAGCACGGACAGCGACGCGAAGGACATGGGCTTCAGAATCCAGGAGGAAGGTCAGGTGCGGTGGGGACGGTTTCCCCGATAAAGGGCTCGCGTTGTCTCAGGCGGAGCAAGCGCGCATGGGCGAGTCCGGCGGCGGCCAGTTCGAAGCCAGGCGCCTGATCGAGCGCATCCTCAAAAGCCTGGACAGCCAAGGGGACGCCGCCCATGCGAAGCAGGACCCTGCCCAGATTATAGTGCACAATGTGAGGCTTGGGCTGTGCAGGCAGCGACAAGGCCAGCCTGAGGACGTCCGCCGCCTCTCCCAGCCTGCCGTCTTCCGCGTAGTAGACGCCCAGATCTGCATGCGCATGCCCTGAAGCGGGATCCAGCCGAATGGCCTCCTCACCGCAGGAGATAGCCGCCTTGAGGTTGCCCAGCATACAATGGCTCCAAGCGAGCAAGGCCAACGTGTCGGACATCGGGTGAAATTCGATACTGCGCCTGTACTGGGCGACGGCCCCGCGCAGCAGGCCCCGGCGCTGGTCATCGTCCTCGCAGGGCAAGGCATCAGCTTGCAGGCGCCGACCCAGAGCAAGGTAGTCCCTCGCTCTTCTCCGGCGCTCCGCAGCGAACGCGGACTCCAGTCCCGACTCGGTGGCCATCGCGGACCCTCGTGACACGTGTCACGACTTTCTTACCCAAAGTTGGTGTCCACCCTCACCCGTCGGCCAGGCCGCGAGGATGATGCCGGCAAGCAGAAGCAGCGCCGCAGGCCAGCGCCCGGGCACCGGCGGCTCGCCAAAGCCGATGGCCCCCAGCCACATGGCGTGGAGGACTGCCGAGGTCTGGGCCACGGACGCAGGTCCGGCCGGCGCCAACGCATAACCCGCGGTCATCAGGCCCTGAGCCAGCGTGGCTGCGAGGGCCGCCACCGCCAGCCAGGGCAGGACCGACGGGTCGGGCCAGCCATCGCGCGCCACGATCACCGCCGGCGAAAGCAGCAGGGAGGCCAGGCCCATGAAGCCCAGGACGACGCCCCAAGTCGGCTCGTCCTTCAGGGCGCGGACCTGCGTGTAGGCGAGCCCTGCCAGTGCGCCCCCCAAGAGACCCACGAGCGCCTCGGGACGGACATGCCCGAGATCCGGACGCAGGACCCCCAGCACGCCTGCCGACGCGAGAAGCAGCCCCAGCACGCCCCGCCAACCCGGACGTTCACCCAGTCGCCACCAAGCCAGAAGGGTCGTGAACACGGGGCTGGTGTGGGACCACAGGAGGGCTTCGGCAAGGGGCAGCCGTCCCAGCGACCAGAAATAGCAACCCATCGCGGCTGTCCCGCTCAAGGCACGCAGGCCCAGGCCCGCCTTGTCCTGAATCTGCCACCTGAAAGCACCCGTAGCGGCCAACGGAAGCAGCAGCAGGAACGAGCCGAATGAGCGCCAGAACGCCACGGCAAGCATGGGCAGGGCCGAGCCGGCATGCTTGCCCGCCGCGGCCATGATCGCGAAGGACAAGGCGGCGCCCGCCATGAGCAACAAGCCCAGGATCCGTGGTGCCATCTCAGGATTGCATCGACAAGGCGTCACGGACTGGTCGCAGCGCTGTCGGCCAGGGCAAGTCGCTCAGTGCTTCCACGGAGACCCAGCGACCTTCCCCGGGCGGATCCCGTTCGGGGTCCTCCCAGGCCAGGCAATAGACCCAGAAATCCGCATGCAAGTGGGTGAACCGGAACGGGAAGCGTCGCAAGAGGCGCGCCCCGGCTCGGGATGCATCCAGTCCGGTCTGCAAGATGACCAGCGCCTCGAGGACGGGCGCCGGTGCCAGGTCAGCGCTCCTTGCCGGATGTGCCATATCGATCCATTGGCTGGGGAGCGCGACGAGCCCGGCCAAGAGGCCTTCTTCCGGACCCTTGGTAAGCCAGGCGCCCCGGGGCCCCAGCAGGACCAGTTGCACGGACACGACGGATCGGACGCGAATCTTGCCAGCCTTGACGGGAAGCAGGGCCTGGCTGCCATCTTCGCGTGCCACGCAATCGCCCGCGATCGGACATCCACCGCAGGCCGGGGCGCGAGGCGTGCAGACCGTCGCCCCCAGCTCCATCAGGGACTCGTTGAAGGGCCCCGCCGCCGCGACGGGGATCAACGGCTGCAGGGATGCCGCGCACCGGTCCCGGGTTCGTGGCAGGTCGATGGGCTCCCGGCTTCCTTGCCACCGAGACCAGACCCTGAGCACGTTGCCATCCACGGCGGGGACCGCCTCGCCGAAGGCCAGGGAGGCCACGGCACCTGCCGTATAGGGGCCGATGCCCGGCAGGGCTTCGAGGGCCTTGGCCGTGCGCGGCAGTTGGCCACCGTGATGATCCATCAGGGCTCGGGCCGTCCGCTGGAGCATGCGCGCCCGACGATAGTAGCCCAAACCCTCCCACGCCTTCATGACCTCGGCTTCGCCTGCCCTCGCAAGCGCTGCCGGGTCCGGGAAGGTCGCCATGAACGCCTGCCAGTAGGGGACGACCGTCGCCACCTGCGTCTGCTGCAGCATGACCTCCGACACGAGAATGCCCCAGGGGTCGCCGCAGCCTCGCCAAGGCATCTCCCGGGCCTGTTGCCGGAACCACGGCAGCAAGCGGTCTGCAAGGTCTGGCAAAGTCATCGCGCGGGCTCAACCATAGCACGACCGGGACGGGCACCCATGCATGGCGTAGGATGGCGTCATGGGCTCGCGCGACGTCGCCGCGATCATCCTCCGCACCCGTCCCTGGGGCGAGCAGGACAAACTCGTGCAAGCCCTGAGCCGCGAGGAAGGAACGATCTCGGCCGTCGCCAGGGGCGCGGCCAAGCCCGGCAATCGCTGGGGGGGGCGTCTCGAGCCCCTGGGGCGCCGATACCTGACGCTCGCGGGGGGGAACCGGGGAGGTCCGCCGGTCCTCTCGGGCGTCTCGCCGCGGGAAGCGGGCACTGGTGTCTACCGGAACCTGGAACGGATCATGGCCGGGATGGGCATCGCGGAGGCCATCCTTGCCATCTGGCCGGAGGGTTTGCCTCAGGAAGGGCTCTTCGATCGCATCGACGGGTTGCTGGGCGCGTTGGCCGAGGGTTCCGACGTCGATTGCGTGCTGACGGAGGCCCAGTGGCTGCTTCTTCACGATCTGGGCGAGGCACCTGACCTCGACGTGGCTCGGCTGCCCGCGGGCTGTGGGCCGAGCGAGCCGCTGGGTCGATGGTTGCGCTGTCCCGCAGGCCCGATGCCCGGAGACGGCAAGGTTCTGGCGACGATCGTGGCGACCTGGCTGGCAACGGCTGCGGACCGGCCGCTTCGGGGTGAGGCTGTCCGTCGCAGGATTCTCGGGACCGGGCCTGCCGAACCAGAGGCGCCACGGGGTAGATAGGGGCATGCACGTGCAGCAGTCGGGCGATATCTGGACACGCCGTTTCCACCACGTGGGCACGCTGGCGCTGTGGCTCGGCCTCGCGTGGGTCGGCCAACTCGCCTTGAGCTACCTCGGGGACACCGTGACCATTCTGGTGGCGGCCCTGCTGCTCGCATACGTGCTGCAGATGGCGGTCGATCCCCTGTCTGGCCGGATGTCGCGGTTCTCTGCGATCCTCATCGTCCTGCTTGGCGTCGTGACGGTCCTTGTGGCCATCGGCTACCTGTTCGTGCCCCTCGTCGCCCATCAGTTCCAGGAGTTGGTCAATGCCCTGCCCGGTGCCGTCGGTCGCCTCGAGGTGACGCTGGCAGACGTGCAGCAGGTTCTGGCCAAGCGGCATATCACCGTTCGCCTCGACCCGTCGACCTGGTTGCTGCCGCGCATCGAGTCCCTGACGAACTGGATCACGGGCAACCTGGGCAGTCTTCTCGCATCCGGCGTCCTGAACCTCTTCAACCTCGCCATGACCCTCGTCTGTGCCTTCTATCTGATGAAGGACGGGGATCGCCTCTGGGCGGATGCGCGCCCCTTCCTGCCCGAGCGCTGGTGGCTAAGGCTTGCGGCCCTCGGTCGCGAGATGGACCGCGGTCTCGCGGGCTACTTCAGGGGCCAGCTCATCAATGCATCCATCGTCCTCGTCGCTGCGATGGTCGCGTTCAATCTGCCGCCGGTGCAGATGCGCTATGGCGTCGTTGCGGCCGCATTCTGGGGCTTGTGCGAGGTCGTGCCGATGTTCGGCAGCTACGTGGGCATCGGGACGGCTGTCCTGCTGGCCCTGCTGGAAGGCGGTGGGATCTGGTGGAAGGTGCTTCTCGTGGCCGTCATCATCCAGCAGGTGCGGGACAACCTCATTTCTCCCAGGGTCATGGCCCACACCACGGGGCTGCATCCGGTGATCATCGTCCTGGCGATCCTCGCCGGGACGCGTGTGGCGGGCCTGCTCGGGCTGTTGCTGGCCATCCCGGTGGCCGCCGTGGCGGCTGCCGGGATGCGGGCGTGGGTGGCTTCCGAGGCCACCGTGGACGAAGCGCCCCCTTCTGCTGGCGAGCCGGCCACGGTATTGCCGCTCACAGGCTTTCTTCCCGGCGAGAGTACCGTCCTGCCGTTGACCCGGCCCTTGCCCGAACTCTCGGAATTGCCTGACGGGCAGCAAGCGGCACAACCCGCTCAACGACGTCAGAGTCCGGCGCGCACGACCATGCAGTTGCTCGGCCAGTTGCCCGAAGGGCCGACTTAGACGGCGCTACCCGCCACCGGCCCGGTCAGCCGCGCAGGCTGGCGATGGCGGCCCTGCGGTCAAGCTGGCCGAAGACCGCGCTCCCTGCCACCAGAACGTCCACACCGGCTGCTGCAAGATCTGCCGCGTTATCCTGCGCAACCCCCCCATCGACCACCGTCAGGACCTCTCGGCCTGCCAGCAGCCCCCGCAAGCGGCGCAAGCGGTCCCAGGTGGCCGGCAGGAAGGCCTGCCCGCCGAATCCCGGGTTCACGGACATGACGAGGACCTGATCCAGATCGTCACGCAGGTCTACCAACCACTCTAGTGGCGTCGCAGGACAGACCGCCAGGCCCGCGGCGGCCCCAAGGGCCCGGATTGCCGCAAGCGCACGCTGGACGTGGACGGTCGACTCCGCGTGAATCGTCACACGGTCTGCCCCGGCCCGGACATAGGCCTCAAGACTGCGTTCGGGGTGCTCGATCATCAGGTGGACATCGAGCGGCAAGCGCGTCAGGGGCCTAAGCGCGGCAATCAGGGGCGGGCCGAAGGTCAGATTCGGCACGAAGTGCCCATCCATCACATCGAGGTGGAGCCAGTCGGCACCGGCCTCCTCGACGGCGCGAACCTCGTCGGCAAGGCGCATGAAGTCAGCAGACAGCAGGGAAGGGGCAATCAGGGTCATGGCGTCTGCAGTCGTCCTGTACGGGTCCGCCGGGGGGGGCGGCGCTGTGCCTGGGAACGGTCCAATCCCTCGAGGGCCCGACGGGCTGCCGCCTGCTCCGCAGCGCGCCGGCTGCCGCCCTCTCCTCGGCCGAGCACGCGTCCATGCAATCGGACCTCGACTTCGAACATGTGCTGGGATGCGGAGACCATGACCTCCTGCAAGGTCTGGTACTCGGGCAGGCAGCCATGGCGGCGCTGGCACCATTCCGCGAGGACGACCTTGGGGTTGTCCGCATCCGGTGCGCCATGGATGATCTCGAGACGGTCCGCCAGGAGGCGTCGGACAAGCACCCGGACGGCCCCTGGCCCCAATGTGAGCTGGAGCGCACCCACGACGGCCTCGAAGGCACTGGCGGCACTGCTGGGCCGTTCACGCCCTCCCGTACGCTCCTCGCCGCGTCCAAAGCGCATGTAGCTCGCAAGGTCGAGGCCCGCGGCGACCTCGGCAAGGACGGCATTGGAGACCATCCTGTGGAGAACCTTGGAGAGCAGACCTTCGGCATCTTCGGGATAGGTCTCGTAGAGCCACTCGGCGACCAACTGCTTCAGGACGGCGTCCCCGAGGAACTCGAGGCGCTCGTAATGATGACGGTCCGGGTGCTCGGCCGCATAGGAAGGATGGGTCACGGCCTGCTCAAGCAGCCGCACGTCGGTATCAAGCGGTAGCGTCAGGCCCGCCAGCAGGTCTTGCAGGGGGCGGTGCAAGCGATCAGTGCGCAAGGTGACTGAATACCAGCGCGGCGTTCTGGCCGCCGAAGCCCATGTTCTGGGACAGCGCCGCCCGGACGGCTCGGGAACGGGCAGCACCGGCAATCACGTCGAGCGGGCAATCCGGGTCCGGGTCCGCGTAGTTCAGGGTCATAGGCAGGAGGCCGTGGTGCAGGGACAAGACCGTCGCGGCGGCCTCGACGGCACCCGCAGCCCCGAGCAGGTGGCCGGTCATTGACTTGATGGATGACACAGGAATGTCGTCGAGCGCCGCCCCGAAAACCGCCCGGAGCCCGGCGGACTCGGCCTTGTCGTTGGCTGGCGTCGAGGTGCCGTGGGCATTGATGTAGCCGATGTCCGCCAGCGAGAGGCTGGCATCACGGATCGCCGCCAGGATGGCACGTTGCATGCCGTCCGCCTCGGGTGGCGGTGCCGTCAGGTGATGGGCATCGGCCGAAGCGCCATAACCCGCGACTTGGGCCAGGACACGGGCGCCACGGGCCTTCGCATGGCCAAGGCGCTCGAGGACCAGCACGGCGGCCCCCTCCCCCATGACAAAGCCGTCGCGCCCACGGTCGAAGGGCCGCGAGGCCCCTGCAGGATCGTCGTTGCGCGTGGACAAGGCCTTTGCAGATGCGAAGCCGGCCAGGGAGAGCCGTGTCATCGCGGCTTCGGCACCCCCGGCGAGGATGATGTCGGCATCGCCCCGCTGGATCGTCCGGGCCGCTTCGCCAATGGCATGTGCACCGGACGCGCAGGCCGTGACCGGACTGAGATTGGGTCCCCTGAGGCCGAGGTGCATGGCGGGTACGCCGGCCGCCATGTTGACGATGACACCCGGAATGAGAAACGGCGAGACGCGTCCAGGGCCCTTGTCCAGCAAGTTGCGGTGCTCTTCCTCGAGCATGTCCAGCGCCCCCATGCCGGAACCGATGAAAACCCCGGCGCGATCACGGTCGCAGTCGACGTCCTCGAGGCCGGCATCCCGCCACGCGTGCACCGCCGCCCAGACGGCAAACTGGATGAACCGCGTCAGGCGACGCGCATCCTTGGCACTCAGGACCGACAGCGGATCGAAGCCCTTGGCCTCGCCGCCGAACCGCACGGGCAGGTCCGATGCGTCAAAGCGTGTCAGGGGGCCGATGCCTGACTGCCCTGCCACCAGAGAAGTCCAGAAGGACGAGACCGTCGAGCCCAGGGGACTGACGAGGCCAAGGCCCGTGACGACGACTGGTTCACGATTCATGCGGCGTCCTGCTTCCTGACCGGGGACACCGCGCGGCATCCCCGGTCCCGAACCCGAAGACCTAGGCCTTGTTGGCCTCGACGTAAGACACGACGGCCGCCACGGTGGTCAGGCCCTCGGCAGCCTCATCGGGAATCTGCAAGTCGAAAGCTTCCTCGACGGCCATCACCAGTTCGACCGTGTCGAGGGAGTCTGCACCAAGGTCTTCCTGGAAGCTGGCCTCAAGCGTCACGACGTCGGCCGTGACGCCCAATTTCTCGACGACGATGGCGCGAATGCGCTCGAACAGCTCCTGGCCGCTCACGGTTCCGGTCTCGGACATGGGAATTTCCTCCATCACAAGTGCAGGCCGCCATCCACACGGATGACTTGGCCCGTCACGTAGGGGGCGCGCGTCGCGAGGAACACGCAGAGGTCGGCGACCTCTGCTGGCTCCCCGAAACGCGACAGGGGCAGACGTTGCAGCAGCGCGTCGCGGACAGCCTGATCGAGCGTCTCGGTCATGTCCGATACGATGAATCCGGGGGCGATCGCGTTCACCCGGATGTTCCGGGACCCGAGTTCCTTGGCCAAGGCCATCGTCAGGCCCACGAGACCGGCCTTGGATGCGGCGTAATTGGCCTGACCGGCCTGACCGTCGAGGCCCACGACGCTGCTCATGTTCATGATGCAGCCGCTGCGACGCTTCATCATGGGCTTGATGGCCGACCTTGCACAGAGAAAAGCACCTTTTAGGTTCGTGTCGAGAACTTCGTCCCACGCCTCGTTCGACAGCCGTAAGGCCAGAGCATCCCGGGTGATGCCGGCGTTGTTGACGAGTACATCGAGACGTTGGTCAGACCACGCAAGAACGTCGGAGAACAGGCGATCCACCTGTGCCGGATCCGCGACATCGGCACCGAAGGCCCTGGCGACGCCACCACTGGCGACGATGCTGCCGACCACCTCGGCAGCGGCCTCGGCCGAGCGGCCATAGTTGACGGCAACGGCATGTCCTGCATCGGCGAAGGCGAGGGCAAGAGCCTTGCCGATGCCCCTTCCGGCACCGGTGATCAGGGCGACAGGCTGATCCGGATTCACGCGGCAACACCGGCGCCAGTCAACGCGGCCGCCACGGCACGCAGTTCGCCGGGCGTGGCAGCCGACAGCACCCGGGCCTCTGGCAAAATCTTGCGGATGAGCCCGGACAACGTCTTGCCGGCTCCCAACTCGACAAAGGTCGTCACGCCCATGGCCGACATCGTCCGGACGCAGCCGACCCAGTCGACACCGGCAGCCAACTGGCGCCCGAGCCGGTCCGCCAGCTGCGCAGCGTCCGTGTTGGCTGCTGCATCGACGTTGTGGACGACCGGACACCCCAAGGGTTGCCACGGCGCCTGCGCCAGGGCACGGGAGAGCGGGGCAAGCGCACCGGCCATCAGAGGTGAATGAAAGGCACCCGAAACCTGCAAAGGCAGCACCCTGCGGGCACCTCGTCCAGCACCTTCGCGCGCGACCCATGCAATTCCCTCGGCCGTGCCCGAGATGACGGACTGGCCCGGCGCGTTGCGGTTGGCCAGCACGACCGTCGGCGGGGCTTCACGGCAGAGTTGTTCCAGAGCGGCGTCCTCCATGCCCAGCACCGCAGCCATGGTGCCGGCAGGCGCCTCTGCCATGGCCTGGCCGCGGACCGACACGAGCCTGGCCGCCGCAGCGACCTCGAGCCCCCCGGCCACCTGCACCGCCGTATACTCCCCGAGGGAATGTCCCGCAACGACATCGGGCGCAGGAGCCCCGAGACTGCGCAACACGCGGGCAGCGGCCACGCCGCAGGCGAGAAGGGCCAACTGGGCGTGGCGCGTCATCGTGAGCGCGTCAGGCGGGCCTTCGGTCATCAAGCGCAACAGGTCGACACCGGAGGCCTCTGCTACTTCTTGGGCCACGGCATGCGCCTCTGACCAAGCGGCGAACATCTCACCGCCCATGCCGACGAACTGCGCCCCTTGTCCGGGAAAGACATAGGCGATCATGGCTGCGCGGGTTCCGACCATCTGGCGTCATGTTGGGGCAACGGCCGCGTGATCGTCCAGCGAAGGCCAACGCCGGCCCACGTAAGGCCCGAGCCGAACCCTGCCAACAACAGTTTGTCCCCAGCTGCAAAACGGCCTTGGCCTGCCGCCTCGGCGAGGGCCACGGCAATGGTGCCGGCGCTGGTGTTGGCCATGCGATCGATGTTGAGGACCAACTTGTCCATGGGGACGGACAGCCGCTCGGCCACCGCCTCGAGGATGCGCAGGTTCGCCTGGTGCAGGACGAGATGATCCACGTCGGCGACGCTCCAGCCGGCATCGGCACAGGTCTCCTGCACCAGCCTCGGAACGAGGCCCACGGCCCAGCGATAGACCTCGCGGCCCTTCATCCGGACTTCGTGTCGACTGGGGTCGCCCACGGGCGGGACCCGACTGCCCAGCGGGATCACGATATGCTCTGCACCGCTACCATCGGCACCGAGCCGTGCGGCAACGATACCGGGTTCGGTCCCCTGCTCGAGCACGGCAGCTCCGCAGCCATCGCCGAAAAGAATGGCCGTCGCGCGGTCCTTCCAGTTGAGGAAACGGGACAGCAGGTCCCCGCCAATGACGAGCACGCGCCGGTACATGCCAGATCGGATGAACTGGCTGGCCACCACGAGGGCATAGGCATAGCCCGAGCATGCGGCCTCCATGTCGAAGGCCGCAGCACGGACGGCACCGACACGATGGGCCACCATGGCCGCTGTCGCGGGCATCAGGTAATCCGGAGTGCTCGAGGCACAGATGACGAGGTCCACGTCGGCGGGCTCGACTTCGGCGTGCAGCAAGGCCTGCCGTGCCGCTACCGTCGCCATATCGCTCATGTGAACATCGTCCGTGACGAAGCGACGCTCACGAATGCCCGTGTGGGAGGCAATCCAATCGTCGGTCGTGTCGAGCACGGCCTCGAGGTCACGATTGGTGACCACGCGTGTGGGCAGGTAGTGCCCGACTCCTGAGAGGACGACGTGATGCATCAGGACCGGACCTCCGGGTGCTCTGGGTGATCGGCTGCTTCGCCGGTTGAAAGGCTCTCTGCCAGCCTCTCCTGCAGATTGCCCCTCGCGGAACGGGCAGCGAGGGCCAGCGCCGAGGCCACGGCCGGCGCCTGGCTGCTGCCGTGGGCCGCCACGCACAGGCCGCGCACGCCGAGCAGGACGGCACCACCGTGAGCCGCAGGGTCCAAACGCTCACGGACGGCCTGAAATGCGGGACCAAGCAAGGGGGCCGCGATGCGCCGCCACAAGGGCAGCGTCCCGACGGCATCCGTGAGCAGGTTCGTCACCAACTGCGACACGCCTTCGGCCGTCTTCAGGAAGATATTGCCCGCGAACCCGTCGCAAACGACCACGTCCGCCTCGGGCAGGAAGACGCCCCGACCCTCGACATTGCCCGCAAAGACCCAGGCTCCGCCTCCCAGGGGCACTCCGGCACCGATGCGCCCGGCAAGGGCACGATACAGTGCCTGGGATCGCGCATCACCCTTGCCGGATTCCTCTCCGATATTCAGCACCCCGACACGCGGCTCCGGGATCCCTAGCACAATCCGTGCCATGGCCGTTCCCATCGCGGCGAAGTCAAGCAACCACTCGGGGCGGCTGTCGACAGTACCCCCGACGTCCAGCACCACGGCGGGACCGGACAATGTCGGCACGATGGCCGCGAGTGCGGGCCGAGGTATGCCTCCAAGGCGCCCGAGCGTCAACACCGCAGCGGCTGCGAAGGCACCTGTCGACCCGGCCGAAACCACCGCATCGGCAGCACCGTGCCTGACGTCCCTGAGACAGGAAACCACGGACAGGGACGGCTGCCGTCGCACCGCACCGGCGGCCTCATCCATCCCCGGCGCTTCCCCCGACGGACAAGCGACAAGACGCCCCGTCCCGTCAGCGGCAAGGCCCGCGAGAACCTCCGGCGTGGCATGAATGCGAACCGTCAGCGCCAGATCGCGCCCGACGGCAAGCCGCGCCCCCCGAAGGACTTCGAGAGGCGCGTGGTCTCCACCCATCCCATCGAGGGCGACGGTAACGGGCCGACCCAAGGCCGTCAGGCCTGGACGACCTTCAGGATCTGCTCGCCCTTGTAGTAGCCGCAGGCGGCGCAAACCGTGTGGGGGATCATCTTGGCGCCGCAGTTGGAGCAGGTCGTCAGGTTGGTAACCTTGGCCTTCCAATGGGCACGACGGCTCCACTGCTTGGAGTTGGTGGTCTTCTTCTTAGGTTGCGCCATGGTCTTCGGTCTCCTCCGGGCGGGGGGTCCCCAGGTCGGCAAGCTTCCGCCAGCGGGGATCGAGGGGGGGCAGGTCCTGGGCCGTGGGCAGCGGACAACCGCAGTGCTGGCGGGCGGGCAAGGACAGGATCACATGCTGACGCACGAGATCGTCCACGTCGAGACCCCCACGTGCCCAGACCGTTTCCTCGACCTCAGTCGAGACAGGCGGTTCGGACACGACCGTGAAGACCTCGTCGACCTCGACATCGAGATCGAGGTCATAGGGCTCCGCGCACCAATGGCAAGCCACCCGCATCGACATCTGGAAGTCCCCGTGGAATGCGATGGAACTGCTGTCTGCCGAGAGGGTAGCCACGAGGCCACCGACCACAGGACTCGTGGCGAGCCCGGTATCCGGCGTCACCTCGATGGTTCCGCGATAGGCTCCCCGCCACTCCCGATCAGGAGCGGCATGCAGGGATGCCACATCGATGACCATCAAAGCTGCCTCACCAGAAAAACCGCCGGAACACCGGCGGGTCCGCCATGTTAGCTCGGTCGTGACGACCGGGTCAAGGACCGTGCGCTCAGCGACCGTGGCCCTTCACGGCCCGTTCCATCTCGCGCCGGGCATCTCGCCCCGCGATGGCCTCGCGCTTGTCGTGAAGCTTCTTGCCCCGACACAGGCCGAACTCCAGCTTGGCATGCTGCCCCTTCCAGTAGAGGCGCAGCGGGATCAGGCTGAGGCCGTCCTGCTTGATGGTGCCGTAGAGGCGCCGGATCTCGGCCTTGTGGAGCAGGAGAGGACGCGGCCGAAGCGGGTCATGGTTGTAGCGGTTCCCTAGGGCATACGGGGCGATGTGAAGCTGCAGCAGGGCGGCCTGACCGTCCTCGATGCGAATCCATGCATCGGACATCGTCACCTTGCCCATCCGCAAGGACTTGACCTCGGTGCCGGTCAGGACGAGGCCCGCCTCGAGGGTCTCTAGAACGAAGTATTCATAGCGGGCACGACGATGCTCGCTGATGGTGCGGGAGTCCGCGTTGCTCACCCCGCCCTCCCTGCGTTAGGATGCCGTACGGGGGCTTGCGTCCCCGTCCCGACTCATGTTCCGCCTGCACCCGGGCACGGTCAAGAACCTTCCCGGATTGTGCATGGCTTGACGGAGGCCAGCGTGTCCGCTTCTTCCGGCGCCCCTCGGCGCCCCTCGGTCCGCCGAGCAGGCGTCCTGGATCTGCCGGGCGTGCGGGACCTGCTGGCAAGGGTGGCCGAACCCGAGGAGGCAGGCCAGGGCCTGCCCGGCCTCGACGCTGGCTCGTGGCCGCGCACAGGCGACCCGGTGCAGCAGGTGCTGGAGTGGCTGCCGCGACCGGACCGCCAGGCCGGCCAGTTGTGGGTTGCGGTCCACGACGGCTTGGTCCTGGGGGTCGCCCGGACCCTGCCCGGGAATCGCGCGCGCAATCGCTGGCACATCCAGGGCTTGGTCATGCGACCGGACGCGCGGGGCCTCGGACTCGGGGGGGCGCTCATGGACCGCATCATCGGGTTCTATGGCGAGCGTGGTGCCGTTGCCGTCACCCTGCATTGCGATGTCCGGCATGACGGCATTCTGGGCCTGAGCCGCAGCCGCGGGTTCCGCAGTTACGCCCGGGTCACGTGCCTGGAAGCCTCGCACTTGACGGTGCAACAAGCCGTGCCGATGCCGCCACCGCTTGGCTGGCGACCGGCCCGCACCGCGGACAGGCCTGCCATCGTGGACCTCGAGCACGTCACGACCCCCGCTCCCGTCCGCTGTATCGACAGCCGGCGACCTGAGGCCTTCGGCAAGGTGGCCGACGTCGGCATCCCGGGACTCTTGCAGGCGCCCTGGCGGGATGTCGAGAATCTTGCCTACGTCGTCGAGGATCCCCTGCACGGTGTCGTGGCTCACCTTCAGGTCATGGCGAGGCTGCGCGGGCAAGGCCCACACCTGTTGCACCTGACGGTTCATCCAGGCCACGTCCCGCTCTACGGGGCCATCGTGGCGCACGCAATGGGCAGGTTGCGGGGCTACCCGGCAGCCCCGGCGCGGCTCGCCGTGGCCAGCCACCATCCTGCGAAGCGGGAGGCCTGCCTTGAATCGGGCATGCGTCCGGTGCGCGAGGAAGTCTGTCTGGTTCGGGACGGGATGCGGACGCTCGTCATCCCCCGCGCCGAGACCGCCCCGAGACAGGCCGGGGCCCTGGCGCCGGCGTTCCGGATGCAGGCAGCGAAACGGGGCTGACCCAGCCTGTAGCGGCAGCCGTGACCTTGCCAATCAGGGGTTTGAGGCGCGGCACTGCCCAGGATTGCGCCAGGGTCTGCCGGACCGCGGGAATCTGGCTGATGAGCGGGAACTGGGAGATGGCCACGAGCGGCACGGAGACGATCACCAGTCCGGTGAGTGCACCGAGAAAAGCACCCAGAACACGGTCGACGCCTGCGAGCGGCGTCTTGTGAATGGCCCACTTGAGCAACAAGGCGACTGCGTTAAGGAGCACCACGACGGCGACAAGGGTCAGCACCCGGTCGGCAGGCCCGGGGCCCACGGGCCAGACGCCCGAGCTTCTGGCAATCCCCGGAACGAGCCCGGGGTCCTGCCACGCGAGAAGCCCCCCCAGGACCCAAGCGGCAATCCCCACGGAGCCGCGTACGAATCCACCCGCCAGACCCCTAAGGATCTGCAGGCCCAGCGTGCCCAGGACAAGGGCGTCGACGAGGTTCATGGTTTGCTTGGGTGGAGGGCCGCGTCGGGTGGCGCGCCCCAGAGGAATGCCATGCTACCCCTGAGCCACGTGCTGCACCAGACGAACCGCGCCTTTCGACAGGCGCCTTGGCTTGCTGCCCCGTTTCTGGTCAGCACTATTGCGCTGCGACTCGTCACGGCGACGGCAAGTGCTTCCGAACCCTTGCTCCTGACGGGTGCGATGCTGCTCCATCTGGCGCTGACCGCAGGATTCATGGGTGCCGCCCTACATCTCGCGGACGGCCGCGGTGAATCATCCGCCTCTTCCGATGCACCGGATGCGGCGGCCTTGCCCCGCGGGGCAGCGGCGGAGGACGGCGATACCGAGCCCGCGACCCCCGGCGAGGCCTTTCTGGTGGGCGTCGGACGTCACTTCACGGGCATGGCAGTCGGTCACGGCTTGCTCCTGCTGGGGGCCCTCCTCGTCATCGGAGGCACGGTCCGCGGGCTGTCGACGCGCTACCCCTTGCCGACGGAGAGTTTGCTCACGGCGTTGCGCGAGCGACTCAAGGCCAACCAGTTGCCTCTGCCCGAGCAACTCGAGGTGATGCTGCCCTGGGCCTGGGCGATGGTGGCGATGGCGCTGCTCTTTCTCGTTGCCATGCTCCTGCTCTCCGCGTGGAAGCAGATTCTGGTCGCAGAACAGACAGGAACCTTCGACGCATTCAGGCAGAGTGCGGGGTTCGTCGTGGCCAGGATCGGCACGGTGATCGCAATTCTGGGCATCGAGGGTCTGGCGGACACCTTGTTGCTGCCTTTGGCCTTCGTGTCGGAGCCTTTCTTCCGTGCATTGGCGGATGTCGGCATCGTGACGATGCATGCCTGGGCCAGCCTGGCCCTGATGATGGCGTGGCTGCATCGGCCTCGCGGATGAGTCCTTTACACAACCTTCAGACCGTGCTATCAATGGTGGGCCAACGGCGTTGCGGGCGTAACTCAGTTGGTAGAGTGCAAGCTTCCCAAGCTTGATGTCGCGAGTTCGAACCTCGTCGCCCGCTCTCCTCGGCGGCATAGCCAAGTGGTAAGGCAGAGCTCTGCAAAAGCTCCATTCCCCAGTTCGAATCTGGGTGCCGCCTCTGGACCTGTCGGGGGGACCCGTCGGTTCTTTCAAGGGCGTATAGCTCAGTTGGTTAGAGCGCATGCTTGACATGCATGAGGTCACTGGTTCGAATCCAGTTATGCCCACCTCGCTCAGGCGGTTCGCGAGACACTCGCGAACCGCCTGAGCAATTAGTCACTTAGCCCTGTCGTCCCTCGAAAGGCGTGCCCCGTGGCAGATCCATCCTCAGGCGACGGCAGAGGAAATCCTCCGAACCGGGACAAGTTGTCTCGGATGCTGGCTGGCTGCCTCGACACATGGAACGGCGTCCGCGAGACGGTTCTCGATCTGGATGCGACGTGGAAGTGGGCTTATTCGGAGGCCACCGACAGTTGGAACTATCGGGCCTACCAGGAAGGCGAGCGATTCCTCCTAGCCATGACTCCTGCGGAGGGATCCTTTGAGGTGTCGCTCAACCTGCGGGCGGGCGAACTGGCGAGCGTCGAGGCCGGCAACCCGTCCGAGGCGCTGGCGTTGGACAGCCTGCGCGAGGGACTTGGGGGACATACTGATGGCTGGGTTCATCTGCCCGTGGCGTCGTCTGCAGAGCTACCGTTGGTCCTGCGCCTGCTTGCCGTGCGCGCACGGCGGTTACAGAAACCGCGTTCGAGAGGAGCCCGCAAACGAACGCGCTGACGCCTTGCGCGACCTGCCCCGGTCTGACGGATGCGGGACAAGGGGCCACGCATGCAGCGTGGACCGGGATGCCCGAAGCCTGGTTGGCATTGGCAGTGTTCGTGGCAGCCTACGCGGCGGTCATCGCGGAGGAACGGCTGCACCTGCGCAAAGCAAAGCCTGTGCTTCTGGCTGCCGGATTTATCTGGCTGCTTGTCGCCGCCGCCGGCCTCCGCATGGGGGCATCGGAGGCGGTCGCCGGGGCGTTCCGCCATACCCTGCTCGAGTTCAGCGAGTTGTTCTTCTTCCTTCTGGCGGCCATGACCTACATCAATACGATGGAAGACCGAGGCGTCTTCGCGCGGCTCAGGCACTGGCTGGAGCAGTGTCAGTTGTCGCAGCGCGGCATGTTCTGGGCAACGGGCGCGCTCGCATTCCTGCTTTCACCGGTGCTCGACAACCTGACGACCGCCATGGTGCTGGGCGCCATCGTGATGGCGGTGGGTGCCGGGCGGTCGGCCTTCGTGACCCCGGCCTGCATCCACATCGTCGTCGCAGCCAATGCTGGCGGAGCCTTCAGCCCCTTTGGCGACATCACGACCCTGATGGTCTGGCAGAAGGGCCTGGTGCCGTTTCAGGACTTCTTCCGACTGTTCCTGCCGGCTGTCGTCAACTGGCTGGTCCCTGCCGCTCTGATGGCGCGATCGGTGCCACGCGACCCTGCCGGCCGCAACGCAGTCGCGGATGCCCCGCCTGCAGGAGGCCTTGCCGTCGTCGCACTCTTCGTGGCGACCATCGTCCTGTCAGTCGTGGGTCACGCCTGGCTGCACCTGCCTCCCGTGGCAGGCATGTTGCTGGGCCTCGCGATGTTGAAATTCCATGGCTACTTGCTCGAGCGTCAGGATCGCCGGGAAGCCTTGGTCCCCGTCAATGAGCCTGACGATCTCTTCGCAGCGCCCGTGGCCACCAGGGCGCCCAAGGCCTTCGACTCCTATCGGCAGTTGGAACGCGCGGAGTGGGACACGCTCCTGTTTTTCCAGGGGGTCATCATGGCCGTGGGCGGGCTTGGCTTTCTCGGCTACCTCGCCCTCCTGTCCAAGGGGCTGTACGGCGCGTTTGGTCCGCTCGCGGCCAATATTGCCGTGGGTCCGCTATCTGCCGTCATCGATAACATTCCGGTGATGGCTGCCGTGTTGGGGATGGCGCCACAGATGTCGGTCAACCAGTGGCTGCTGGTTACGCTCACGGCAGGCGTGGGCGGATCGCTTCTCTCCATCGGCAGTGCGGCGGGCGTGGCCCTGATGGGGCAGTCCCGGGGCGTCTACGGCTTCATGGGGCACCTGCGCTGGTCGTGGGCCGTTGCCCTGGGCTTCATCGCCAGCGTGGCCACGCATCTGCTGATCAACCGCGATTTGCTCTGAGGCAGGGCCACCCGAGCCGATGTCCTGACGCTGGGAGCCATCTGGGAGACTTGCCCGGGAGACTGGCGTGCGTTGCTTGCATCGCCGGGAGCGCGCGCTTGGTTTGTCTGGAGTCGAACAATCGGGTCGAGGCCCATCCTCTATTGCGAATGATTCGCATTTGCAGTAATAGTCATGCACGGGTTCCCATCCACACCCCTTTTTGCTTCACCGGACAGCCGCCTGATGTCTCTTGCCACCCCCTCCACCTTGCTGGTCGCCCTCCTTGTGGGCGGCGTGTCCTCGCTACCTGCCGAGGCCGCCGATGAAGTCCAGCAGGGCCTTCGGGGCGACAAAACCGAAGGCCGGATGGTGGCAGTTGGCGACGACAGGGAGGAAGAAGCGGTCGACGCGCCGGAAGAGGAGGATGCGGCAACCGAACCTCAGGTGACCCGGGCCACGGGGAAGAGCGGCCGGCAAGGCGCCAGCCCCCAGATGGATCGCACCTCTGCATCCGGCCCCGGCGGGCGCAACATCACGTCCTTCGACCGCAAGGCACAGTCGCGCGTGGGTGGCTATTTCGACAACGAGTTCGTCCTACCGTCCGGGGGGCGCAGCACGTTCAAGGCCCATCGGCTGATCCTGCAGACCTCGAGCTACCTGCATGACAACCTGCTCTTCAGCAGCGAGATCGAGTATGAGTACGGCGCCCAGATCCAGGCCAACTCCGGCGATGGCGAACTCAAGATCGAACAGGCCTGGGCTGACTACCGCATCGACGACCTGCTGACCCTGCGAGGCGGCATCGTCCTGATGCCCATCGGCATCATCAATGTCCTGCACGACTCGGACTTCCGTGAGACGACGACGCGACCGCTGATGACGGAGCAGGTCATCCCGTCGACGTGGATGGACACCGGAGCTGGCTTCCACGGTCTGGCCTATCCGAGCGACGAAGTCCAGGTGACCTACGAGGCCTATGTCAGCAATGGCCTGTCGCAGCGGATCAGTGCAGCCGATGGCCTGAAGCACGCGCGACCCAGCTTCAAGGATGACAACAATGGCAACAAGGCCCTGACCGGGCGCGTCGCCGTGAGCCCCTGGCTGGGACTGGAGTTGGCGACCAGCGGCTACTTCGGGCGCTATGACGGGGAGCGCGCCCTTTCGCTGCTGGGGGGCGACGTGACGTGGACCCACGGCCCGTTCGAACTGGCCGGCGAGTATGCCCGCATCGCGACCGAAGGCGGCAGCTGGCTCAACGGTACCGAGGTCGTGGCCGTCCCGACAGGCATGGAGGGCTGGTACCTCGAAGGCAGGTGGCGATTCTTCCCCGAGTGGCTTCACGGCACCTTCCTGGGACGCGGAGGCGGGTTTCCGCAGGCCACGATGGCCCTCGTCGGCCGTTATGGCGGGGCCGATACGGATCTGCCTACTGCAGGAAGAACCGACAGGACGGAGCTGCTCGTGGGTCTCAACTACCGTCCCATCCAGACATTCGTGGCGAAGTGGGAACTGGTGCGCCGCGGCGATCCCGTGACGGGGCCGCAGGACGCGCTCTGGAGCTCAATCGCGGTGGGATTCTGACGGATGAGCCTGTTTCGCATCCCGGCATGTCTGCTGGCTTCGTTGATGGTATGGCTCGCCGTCGGCACCGTGGCCGCGGCCGATGACGAAGCCCCCGAAGTTTACGAGAAGGTCTACCTGACGCTGCCTCAGGCCCTCGGCATCGCCTTGCCTGCCGAGGATGCCGTCGAGGAAAGGGTCCTTGCCCCGACGCGCGCCCAGCGCCGCCGCATCGAGCGTGCACTCGGGCGCAAGCTGCCCGAGGCAACCTGGCACGTGCACCGTAGCCATCGGGAAGGTCGGACGACCGGATGGGCCTTTGCCATGGATGAACAGGGCAAGTACTACCCGATCACCTTCATCGTGGGTCTCACCCCGGATGGTGCCGTCCGCGACGTTGCCGTCATGGTCTACAGAGAGAAGCGCGGGGATGCTGTCCATCGCCGACGCTTCCTGAACCAGTTCCAGGACAAGACGGTGGAGGACCCGCTGATGGTGAATCGGGACATCGTCCATTTGACCGGCGCCACCGTGTCCTCATGGTCCATCGCGGCCGGGGTGCGGAAGGCGGTGGTCATCCACGAAGTGCTGCTGCGCGAGGAAGGTAGCCGTCCGTGACCCCGTTGATGCTGAAACTGCACCGTTGGCTGGGTCTGGTCTTTGGCGGGCTCGTGCTGATTGCCGCCATCACGGCCGTGGCACTGAACCATCAGGATCAGGTGCGTCGCTGGGCGGGCGAGACGACGATGGGGCACTCACCGTTCGGCAGGGGCCCCAGGGTCCTCGCCGTGGACCCCGGAAATCCGCTCGCGCAGCTGGCAGGCACGGACGATGGGCTCTTCAGATCCGAAGACGGAGGGCTGACGTGGGAAGAGGCGGTCCTGCCTTGGCCTGCCGAGCATGTCGTCGCGATCCAGTTCACCCCGGGCAAGCCGGACGAGGTCCATCTCGCCCTTGCCGGCATCGGCGTGTTGCGTTCGCTTGACCGGGGCGAGACGTGGGAAGACGTGGCACTACCCTTCCAGCCCGTCGAGGGTGTCCGCATCTGTGGGCTAGCCATCGACCGGGCGGGCCAGCTCGTGGTCCTGACACGGCAGGGCATCTGGATGCGGAACACGGTGGGCAGTTGGACCGAGCGTCGGGCGCCGGGCAAGAGCGGCGTCGACAGCGCTGCGGTGCAGGTGGCCTATCAACTGCACGACGGTCGTTTCTGGGGTGCGTGGGGCGTTCCGCTGACGGATGGTGTCTCCATCGCCCTGATCGTACTTGTGGCCACGGGCTACGGCCTGTACAGCGTACGCCTGTGGCGTCGTCGCGGGGCAAGGCAGCCACGCAGCCTGCGTCCGTTGGTGCCCGCCCCGGACCCTCATGCACCGGCCAGCCTGCCCGGCGTGGCGGCCGCTGCCGCGCAGCATCCATGATCGGGCCTTCGCTGGGAAAGACAAGCGCGGTTGGCCTTGCCTGCGCGCTGCTCCTTGCACCCGGAGCCCGGGCTGCCGAACCTGCGCAAACTTGGGCGACCCAGATGCGGACGGCGATGGGTACCCTCTGGACGGTCGAGGTCAGAGCCGAGCATCCGTCGCAGGCCCTCGACAAGGCATTCGCCGAAATCCGGCGCCTCGATGGCACGCTCAGCACCTACAAGGCGGACTCCGAGATGAGTGCCCTCAACCGTGATGCGGGAGGCCCCGGCGTGCTTTTGTCGGCGGAGACCCGTGAGCTGGTCGGGCGTGCGGTCGCGCATGCCCGAAACAGCGGGGGAGCCTTCGACCCGACGGTGGGCGCCCTGATGCGGGCGTGGGGCTTCAGGACGCAGGACTACCGGGTGCCGGACGAGGCCACCCTCCAGGCTGCGAGGTCCCGCGTCGGATTTCGCCATCTGCACCTCGAGGCATCGGGACGCATCCGCATCGACAAGGCGGGCGTCGAGCTCGATCTCGGGGCGATCGGCAAGGGCTTTGCCGTAGACCGGGCCCTCTCGATCCTGCGGCAGGCCGGAGCGACGGCAGGCAGGGTCGACGCAGGCGGCAACCAGGGTGTCTTCGGGCCGCCCCCAATCGGCACTGTCTGGCAGTTCGGCATCCGCCACCCCCGCCGGGAAGCAGCGCTGCTTGGCGTGCTGGCGCTGGCATCGGGCAGCATCTCGACCTCTGGCGATGCTGAGCGGGGCTTCTGGCGGGACGGGGTGCGCTACGGCCATGTCGTCGATCCTCGAACCGGCCAGCCTGTCAGGGACTGCTTGTCCGTCACCGTGACGGGACCATCGGCCGAGGTCGCGGACGCCTTGTCGACCACGTTGTACGTGCTGGGACCCGACCACGGGATCCCCTACTTGGCAGGGCTTCCGGGCTATGCCGCCTGTTGGGTCCTTCCGGGCCCGGATGCCGACCATTGGCGCATTCGTTCATCCCCAGGCTTCCCCGCGCTTCTGGGAGCCCCGCCTTCGGAGCTCGCCTCGTGACCCGACTGCCCGTCTGGTTCATCTCCCACGGTGGCGGCCCGTGGCCGTGGGTCGGGGGGATGCGGGAGGCCCACGGCGGACTCGAGGATGCCCTTCGGGAGATACCGCGGGCAAGCGGCAGCCCCAAGGCCGTGCTGGTCGCCATGGCCCACTGGGAGGAGGAAACCTTTACCTTCTCGAGTGGTGCGGCGCCCGGGATGATTCACGATTTTGGCGGCTTTCCTGCCCACACCTACCAGGTCCGCTATCCGGCGCCGGACGCTCCCGACCTGGCCGCCCATGCCGCCGACTTGCTTGCCCGCCGCGGCTTGGCCGCCAGACTCGACGCGGACCGCGGCTTCGACCATGGGACGTTCGTGCCGCTTCCCGTGATGTGGCCTGGTGCCGAAGTGCCCGTGGTCCAGATGTCCGTGCGCCGTGACCTCGACCCTGCGGCGCACCGGGAGGCAGGGGAGGCATTGGCCGAACTGCGGGACGCCGGCGTCCTCGTTGTCGGCAGTGGCCTCAGCTACCACAATCTCGGGCGGCTGGGCCCTGCCGGACGTGCGTTTTAAGAGACCTTCGACAGTTGGCTGCAAGAGGCCGTGACGGCATCCGGTGCGACCGACCGCGCCCAGCGGCTGGAAGCCTGGGCCACGGCTCCCATGGCTCGTGTCGCGCACCCGCGGAAGAGCACCTCCTTCCCCTCCACATTGCCCTAGGTGCGGCCGGAGACGATCCTGGCACGTGCGCCTACAGGGAAGAGGAGGTCCTCGGGGGATGGACGGTGGCGAACTTCAGGTTTGGCTGACGGCGCCGGCACGAGGCCACGGCGTCACAGGTCCTTGATGGCGAAGTGCAGGCTGGGCCCGGGACCCGGCCTGTCCCCCGGGGCCGCGACCTCGTAGCGGGTCGTCACGAGGCCCGTTGCCCATGACAAGGTACCACTCCAGGGCTGCTGGACCGTGTAGGCCCCTGCACCGATGTTCGTCACCCGAACGGTGGCACGGAACGTCCAGTCGCCGGTCCCCTGCCGCGTCAGCCGGATGACCGGGACGGACTTGTTGCCGGGGAACTTGAGCAAGGCCCTGCGGATCAAGCCTTCTTCCGGCCGGGGAAACAGGCCCTCGGCCTCCCGACCTTCCTGCTTCTGAAGGGCAGGCAAGACCGCGCCAGGTAACGACACTCGGGCTGGCGCACCGCAGCCGGAGGCAACGAGCGCCGTCAGCAGGAGGCTGTATCTGGACAAAATGGACACCGGACAAACTCGCACGAAACGCAGCAGGGTGGGCTCGGTCGGAACGTCACGATCATGGCACGGGAT
The DNA here is from genome assembly GCA_016867265.1 of Candidatus Tanganyikabacteria bacterium. Lineage (GTDB taxonomy): Bacteria > Cyanobacteriota > Sericytochromatia > S15B-MN24 > VGJW01 > VGJW01. The sequence continues at coordinate 80,814 of VGJW01000006.1, forward strand.
GCGGATGCCAAGGTTAAGGAAAGATTCAACGGCCTGCCGAAAGCGCGTTAAATCAACGCGCGCTCAGGCCCAGCGAAGGCAACGTCAGGTCTGGCCGGAGGCCTCTTGCCAGTGCCGGGCATGAGATGTTAACCTCCACTTCAAGCAACGTTAAGATGCAGCGTCCCATCCTGGAAGGAGTCCACCATGTCCGTCCTCCGTCGTGCCCTCCCGGCAGCCCTCGGGCTGAGCGTCGTCGCCGGCTGCGGCACGGCTGCCGTTCCCGTGATGGGTAACCGTGCCGCTTCGCCCGTCACCACGATGGCCGTTCCGGGTCAGCTGGTCGTCAAGCTGCGGCCCCAGGTTGCCGCAACCGGCTGGCTTGCCGCCCAGGGCCTTCGGGCCGTTCGCACGGTGCATGGTCTCGGCGCCATCGTCGTGGTGACGTCCGACACGACGGCGGCACTGGCGCGCCTGAACCGCGACGGCAGCGTCCTCTACGCCGAGCCCAACTACGTTGTTCGCGCCATCATGCCGACTGAGCGGCGGCCGGTGGCCAGCCTTGGCGGTGATGACCTGCTGGGCAGCCTCTGGGGCATGGTGAAGACCGGCGCGACCAAGGTGTGGGCCAAGGTCCCCGGTGATCGCAAGGTGACGGTCGCGGTGGTCGATACCGGCATCGACCACGCCCATCCCGACTTCTCGGGTCGGGTGAACAAGGGTCGGGATGTCGTCAACAACGACGACGATGCCATGGATGATCAGGGCCACGGCACCCATTGCGCCGGCACGATCGCCGCGGGCTTGGGCAACGGCGGCGTGGTCGGCGTCGCCCCCGGCGTCTCCCTGCTGGCCGTCAAGGTTCTCGACGCCAATGGCAGCGGCTCTTATGCCGGGGTGGCCGAAGGCATCGTCTACGCAGCGGATCAGGGTGCGCCCATCATCTCGATGAGCCTCGGTGGTTCCCGGACCTCGAAGGTCCTCGAGGACGCCGTTGCCCACGCCATTCGCAAGGGCAGCCTGATCGTCGCAGCGGCCGGCAACGATGGCAGCGATGATCCCAGCTACCCGGCCGCCCTGCCCGGCGTCATGGCGGTCAGCGCTTCGCAGCGCGACGACCGGCTCGCCTACTTCTCCAACACCGGCAACCACGTCTCGGTCGCGGCTCCTGGCGTCGATATCCTCTCCACCGTGCCTGGAGGGCAGTACGAGAGCCTTGACGGCACCTCGATGGCGTGTCCCCACGTCTCGGGTCTTGCCGCGCTCGTGAAGAGCCGCTTCCCCGCCTACAGCGCCAAGCAAGTGCGCGAGCGGATCGAGAAGTCGGCCGACGACCTGGGCAGCAAGGGCTTCGATCCCAGCTTTGGCAACGGCCGCATCAACGTCGCCCGCACCATCCTGTAGGCCACCCCTCCCGGGGCCTCGACCGCCGGTCGGGGCCCCGGACGCCTTGGAGGCAGCCACCGGATCGGCCGATGTGCGACAATGAGATTTTCGCCTTCCTTCCTGCGGCCCGGCCAAGGCCCGAGGTAATGCCGTGACCACGACTGCGCTTCCTGTTCTCGATTTCCTGCTGACGCACTACAAGAACTTCAATGCCCGTGCGACTCGCGATGCCACGCTGGCCTACTGGCAGCACATCCAGGCCGGAGGCAGGATGTTCTGGGCGGTTGCCGGCGCCATGTCGTCGGCACAACTGGGCATCGTCCTCGCTCCGGCCATCCGGGCGGGCCTGATCCACGGCTTGTCCGTCACGGGAGCCAACCTCGAGGAGTCCCTCTTCCGTCTCGTCGCGCACGACAGCTACCGCGATTTTCCTGACTATCGCTACTTCACCAAGCAGGACGACACCCGCATCCTCGAGGAGCGGATGCGCCGGGTCACGGACACCAGCATCCCCGAGGACGAGGCGTTCCGGGTCGTCGAGAAGGTCATCGTGCCGATGTGGCTCGAAGCGTCGGCAACGGGGACACGTCGCTTCTGGCACGAGTACTTCTACACCCTCATCCAGGCGCTCGATGCGGCCACCTACGAGGGAGATCCCGAGTCGTGCTGGCTGCTGGCAGCCGCCCAGGCAGGCCTGCCGGTAGTGGTGCCCGGCTACGAGGACTCGACCTTCGGGAACATCTTCGCCAGCTACGTCGCCAACGGCGAGTGCCAGCCCGGCATCGTCAAGTCCGGCATCGAGTACATGGCTGACTTCTACCAGCGCTACGAGGTGCTTTCCGAGGGTGCCGGCGTCGGCTTCTTCCAGATCGGGGGCGGCATTGCCGGAGACTTCCCGATCTGCGTCGTGCCCTCCCTGAAGTACGACATGCAGCGCCCTGCCAAGCCGTGGGCCTATTTCTGCCAGATCAGCGACTCCACGACCTCGTATGGATCCTATTCGGGTGCCACGCCCAACGAGAAGATCACTTGGGACAAGCTGACGGAAGACACCCCCATGTTCGTCATCGAGTCCGATGCGACCATCGTGGCCCCGCTGATGCTCCGGGCCCTGCTCGAGTGCAGCCAGGCTCCCGAAGAGGCCAACGCGCTCATTGACCGCCACATGGGTACGCTCGCCCGTTCCTGACTCCCCCGCTACGGGGTAAGATGAAAGCCCGGCCCGATTCACCCTGACCTCTCCGAAGGTGGTGTGTCATGGGCTACGGTGTCGTCTGGTTCAAGCGTGACCTTCGGCTGCACGACCATGCGCCACTGGCCGCCGCTGCCGTGCAGGGTCCGGTACTGGCGCTGCATTGCCTGGAACCTTCCCTCTGGGCTCAGTCCGATGCCTCCGCAGGGCACCTCGGCTTCCTGCGCGAGTGCCTCGTTGACCTTCGTCGGGCACTCGCGCGCAGGGGCGTACCGCTGCAGGTCGTTCGAGGTGAAGCGGTCGAGGTGCTCGAGGCCATCCACGCTCGGGAGCCCTTCGATACGCTCTGGTCCCACGAGGAAATCGGCGTCGAAGCCACGTGGAGCAGGGACAAGGCCGTCCACGCGTGGTGTCGTGCCCGGGGTGTCCGCTGGCAGGAATTTCCTAACGGCGGTGTCGTCCGACGCCTGACAGATCGCGACCGGTGGCACGGCATTTGGGAGCAGAGGATGGGGCAACCCCAGACCGTGCTGCCCGACCTGGTGCCGGGAGGGCCACTCCTGCCCGACAGCGAGGATTGCGGCATCGCGGTCCCCGTTCACGACCCGTGGGAGCCGCCCGGACGCCAGAGGGGTGGCCGCAGTGTCGCCGTGCCCCTCCTGCAGGCATTCCTCGCCTCCGGTGCAAGCGGTTACCGCAGAGGCATGTCCTCGCCGGCAACGGCACCAGAAGCCTGCTCCCGGCTGTCACCGTACCTGACCTACGGTTGCCTGGGCGTGCGCGAAGTCGTGCAGGCCGTCCGACGTCAGCGCGCCCGGGATCGGGAAGGCGGCTTGCGTCCGAACCGGGACCTCGAGGCCTTCGAGAGCCGACTGCACTGGCAGGCGCACTTCATGCAGAAGTTGGAGCGGGAGCCTGCCATCGCCCACGCCAACATGCATCGTGGCTATGACGGGCTGCGTGACAGGGACGGAAACCCGGAGCACCTCGAAGCCCTGATGGCCGGGCAAACGGGGTGGCCGATGGTCGATGCCAGCGTGGCCATGCTGCGCCATACCGGATGGATCAACTTCAGGATGCGGGCGATGCTGGTCTCGGTGGCCACCTATCCCCTCTGGCTCGACTGGCACCCTGTCGGTCTTTGGCTCGCGCGCCTCTTCGTGGACTATGAACCAGGCATTCACTGGAGCCAGATCCAGATGCAGGCAGGCACCACCGGCATCAACCTGCCGCGCGTCTACAATCCCATCAAGCAGGCAAGGGACCACGACCCGGAAGGCCACTTCGTCCGGTCGTGGCTTCCAGCCCTCCGCACGGTGCCTGATCCCTGGATTTTCGAGCCTTGGCGGATGCCTGACACCCTCAGGACATCCACCGCCGAGCTTGGTGAACCATCCTGGCCCCAGCCCCTTGTCGACCTGCCAGCAGCCACGCGGGAGGCCAAGGCGCGGGTCTTCGCGTGGCGTGCCCTCCCCGAGGTCAGGGAGGGCAAGGCAGCCGTCATCCTGAAGCACGCCTCGCGTGCACCCAAGGCCGCGCGGCCACGTATGAGAAGACGCTTGCCCCCGCAGCCCCGAAAGCCCGATCAGCTCGGTCTCGACTTCGGCGAAACCCCGCGTCCCTAGGGGCGGCTGGCCACGGCACGGCCGGCATCCACCAAACCGTACCCGGACCGGTCATCCCTCCCGGGGGCATCAAGGTCCTTGGCCGTCGCGATCAAGGTGGCCTTGATGCTTGCAGGCTTGCGGACATGGCCGGTGCCCAGCATCAGGGCGACGACAGCGGCCGTGAGGGGCGTTGCGAAAGAGGTCCCGTTATTCCATGTCGTGCCCCCGCCCATCTGCAGGGTCAAGATCTGGACACCAGGGGCCACCACCGAAACCCACGGCCCTGTCGTCGAGAAGCGGGCCACCCAGTCGGAAGTGTTGGTGGCGCCGACGACAATCAGGTCGGGGACATCGTTGCCGGCAAAGGCCGCGGGTATGTTGGCGCACTGCGTCGCGGTATTCCCGGTCGAGCAGACCATGGGGACGTCCTTGGCCATGACGTGTCGGGCCGCCCGCAGCAGGCTCTCCTTCGCCAGACCATACTCGCTGCTGGCCGGCTTGGCACTCAGGCTCATCGAAATCATGTCGGCGTGGTCTGCGGCCCAGACCATGCTCTCGGCGATGGAGGACGCGGTCCAGCTGACCTTCGCGGGCATGATCATCGCGTTGGGTGTCCCGCCGGCGATATCCGCGCCATTGCCGGCCACGGCACCGATACATCCCGCAGTGGCCGTGCCGTGCCCGTCGAAGTCCTGCGGGGGACGCCCGGGCTCCGCGGCGTTGTAGCCATCCACGAGACGACCGGCGAAATCAGAATGCGCGAGGTCCACACCCGTGTCCACGACGGCCACGCGCACCGCGGAAGCCCGGGTCGACAAGGCCCAGGCCTGAGGCAGGCGCATGCGCTCGAGATACCACTGCTCGGAACGTCCCGGGTCGCCTTGTTCCAGAAGAGCAGGCATACCCGTTGCTCGCCCGGGGGAGGCCGATGGTTCGAAGTCCGGGGAGACGGCATCCCTCTCCACGAAGGAGAGGCCGGGGATGCTCCGGGCATTGGCCTGAAAGGACGCTGCAGGACCCACCGGCATCACCACCAAGATGCGCAGGGGCCGCAGGACCTTGTTCACAAGCATCCCTCGTGCAGGGGCCCGGGCCACGCACGCGTCCATCGCAGCCAAGGTCTCGAAGCCCAGCAACCACTGCTTGAGTTCACGGGCCCGCAAGGCGGTGTCGTTGCCAGTAGAGCGCGTGGCCGCAGGCAGGACGTGGCGACTACCCTCTCATGGCCGCCCGCCAGACACCTCCCAGACGCGGACCTCTCCTGCTGGGAGATGTCTGGGAGGTTCCGCCGGCAACGTCGTGGGCGTTCCCCATCCGTTCGTTCGTCCGGAGCGCTCCATGTCAAACGCCATTCGTCCCCTGACCCTTGCGGTTGCGCTCGTCTCCGGTTGCAGCACCGTCTCGGCACCGCTCGCCACGACAAACTCGGCACCTGCCGTCGATGGCCAGGCCATCCCGGGCGAGTGGATCATCCAGACCCGCACGGCAGCCTTGCCCGTCCTCAAGGGTGTCACCGTCATTCAGAGCCTTGACCTCGGTCCTGCAGGAACCTTTCACAAGGCCGTGGCCCGGTCCGGGCAGGGTGTGGATATCCGTCGTGCCTGCGGCGCCGGCAGCGGTGTCGTCGGCGTGACAACCAATCGCGCCGTCGTGCTCAAGGCCCCGTTACCACAGGCTTCACTGCCCGGATTCGTGATGCCGCTGGCCCAGGACCCCTTGGCCAAGGACCAGTGGTACCTGCCCTGCATCGGTGTGGAATCGGCACGGGGCCGGGCGCGCGGCCAGGGTGTCGTGGCAGCCGTGGTCGATACCGGCGTGGACTATCGCCATCCCGACCTGATGGCCAACATGGTCTCGAATGGTGTTTCGTACGCCGACACCAAGGCCGACGGTCTCGATGCCTTCGGACACGGGACGCACGTAGCAGGCATCATCGATGCAGTGGCCGGCAATGGCGAGGGTATCGCCGGCGCGGCACCCGAAACAAGGATTCTGCCCGTGGCGGTTCTCGGGGCCAAGGGCGGCGGCAGCATCTTCTCGATCGCGCAGGGCATCCAGTACGCCGCGGACTATGGCGTCAACAACAAGGTCCGGGTCGTCATCAACCTGAGCCTTGGATCGGCCACGACGACGGAAGACCCCATTTCCCGTGCGGCGGGGCTCTATGCGACCTACGAGGGAGCCTTGCCGATTGCCGCGGCCGGCAACCACAGCGGCGAGGTCGGAAGTCCCGCCCGCATCACCGACTACTGCATGGCTGTGGCCGCGACGGACAATCAGAATGCCAAGGCCGCCTTCTCTTGCTTAGGTCCCCAAATTGCCGTTGCGGCACCCGGCGTGGACATCATGAACTCGACACCGACCTACCGCGTGCCGTTGAACGACAAGGGTCTGCCCCGCAACTACGCCGCTCTCAAGGGGACCACCATGGCAACACCCGTGGTGGCAGGCGTGGCCGTCCTCGTCTGGTCCCAGCACCCGGAGTGGACGTGGAGCCTGATGCGCGAGTACGTCCAGCGCACGGCGACGGACCTGGGAAAGGCCGGCAGGGATGACATCTATGGCCTTGCCCGGTGAACGCGGACCTCGCGACCCGCTGACACCGGCACCCCTCGCCCCCGGAAGACCGCCAATAACGTCGGATCTCCGGGGGCTCAAGTTTGTCCTGATACCTCGCGAAACCGGTCCGCAAGCGCCTGCCACGGCCCTACGCTCCAGTAAGCTGTCGCCCGGCCCGAAGGAGAAGGCAGCACATGGACCTCGGTTCGAGTGAACGCATGCTGCCGTTGCACCCCATAGTCGACAACCTTTCGGCGGAGCGCCACCCGTGCCGCTTCCTTGCTCGTGAAGGCGAGCAGGACAGGAGCCACGACGGCGATGCGCGACTCGAGGCCCGGCACATCGTAGTCGGCGGAAGTGAGGTCCGCATCCGCCCCGGCAACGTGCTTGGCGAGGTCCGTCAGGCCGATATCCAGCATGAGCAGCTGCCCATAGTCCTCCGGATCCAGCAGACCAGGCGTCAGCCCAATCTGTCGGAGGGTAGGCCAGAAGCGGTTGCCGGGCCCGGCATAATAGGCACGCTTCCGGGCCGAATGGTGACCCGCTGCCGTGCCGCAGAAGACAAGGCGAAGCCCTGGCCTCAACAGATCCGGCAGAATGACGCGGAGCCCTGTTGGCGCGAAGCTGTCCATGGACGATGGTTGACCGAGTGGCTGAATGGGCATGGGTCGATCATGTTCGCATTCCGTAGCTACAGCTTGGCACTCGTCCTTACCATCGGCGTGGCCCATCCTGCTCTGGCGAAGCAGGATCAGGATCAGGATCAGGCCCCGGCACCCGTGGCCGCAGGCGATGCTTCGGGATCGTCCGCGGGCTCGGGGGGCTCGGGGCCCGACCCCCTTATTGCGGGACTGCTGCCCCTGACACTTGCCCCGCTGTCCGCGGCCGTTGCCCCGGCACTGAGTATCCTTACCGTCCCCTTGGCAGCGAGTTCAGGACATCTCTATGCCGGTGACGGATCCCGGGGCCTCCTCGCCGCGTCGCTGGGCGCAGCTTCGATGTTCGCAGGTGGTATTTCGTTGTGGTATGGCTCCTCTCTCGGTTCCTCCAACGTAGCCGCGTTTACGATATTGAACCTGCTCGGCTTCGCTGGCTTGCTGGCCCCTGTGGTCGGCATTCCGCTCGATGCGGCCAACACGGCCAGGCGGAAGCGGGAGAGCCTCGCCGCAAAAGATCTCCTGACAACAGGGGAACCAGCAGACATCGGCAGCGAAACTGCACCGAAGGCACCAACTGCGCCGAGATTCACTGGTCAGTCGACAGGACCCTGGATCGCGGGCTTGCCGGCCCTTTCAACGGCTGTGGCCCTCAATGTGTCCGACCCGGGGACCATGCAAGCTCTGAGCGCGACCGGCCTTGCACTTGGCTATGTGATCGGTGGCGACTTCCAACGGGCGGCGTGGGTCAGCCTGGTGGGCTCATTCTTCCAGGCCAGCCTGATTGGCGCCTCGAAGGGCACGTCCATCATTGGCAGCAGCGATGCCATCAAGCTGACGGGCACCCTCGGGGCCCTGGCCATCGCGGGCCTCACGGCGTGGGATTCCGTAAGGCTCTACTCCAGCAAGCTCGACCCGGCGCGTCCAGGCGAGGCCGAGGCGCCCGCAGCCGCGCTTGTGGCGACGGATTCGGTCCAGCCCTGATGGCTCAGGGCCGCAGCAAGTCCCCGTAGCGCGCCCGGCGGATGAACTGGCCGCGGCCAGTTCGACCGTGGAAGGATCCGCCCTCCACGATGACCTCTCCCCGGGCGATGACCACGTCGGGATAGCCCTTCACGACAAACCCTTCGTACGTGCTGTAGTCGACCTTCATGTGATGCGTCGCGGGATTGTCGATGCTGATGACCTCGCGCCGCTCCGGATCAAAGACCACGAGGTCCGCGTCCGACCCCACGGCGATGGTGCCCTTTCGCGGGAACATGCCGAACATCTTGGCGGCCGCCGTGCTGGTCAGCTCGACGAATTTGTTGAGACTGATGCGGCCGGCGTTGACGCCATGGTGGTAGATGAGCGCCATCCGATTCTCGACACCTGGAGCACCGTTGGGAATCTTGGTGAAACTGTCCCGACCCAGTTCCTTCTGTCCCCCGAAGCAGAACGGGCAGTGATCCGTCGCGATGGTCGCCAGATGCCCCATCTCCAAGCCCTTCCAGAGGACATCCTGGTTGTCCTTGTGGCGCAGGGCCGGCGTCATGACGTACTTGGCCCCCTCGAAGTCGGGCTTGTCGTAGTAGCTCTCGTCCAGCAGCAGATACTGGGGGCAGGTCTCGGCATAGGCGTGGACACCCCGGTTCCGGGCACGCTTGACCTCCTCGAGGGCGTCCGCGCTGGACAGGTGGACGATGTAGACGGGCACGCCCGCGACCTCGGCGATCGCAATCGCGCGATGGACACCCTCACCCTCCATCCGCGTCGGCCGCGTCGCGGCATGGTACTTCGGGGCAGTCTTCCCCTCCTCGACCGCGCGCTTGATGATTTCGTCGATGACGATGCCGTTCTCGGCATGCATGCAGATCATTGTTCCGTCCTCCCCAGCCCGGCGCATCGCACGGTAAATCGTCGCGTCGTCGCTGTAGAGGACTCCGGGATAGGCCATGAACAGCTTGTAGCTGGTCACGCCCCCATCGGCGAGACGGCCCATTTCGCCAAGGCGTTCCTCCGGCATGTCCGTGACAATCATGTGGAAGCCGTAGTCGATGACCGCTTGGCCTGCCGCCTTGGCATGCCAAGTTTCCAACCCCTCGAGCGTCGCACGCCCCTTGGTCTGAATGGCAAAGTCGATGATGGTGGTGGTGCCGCCGAACGCCGCGGCGCGGGTCCCCGTCTCGAAGGTGTCGGCACTGGTCGTCCCACCGAAGGGCATGTCGAGGTGGGTATGGGGATCGATCCCCCCCGGGAAGACGATCTTGCCCGTGGCGTCGATGACCCGCGTGCCCTCGACTTGCAGATCCTTGCCGATCCGCACGACTTGGCCACCCTCGACGTGGATGTCCGCGAAGTAATCATCCACCGCCGTGACGATGCGACCACTGCGAATAAGCAGGCTCATGGGCGGTCCCCCCGGGATTTCAGGACAGGAGAGGGTTTGCGGGACACGGGCCATCCCGGTCGGACGCATCGGTCGCCACTGCCAATTTGACGACCAGCCGATGTGTCACGGTACGATGCTAACGCAATATGAACGACCCTGCCAGCGACGCTGCTGGCAGACACGCAGCCAGCTTCTCCTGACCCCCCGACCGACCCCAGGAGTCCAGCTTTCATGACGCTGTCCCCGCGTGCGGGCCTCGCTGACGGCCGCCTCGAGTGTGCGATCCCGGACCACAAGCCCCTATTGACGGAGACACAGGCCGTTTCCGAGGCCAACAGGTGCCTGTACTGCCACGACGCCCCGTGCATCCAGGCCTGTCCGACGGGCATCAACATCCCCGAATTCATCCGGCGCATCGCGACGGGCAATGTGGCGGGGTCTGCCGAGACCATCCTCGAGGCCAACATCCTCGGGCACTCCTGTGCGTCAGTGTGTCCGGTCGAGGTGCTGTGCGCCGGCTCGTGTGTCTACAACGAGATGGAACAGCCCGCCATCCAGATCGGTCGTCTGCAGCGGTATGCCACGACCCACGCCTATGACGCGGGGATGCGGTTCTTTACGAAGGGAGCCCCGACCGGACGCAAGATCGCCCTCGTGGGCGCTGGCCCCGCCAGCCTGGCCTGTGCCCACGAGCTGACCCGACTGGGCCACGAGGCCATCATCTACGAAGGGCGTGAGCTTGCCGGCGGTTTGAACACCACCGGGGTCGCCCCCTACAAGCTTCAGGCCGGTGAAAGCCTTCGCGAGGTCGCCTATGTCCAGGCCATCGGCTTCACCATCCGCAATGGGGTGCATGTCGGCCGCGACGTGACCTTTGCGGACCTGGAGCGCGACCATGATGCCGTCTTCCTCGGCATTGGTCTCGGACCCGATTCGCGCCTTTCGATGCCCGGTGAGGACCTTGAAGGCTGCGAAGGCGCCGTGGCCTTCATCGAGCGCATGAAGAACGACCCGGCCTGCTCCGTGGCCGGCATCCGCCGCGCCTTGGTCGTTGGCGGTGGCAACACGGCCATCGATGCCGTCCGCGAGTTGCGTGCGCTCGGGGTGCCCGAGGTGACGATGGTCTACCGCAGGGGTGAGGCCGAGATGTCGGGCTACGCGCACGAGTTGGCGCAGGCGCTGCAGGAGGGGGTCAAGGTGCGCTATTGGTCCGCGCCGCTCGCCGTCACGGGGGAAGATCGAGTCACGGGCCTGCAGGTCGCCCCGACCCGTGTGGATGCAGAAGGACGGCTTGTCATCGACGAGACGCAGACCTCGATGTTGCCCGCCGACCTGGTCCTGAAGGCCACCGGACAGGAAAAGCTTGCGGCCATGGTCGCAGGCATTGCCGGGATCGCGGTCGACAAGGGTCGGATCCGCGTGGACGCGGCGACGGGCCAGACGGGCCACCCTCGCTACTTTGCCGGCGGGGATTGCGCCAATGGCGGCAAGGAAGTCGTCAACGCCGCTGCCGAGGGCAAGCGTGCCGCCCAAGGCATCCACGCCCTGCTCACCACGCAGGCCGGCACCGCCCCGGCTGCCGCCCGCTAGGAGACCGACATGGCTGATCTTTCCGTCAATTTCGCCGGCATCACGGCCCCGAATCCCTTCTGGCTCGCCTCGGCCCCCCCGACCAACACTGGCGCCCAGATCATGCGCGCCTACGATCATGGCTGGGGCGGTGCCGTCTGGAAGACGCTGGGCACGCCCATCCGCAACGTGTCGGCCCGATTCGCGGCCAACGATTGGGGCGGACAGAAGATGATGGGACTCAACAACATCGAGCTGATCACGGACCGACCACTCGACGTCAACTACCGGGAGATCGAGGAAGTCACCCGCAAGTACCCCGACCGGGCGACCATCGTCTCGCTGATGTTCGAGACTGAGGATGAATGGAAGGAGAACATCGAGCGCTCCATCGAGGCCGGGGCCAAGGGCCTCGAGCTGAATTTCGGCTGCCCGCACGGGATGTGCGAGCGGGGCATGGGGTCGGCCGTCGGCCAGGAACCCAAGATTCTCGAGCGCATCACGAACTGGGTCATGCGGACCAGCACGATCCCGGTGATCGTCAAGCTGACGCCCAATATCTCGGAGATCGTTCCGCCGGCCATGGCCGCCCAGCACGGGGGTGCGCACGCCGTCAGCCTGATCAACACGATCAAGAGCCTTATGGCCGTGGACCTGGACACCATGATCCCGGTGCCCAATGTCGGTGGCGCATCAACCAATGGCGGCTACTGCGGACCCGCCGTGAAGCCCATCGCGCTGCGCATGGTCGGGGAACTGGCACGCCATGAGGAGTTCAATCTGCCCATCTCGGGCATCGGCGGTATCAGCACTTGGCGGGACGCGGCAGAGTTCATTGCGTTGGGCTGCACCAGCGTGCAGGTCTGCACGGCCGTCATGCACCACGGCTTCCGCATCGTCGAGGACATGGCCGACGGCCTGTCACGTTTCATGGACGAGAAGGGCTACAGGACCATCGAGGACTTTGCGGGCCTCGCCTCGCGGAACTTCCGGCCGTGGGAGGACCTGAATCTCAACTTCAAGGTCGTCGCGCAGATCAATGCCGACAAGTGCATCGGCTGTCAGTTGTGCTTCGTGGCGTGCCGGGACGGCAGCCACCACTGCATCTACCTGCCCGGGGACGGCACGGGCAAGGCCCCGGACGACGGCGGTCGCGTGCCGCACGTCGCCGCGGACGAGTGCACGGGGTGCAACCTCTGTTCGCTGGTCTGTCCCGTCGAAAGTTGCATCGAGATGGTCGAAATCGACCGCGGTCTGCCGGAGGTCTCGTGGAAGCAGTTCACGAGTGGTCAGGCGACCCTGCCCGAATACGTCTGGAAACACTGATTCCCTCGCCTTCTATTCGTCCCCGTTCCCCCAAGGAGTAACGAACCCCATGGCCCGTATCGTCCGGTGTGGCCTCATCCAGGCCGCCAACTGCCTGTCGTCCGATCATTCGGTCGATGAAATCAAGCAGGCGATGAACGACAAGCATGTGACGCTCATCGAGCAGGCTGCGGCCAAGGGCGTGCAGATCCTGTGTCTGCAGGAGATCTTCAACGGTCCCTACTTCTGTGCCGAGCAGACGACGAAGTGGTACGCGTCCGCCGAGGCCATCCCCGACGGCCCGACGACCAAGCTGATGCAGGACCTCGCGAAGAAGCACCGCATGGTCATCGTGGTCCCCATCTACGAAGAGGACCTGACGGGGGTCTACTACAACACGGCGGCCGTCATCGATGCCGACGGCACCTATCTCGGCAAGTACCGCAAGAACCACATCCCGCACTGCAACCCGGGCTTCTGGGAGAAGTTCTACTTCAAGCCCGGCAACCTGGGCTACCCGACCTTCAAGACGGCCTATGGCACGGTCGGGGTGTACATCTGCTACGACCGCCACTTCCCCGAGGGCATGCGCCTGCTGGCGCTCAACGGCGCCGAGATCATCTTCAACCCCTCCGCCACCGTGGCCGGCCTGTCGGAGTACCTCTGGAAGCTGGAGCAACCCGCCCACGCCGTGGCCAACCAGGTCTTCGTCGGGGCCATCAACCGGGTTGGCACCGAGGCCCCTTGGAACATCGGCGAGTTCTATGGCCAGAGCTACTTCGTGAACCCCAAGGGCGAGTTTCTGGCCGTGGGCAGCCGGGACCAGGACGAGATCATCGTGGCCGACCTGGATCTGGACCAGATCAAGGAAGTCCGCAACACCTGGCAGTTCATCCGCGACCGCAGGCCCGAGACCTACGGCGCGATGGCGGAGGTCTAGTCCCCGATGTCACCCACGACACCCAAGGCCAAGGCCAAGTCCCGCAAGGACATCGTCGCCAAGCACAAGGAGTTCCTGCTGCCCTCGCTGGGCTCGCACTATGCCGACCCCCTGCCGTTCGTCTCCGGCAAAGGTGTCCATCTGACTGATGCCGACGGCAAGGAGTACCTCGACTTCTTCGGGGGCATCGTGACGGTGTCCGTCGGGCACTGTGACGAAGAGATCACCGAGCGCATCGTCGACCAGCTCAGGACCCTGCAACACACCAGTACGCTCTTCCCTATCGAGGCTCAGGCGGACCTCGCCGAAAAGCTCGCGGCCATCGCCCCCGGTGACCTCAAGCGGTCGTTCTTCACGAACTCGGGCTCCGAGGCCGACGAGAAGGCCATCCAGATGGCGCAGGCCCACACCGGACGCAGGCAGGTGGTGGCGCTCCGCCATTGCTACTCGGGCGGCACGGCCGGTGCCATGTCGCTGACGGCCCACGGCACATGGCGCATCAACGAGCCCAATGCCTTCCCCGTCACGCACGCCGCCAATGCCTACTGCTACCGCTGTCCCTTCGGCAAGGAACCCACCAGTTGCAACCTGGAATGCGCCAAGGACATCGAGACGGCCATCCAGACGACGACGGACGGGCAGATTGCGGCCTTCATCGCCGAGCCCATCCAGGGTGTCGGTGGCTTCATCACGCCGCCGCCCGAATACTTCAAGGAGGCGGCCGCCATCGCCCGCAAGTACGGTGGCCTGTTCATCGCAGACGAGGTCCAGTCGGGCTTCGGCCGCACGGGGACCAAGTGGTTCGGCATCGAGCAATGGGGCGTCGTGCCGGACATCATGACCGGGGCCAAGGGCATCGCCAACGGCCTGCCGATGGGCTGGATGATCACGACCGACGCCGTCAGTCAGGCGCTGAACGGCAAGGTCTACCTGAACACTTTTGGTGGCAATCCCATCAGCGCGACGGCGGCTCTGGCCACCGTCGAAGCCATGGAGAAACGCGACCTGCCCGGCAACGCCGCGCGGGTGGGGGCCCACTTCCGGAACCGGCTGGAAGAGCTGCGCGACAAGTATCCGCTGATTGGCGATGTCCGCGGCAAGGGCCTCATGCAGGCTCTGGAGTTGGTCAAGGACCGCAAGACCAAGGAACCGGCAAAGCCGGAGCTGCAGAAGGTCATCGAGAGTGCTCGCGAGCAGGGACTCGTGATCGGCAAGGGTGGGCTGATGGGCAACGTCATCCGCATGACCCCCCCGATGACCGTTTCGGTCTCCGACGTTGACGAGGCCATCGGCAAGCTGGACAAGGCCCTCGCAGTTGGCTCGGGAGCCTGACTGCGGCATGTCGATGATCCGCGAGGAAGCCGATGGACGGGTGGAGCTGACGGGGGATCTCTCCGGCAGCCCCCTGTACAACCATGATCTGGCCCCCACGCCCATCGCATCCCGGACGTGGCGCGCCGTGAACCTCGCGGGCCTGTGGGTGGCCATGTGCCTGTGCATCCCGACCTACCAGATGGCCTCGGGCCTGATTGCCGTGGGCATGAACGTCGGGCAGGCCGTCCTGACGATTCTGCTGGGCAACCTGATTGTCCTCTTGCCCATCTTGCTCAACAGCCACCCGGGCACGCGCTATGGCATCCCGTTTCCGGTCTTTGCTCGGGCCGCCTACGGCACGGCTGGCGCCAACCTGCCTGCCCTGATGCGTGCGCTGGTCGCGTGCGGCTGGTTCGGCATCAACGCGTGGATCGGCGGCCTCGCCCTCAACACCATGATCAAGGCGTTCTGGCCGGGTTGGACGGCCTGGGGCGGCTCCCCCGGCGGTTATCCTGCCGGGCAGTGGCTGGCGTTCCTGGCCTTCTGGGGCCTGAACATGGTGGTTGTGTTCCGTGGCATGGATGCCCTGCGTCGATTCGGCAACATCTCGGCCGTGCTGGTTTTGGTCATGACCTTCGGGCTGTACGTCTGGACCGTCAGGGAGACGGGCTCGTGGGGTCCCGGCCTTACGGCCGGGGGCAAGCTGGACGAACTGGTCACATTCCTGCCGGTGTTCATCCCCAGCCTGACGGCCATCATCGGCTTCTGGGCGACACTGTCGCTGAACATGCCGGACTTCACACGATTCGCGGCCAGTCAGAGGGACCAGGTCCGCGGGCAAGTCGCCAGCCTGCCCGCCGCCATGGTGGCCTTCTCGACTTTGGGCATTCTCATCACGTCGCAAAGTGGCATACTCTACGGCAAGGAAATCTGGGATCCCATCGCCTTGGTCGATAAACTGGGCAATCCGTGGGTCATCGCGCTTGCGACCTTCACGATCGCCTTGGCCACGACTTCGGTCAACGTCGCGGCCAATGTCGTCTCGCCTGCGAACGACTTCGCCCACGTCTGGCCCAGCCGGATTGACTTCCGCAAGGGGGCCTTGATCACCGGCGTCCTGGGCATTGTCATCCAGCCGTGGCGGCTGCTTTCGGATGCCAGCGCCTACATCTTCGACTGGCTCGGCTTCTATGCCGGGGGCCTCGGAGCCGTGGCCGGCGTACTCGTCTGGGACTACTGGGTCCTGCGGCGGACCCGACTGTCGCTCGCGGACCTCTACAACCCGACCGGTGCCTACGCCTATCGTTCGGGATGGCATCCTGCAGCTCTGCTGGCGACGGCCATTGGTTGCTTCCTTGCGTGGGGCGGGCGTCTGATACCCGCGATGGCCCCTGCCGTGCCTTATGGCTGGTTTGCGGGCTTCTTCGGCGCGGCCTTCGCTTACCACCTTCTGGCAAGGGCCAATGCCCTCGGGCAAGCCATCGACACCGAGCCCACGGACTCGGACTTGCCCGCCGTCCAGCCATCCCTTCCCCCTTCGGACGTCTGAGAGGAGATTGTCATGACCCCCGCAACCACGACCCAGGTCCGTACCCTCGGCAACTACATCGACGGCAATTGGGTGCCCACGACCAGCACCGAGTTCCTTGACGTCGTCAACCCCGCGACCGAGGAAGTCCTGGCCCGCGTGCCCCTCTCGAACGCGCATGACCTCGATGCCGCCGTGCAGGCTGCCAACCGGGCCTTCCAGGGCTGGCGCCAGACGCCGCCGGCAGAGCGATGCAAGGTCCTCTTCAAGTGGAAAAACCTGCTTGAGGAGCATTTCGAGGAGATTGCCCGCATCTGCACTCAGGAACACGGCAAGACGCTCGCCGAGGCCCGGGGTGACCTGCGGCGCGGCATCGACAACCTCGACGTGGCCGTCGGCATCCCCTCATTGATGCAAGGCGAGGCCCTCGAAGACGTCGGCCGCGGCATCGACTGCGTGTCCTACCGCCGGCCGATGGGCGTCTTCGCTGTCATCGCCCCGTTCAACTTTCCGCCGATGGTACCGATGTGGTTCATCCCCTACGCCATCGCGACGGGCAACACCATCGTGCTCAAGCCCTCGGAGCAGGTTCCGTTGTCCCAGCAGCGGATGTGGGAGTTGCTCGAGCAGTGCGGCCTGCCGCCCGGCGTCGTCAACCTGGTGCATGGCGGTCGCGAGATCGTGACGGGGATGTGCGAGCACCCGCTCATCAAGGGCGTGTCTTTCGTGGGTTCGAGCCCCGTGGCCCAGTATGTCTACGAGACGGCGACGAAGCACGGCAAGCGTGCGCAGGCACTGGGAGGCGCCAAGAACTTCATCGTGGTCATGCCGGATGCCGACCTCGAGAAGAGCGTCGATATCCTCGTCGAATCCTGCTATGGCTGCGCCGGCCAGCGCTGCCTCGCCGGCGCGACGCTGGTGTTCGTTGGCGACGCTTATGAGAAGTTCAAGGGACCGATGCTGGATCGTATAAAGCGCATCAAGGTCGGCAACGGCCTCGAAGACGGCGTCGAGTTGGGACCTGTCATCTCCAAGTCCTCCCTGGACCGCATTCACGGGCTGATCGAGCGGGCAATCGGCGAGGGTGCGGAGATGCTGCTCGACGGGCGGCAGAACCACGGTCAGGACAAGGGCTACTTCCTCGGGCCGACGCTCTTCGACAACGTCACGCCAGACATGGAAATCGCGCGCGAGGAGGTCTTCGGGCCCGTGATGGCGTGGCTCAAGGTCGAGACCCTGGAACAGGCGCTTGCGATCCTGGACGCCCACCCCTACGGAAACACGACCTCGATCTTCACGTCCAGCGGCAAGCACGCCCGCACGTTCGCCTACCATGCCGAGCCCAGCATGATGGGCATCAACGTGGGCGTGGCGGCCCCGATGAGCTACTTCAACTTCGGCGGGGCCAAAGGCTCGATGTTCGGGGACCTCAAGGCCCACGGCAAGCATGGGATCGAGTTCTATACGGACCGCAAGGTCGTGATTACCCGCTGGTTCTGAGGGCTGCCCCCCCGTGGGTATGATTCCGTTGGACGGGGTCGGCCCGCGGGGGGACGCATGATCAAGGGTGTCAAGGGCAGCAATGGCCCGGCAAAGCCCCAGCAGGGCAAGCCGGCCAGCAAGGCCGAACGTGCTGCGGACACGCCTCGCCAAGACGCCGGCAAGGCGGCGGGAGCCGGCAAGGGAGCGCGCACGCCCGAAACCTCGGGCAAGCCCGGCAAGGCCGACAAGGGCAGGCAGGGCGGGGATGGTGCGCGTGTCCTGGTTCAGGTACCCCCACCGCCTCCCAGGGGCAAGGCCGAGCCTCCAACACCCCGAGCCATCGAGGCCAACCCCGAGTACCAGGCCGCCATGACGACGCTGCAGGACAACGGCATCCTGACAAAGAAACTGCGCAAGCAGTTGAACCGCTTGCTTTCTGCCGCCGAACCAGCCGGGACAGCTGCGCCCCCTTCGGCCTTCGCGGCCGGCGGTGGGGCACCGGCCGCACCCGCGGCGCCGGACAAGGCAGGCCAGTTGCTGTTGAACCTCGTGAAGCACCTGGCCCACCCGGAATCCATCATCCAGGGGGAGGGCACCTGGTCGTGCACCGTCGCCTCGCTGCAGGCTACCGTCGCCCAGATGGCTCCGGCACGTTATGCCAGGATGGTGATCGATCTGGCCACGACAGGCGAGACCAAGGTCCCCGGCAAAGAGCGAATCGAGGCCGATCATCGCGGCCTTCGCAACGAGGCTGACGGCAGGGATCCGATCGAGGACCTCTTTCAGGAATCCATGTTGTCGGCCGCACAGGCATGGGAGGACAAGGCCAAGGGCAAGCCAGCCGCCGGGCAGGCTTCGGACGACGATTTTGGCCGCGGTGCCTATGGTAGTGGTCGTCGCTATGGCAACGGAGCCTACCGGGGGGGGCGTCGCTACGGCGGTGACGACGAGGCAGTCGCGGGCCGGGGGCTGACGGCCGAGAGCTACACCCGTCTCGTGACGGAAGTCTTCGGAAAGGGCCACGATCTTTTGCGTGCCACACCCGAGAGCCCTCTCGAGCGAGGGGAAACCATGCATCTGTTGCAGGCGGCGCTGAAGCGGGGACCGGTGCCAGCCGGGGTGACCTTCCCCTCCGAGGATGGCAAGACGACCATGCACCATGCCATCCGGGTCGTGGGTGTCCAGGACGACAGCGGCCGCAGCACGCTCCGGCCCGACAAGAAGATCGATGGTCAGAAACCCGGAAAGCCCGCCGCCGTGATCGTGGCGGACCCGCAGACGGGAGAGCAGCGTTCCGTCCCCATCGACCGATTCATGAAGGACCTCGACTTCCTGACGCTCCCCAAGGAAATCCTGCAACCCGAGGTGCCGGAGGGCATGGAAGCCTTTGCGGCGGCTTTCGCACGAAGCCTCGGGAGTTGACCGGTTCCCGGGGTCGGGATGTGCTACCTTCGGGCAGGATGTCCCGGAGATTTCACCTTGCCGCTCGCCATCGACCCCGCTGAACTGGCGCCGGGCCTTGCGCCCGTGGCCGACTACTTTCCGCTGGAACGCGGACGCTACGAGGTTCAGGCGGGCCTGAAAATCCTGGGCCAGCAGCCGGTGGACGGCGTGGTCGAGACGCACCATTTCACGGCCGATGGCCTGCTGCCCCAGTACCTGCGCAACAAGCAGGCCAACATGGCTGAGGCACCGGAACGCTATCACCCGCCGGCTGATCTCGAGCCTGCCCTGGCCGAGGCCATCGGCAACTGGTGGCTTGGGCAGCTGCATCGCGACTTTCCCGAGCGATTCGTGTCGGAATTGAGCCCGTGGCAGGTGATGCGCCTGCATGACCGCTGGACGAACTGGGGCTTCGAGCTGGATATGGGCCGGAAGGTCGTCGACGCCCAGCGCACCTTTGCGCCGCCCGGAGCCTTCGGGGCCATCGGGGCCCCGGACCTGTATGGCCGAAGCGTCCTCGATGCCTTGGCGCGCCTGGTGGCCGAGGACGTGGCCATCGTCCGGCGCGATCGCCTTACGGGCCGGGATCGCTTGGTCTGGATCCACCTGAACAGCCCCAACCATTGGAGCGCCGCCGACAAGATAGGCAAAGACTTCCTGGCGATGCATGAACCCGTAGCTGACTTCGGCAACATCGCCAAGGCATCGGATCGCATCCTGGAAGCCATGATCACCAAGGGGCCCTTCCTACGATTTGCGTGGGGCATCGCCACGGATACGGTGCTGGACCATCATCCGGACAGCCCCGCCGGTCGCGCGCTGCCGGACATGTCACCCGAGGGCGCTGTCCGAGGCACCTACCTGCGGATCGAGCGCCAGACGCTCAAGGGCTTCCCCGAGCACGACGCCGCGCTCTTCACGATCCGGACCTACTTCAAGCCAGTCGCCGAAGTGGCAGCAGACCCCGAGCGCCGAGACCTGCTGCGCGACGCTATCCTCTCGATATCTCCGGAAGCCCTGCGTTACAAGGGCATCGCTCCCTACCGCGACCTGCTGCTCGCAGGCCTCGCCTGAAACCGGCATGGCCATCAAACCCGCCTTGCTCTCGTGCCGCGATCTGGGGCACCGCATGGGTGCGCGTGTCCTGTTCGACGGGCTGGCCTTTGGTGTCCATGAGGACGATCGCATCGGCATCGTCGGCCCCAATGGATCCGGCAAGTCGACGCTGCTGCGCCTGCTGGCCGGCGTAGATGCGCCTGATGAGGGCGAGCGCGCCCTGCAGCGCGATACGGTGCTGGGCTACGTCCCTCAGGAAGCGGTTTTCCTGCAGGAAACGCCCGAAGCCGTCTTGCGCGCCGCGCTCGAAAGCCTGCCCCTCGAGGAGCACGAAAAGGATGGGCGCATCGCCGAGACACTGGGTCGGGCAGGCTTCACGGACCCTGACCAGCCTACGGCAAAGCTGTCGGGTGGCTGGCGCAAACGCCTCGACATAGCCCGTCAGTGGGTACTGGAGCCGAACATCCTGCTGCTGGACGAGCCGACCAACCATCTGGACCTCGAGGGTGTCCTGTGGCTGGAGGGCCTGCTGCGGTCCACGAGCAAGGCCTTTGTCGTCGTCAGCCATGACCGGGCCTTCCTCGAGGCGGTTTGCAACCGGATCGTGGAAATCGACCGTCGCCACCCCGGTGGCATCCTGTCGATACCGGGCAACTACAGCCGTTTCCTTGAAGAGCGGGAAGCCGCCCTTGACAGCCAGGATGCGGCCCGAGCCGCACTGGCGAATCGTGTCCGCCAGGAGATCGCCTGGTTGCGGAAGATGCCCCAGGGACGGCAAGCCAAGCAGCAGGCCAGAGTCAATCAGGCCGAGGGCCTGATCGATGACCTGGCCGATGCCCGGAGTCGAGCCGTCCAGAGAACGGCGGACGTACAGTTCGCCGCGACGGAGCGCAAGACCCGAAAGCTGCTCGAAGCAAAGGGTCTGGGCAAGGCCTACGGGAATCGCAGCCTCTTCGGCGGGGTCGACTTGCTGCTTTCCCCCGGCACCCGCGTGGGTCTCCTGGGTCCCAATGGGTCGGGCAAATCAACCTTGCTGGGCATTCTGGAAGGGCGCCTGCAGCACGACACGGGCAGCCTGATGCGTGCCGACGGCCTGGTGACCGTCCACTTCACCCAGGATCGCTCCAGCCTGGACCCCGGCCAGACCCTGCGACGCGCGTTGTGTCCGGAGGGGGATTTCGTCCAGCATCAGGGCCGACCCGTGCACGTGATGTCCTGGGCCCAGCGGTTTCTCTTTCACAAGGACCAACTCGAACTTGCGGTCGGCCGGCTGTCGGGGGGCGAGCAGGCAAGGCTGCTCGTGGCGCGCCTGATGTTGCAGCCCGCCGATGTGCTGATCCTGGACGAGCCGACCAACGACCTCGACATCCCCACCCTCGAGGTCCTCGAGGACAGCCTGCTCGACTTCCCCGGCGGTCTGGTGCTGGTCACGCACGACCGCGCCATGCTCGGCCGGCTGGCGACGCGGCTGCTGGCGCTCGACGGCGAGGGTGGCGCAACGTGGCACGAGGACCTCGATCAGTGGCAGGATGCCCGCAGGCAGCGGGAGCGTGCGCGCAGCAAGCCGGTCGACAAGACGCCTGCCGCTGCCCCGAAGGCCAAGGACCGGGGCGCGAAGCTGACGTGGCGAGAGCAGCAGGAATGGCAGGGCATGGAAGCAGCCATCGAGAAGGGCGAGGCCGAGGTCACGCACCTTGAGGCGGCCGTCGCTGACCCCAAGGTCGCCAGCGACGGGTGGGAATTGCAGCAGCGCTGCACCGCGCTCGAACAGGCGCAGGCCGAGGTGGCCCGCCTGTACGAGCGCTGGGCCGAGCTTGAGGCGAAGCAAGCCGGAGGCTAGCCTTGGGGCCCCTGACCGTGCGATCATGAGGCCATGATCGCCTTCACCAAGGTCACCAAGACCCACGGCAAGCGCCACCTCTACAAGGACGCATCCTTCCAGATCAACCCTGGGGATCGCGTCGGCCTCGTCGGTCCCAACGGGACGGGCAAGACCACGATATTCCGCCTGATCATGGGCGAGGAGAGGCCGGACGAGGGGACCATCTCGATTCCCGAGCGTTTCCGCATCGGCTACTTCTCTCAGGAACCCGCTGCGGACACGGAGGCGAGCGTGCTCGCTTCCGCCCTCGCCGGAGCCGGCGAGGTGGCCGAACTCGAGGCCGCCATTGCGTCGCTGTCCGAGCAACTGGGAGACCCGGACCTTGCCGAGGATCGGATGAACGTCATCCTCGAAGAGTTGGGAGAGGCCCAGACCCGTTTCGAGAATCTCGGGGGCTATGACCTGGAGAGCCGTGCTCAGGTGGTCCTGGGTGGCCTTGGCTTCAGCAACGAGGACATGCAAAAGCCGGTCCGTGCCTTCTCGGGTGGCTGGCGCATGCGTATCGAACTGGCCAAGGTACTGCTCGGTCAACCCGACGCGCTGGTCCTCGACGAACCGACGAACCATCTGGACGTCGAGTCCATCGTCTGGCTCGAAGAGTTCCTCAGCCAGTACAAGGGCACCATCTTCATGACCAGCCACGACCGCGACTTCATGAATCGCCTGGTCCGTAAGATCGTGGCCCTGGAATGGGGCCAGATCAACGTCTATTCGGGCAACTACGATCACTACGAGCGTGAGGCCGCCCAGCGGCTCGAGAACCTCGAGGCCGCCGCCGAGCGTCAGGAGGCCTTCCTCGAAAAGGAGGAGAAGTTCATCGCTCGCTTCAAGGCCCGGGCCTCGCATGCTTCCTCGGTGCAGTCGCGCGTCAAGATGATCGAGAAGATCGACCGCATTGAGGTCCCGAAGGAGGGCAAGGCGGTGGATTTCCGCTGGCTGCCCGGGCAACGCAGTGGCGAAATCATTGCCGACGTCCAGGGCGTGACGAAGACCTACGGCAGCAAGCAGGTCCTCGGTGGCGTTGACTTCCAGGTCAAGCGTCTCGAACGCGTCGCCCTGCTCGGCATCAACGGGGCCGGCAAGAGCACGTTGCTCAAGATCCTGGCGGGCGACCTCGAACCGGACGACGGCTCCTGCAAGCTGGGTGCCAGCCTGCAGATGGGCTATTTCGCCCAGCATCAGGCCGAGCAACTGGACCCCGGGAAGACCGTGTTCGACACGGTTCAGGACATCGTGCCGACGACCGGCCGTGGTGTCATCCAGAACTTGCTGGGCTCGCTGCGCTTCTCGGGAGACGACGTCGAGAAGAAGATCTCGGTCCTGTCGGGTGGTGAGAAGACCCGCGTGGTGCTGGCGTGCCTCATCGCCAAGCCCCGCAACCTGCTGATTCTCGACGAGCCCACGAACCACCTGGACCTGCGCAGCCGCGAGGTCCTGCTCGAAGCGCTCAAGGCCTTCGAGGGCACCTTGCTCTTCGTCAGCCACGACCGTCATTTCCTGCGGGAATTGGCAACACGGGTCATCCTGATCGACCGCGGCCAGACCCACGACTTCCCCGGCGGCCTGGGCTACTTCCTCGAGAAGTCCGGACACAAGATGCCGGGCTCCGAGTACACCGTCCGCGTCGGCTGACTGGCGGCCAGCGCCGTGCCTCCTGCCGTTTCAGGAGGAGGAGAGGACGGTCGCCGTCGCCTCCACGCTGAGGAGGACTTCGTTGTCCACCGGGCGTAACATCAGGCTCGGACGTTCGACACCGTGGGCCTCCAGGCTGATGGGGAAGCTGGCCTGAACCGTCAGTAGTTCGGGACGCAAGCGCCCTTCGATGGCGATGCGAACAGGCTGCGTCACGCCGCGTACCTGCACCTTGCCTGCTGCCTCCCCCACGAGGCTCAAGCCGTCGGGGGTCGCGCGCCTCTCGCTCCATGTCACGGATTCGATCACCAGGTCCACCATGGGGTGACGTTCGGCCTGCATGACCAAGGCCATGTTGCGATCCCGACTGCGATTCCCGCTGCGGAATGAGCGCACGGGTATCCGCAGGCGCAAGGGGAGCTCCAGAATGGCTTGGCTGGCATCCAACACCCTGATCGTCCCCAGCAAATGGTCCGAGAGCCCGATCGACGTATGCAGGGGGTGGACGACCTTGTAAGAAGTCCGAACATCCTTACCGAACACGTAGGACGCTGGCGCAGCCACGGCTGGCCCGGCGGCAAGTACCAGCGCGAGCAGCGTGCCCGACAAGCGAATGTTCCTAGGGCACAAGTGCCAGCACCCCTGCCGAAAGGCACATCAGCGCAATCGCCGCGAGGCCCGCTGCTTGGTGGGGCTCGTTGTCCAGCCGTCCCGAGAGGCGGGCCACACCGGAAGCCAGGGTCAGCACCATGGCCGCCCCATGCCCCCAGGCCAAGGCACGGTGGATATCGACCGAATCCCAACGGCCACCGACCGCCACCGGATCCCCTTCGGTGGCGGGCGCCGTCAGGGACAGACCAGCACTCGCAAAGTAGAGCCCAGTCGCTACGCCGCCCAATCCGGCGTGAAGTGCGGTGCCGAGGTTACGGTCCGGAAAGCCGTGCGCGCTCCACGTCCCCATGCCGGCTGCCAGCGCCATCGTCGTCAGGGTCGCCAAGGCGAGGCCCTGATGCAACTGCAACTGGTGATGCCGGCGATCCTCTGCCAACAAGGAATCCTCGGGATCCAGCCGAATGACATCTTCCCCGACCACCGGCTCGAGCTTGGCAGCCAGAGACAAGGGGGGCGGTTGCAGGGCCTGCACGTCGGCCGCCCACGCGGGTCCGACCGCAAGGAGAACGCCCGCGAGCGCAAGGGCCATCAGGTTGGCACACCGGAACAGCACGTTCAGTTGTCCTTGCTGCCCTGCGCAACCCAGGCCTTGATGCGCAGGCGCTCTTCGGTCGAGACAGCTACCCCGGCCCTCGGGGGCATATGGCCCGATTCGATCTCGCGCAGGGCAAGGGCGATGCCACCCCGGACATTGGCGTAGGTCGCCCTGCCCGAGGCATCCATGTAGACGGCATCACGAGCGTTGCTACCTCCCACGGCGTGGCAACCTGCACAGGACCGCTCGATGACAGGCGCGACCTGCGTCCTGAACGAGATGGTTTCCGTCGGCAGGACCTCTTGTTGCCCGGCGCAGCCGCCCACGAGCAGACCGGTAAAACAAGGCAGGATCAGCGTGCGCACGATGGCCTTATGCCCCGCGCGAGCCACTCCTTGCAGGCTTGCTCAAGCGGGCGAGGAAGGCATCACGCCGAGCGGCAACGACTTCCAGGCGAACATGATCCGGCATGATCGCGAGGTCACGCATCTCCGACACGGGAACCCCCGTCCGCTGCGCAAGCCACTGAAGCAGGCGCTTGGGATGCTGTTCGGGCAAAGGGGACATCCTCAGGCGAATCTGCTTCCACGCAGGTGCTTGAGCTGCCGGCGCGGTACCCACCGGACGACGCCCTGCAGGCTGACGGCCATCCCGGCCGCCACCGGGACGCTGGCCGCGGCCGCGCTCGGGTACGGTTCGCTCCTCGGGGCCACCCGCCGGCATCGGGCCGGGCTGGGGCGGCACGGCCCGCTCCTGGATGCTCACGCGCTTTGCGATGGGGTGGTAATACTCGGCGTCGTCGGTCGACACGAGCAGCACGCTGGTGCCTTCGCGACCCGCGCGACCAGTTCGGCCGCTGCGGTGGATGTAGGTCTCCACGGTCGTGGGGACGCCGTGGTGAAGCACCAGATCGACGCCTTCGATGTCGAGCCCGCGGGCCGCAACGTCGGTTGCGACGAGGATGTCGATCTCGCTCGCCTTGAAGCGGGCCAGCATCGTGTTGCGGGCCGACTGGGACATATTGCCGTTAAGGAAGCCGACGGGCCTGCCGAGGCAGCGCTCAAGTTTCTGGGCCACGCGACGGGTCTCGTGCTTCATCTGGGTGAAGATGATGGTGCGACCGGGCTTGTCGGCCTCGAGCAGGGACCAGAGGGCCTCGACGCGCTTCGTGCGGTCAACACGCACCATCTCGTGGACGATGCGTGCCGGGATGCGCTCCTCGGACTGGGCCTCGAGATTAACGGGATCCTTGAGGTAACGATCAGCCAGCTGGCGAATGGGATCGGGCATGGTCGCCGAGAACAGGATGGTCTGCTTGCGGGCGGGCAGGCGGCCGACAAGGAACTCGATGTCGCGGCGGAAGCCCATGTCCAGCATCTGGTCGGCTTCGTCGAGCACCAGGATGGACACGTGCGACAGATCGAGGCTGCCGCGCCCCAGCAGATCCTTGAGGCGGCCCGGCGTTCCCACGACGATGTCCGTCCCTTGGCGCAGGGCACGCTCCTGAGGCTCCAGGCCCACGCCACCAAAGACCGGTGTCAGGCGCAGATTGCCGCCAGCCGCAACGGACTCGATGGCTTCCTTGACCTGCAGGGCGAGTTCACGGGTCGGCAACACAATCAGGACCGTAGGCTTGCCTTGGCCCCGAGGGACCATCGTCAGCAACGGCAGGCCGAAGGCCAGCGTCTTGCCGGACCCGGTCTTGGCCCGGACCACCGCGTCACGGCCTTCGAGCACGGCCGGGATGGCCAACCGCTGGACCGGCGTAGGCTCCGTGAAGCCCAATCGGGCCACGCCCGCCAACACCTGGGGCGACAAGGAAAAATCGGAAAAGGGCAAAAAATCCTCGCAATCAATCTAGATCAAAGACAATATCAGGGCGGGGGCCGACAGCCACTCCCGCACCTCCACCCTACCATCCGCCAGCGGCACCGTACAGGGGACACCATGCCGGAGCATCTCGAGATCGCGCCGGGCGTCCGGGTCGCCACGGAGGCCCTGGTGGTCAGGGCCACGCGTGCCGGCGGTCCGGGGGGCCAGAACGTCAACAAGGTCGCGACCCGCATACAGTTGCGGGTCCCGGTCGACGCCATCGAGGGTCTTGCCGAGGATGCCCGCGAAAGGCTGCGGGTCCTGGCCGGCCATCGATGGCTCGAGGGCGACATCCTCGCCCTGACCGCAGCGGAAAGCCGCCATCAGGCGGACAACAGGCAGTTGGCCGAGGAACGCCTCGTTGCCCTGGTACGGGCGGCCCTCGTTCGGCCCAAGACCCGAAAGGCCACGAGGCCGACCCGAGGCAGCCAAGAGCGCCGCCTCTCCGGCAAGAAGTCCCGCAGTGCGGTCAAGCGCAGTCGGCAAGGCAGCTCGGACGGCGACGGCTAAGCCGGCGAAAACATCCGTCGGTTGCACACGAGCAACTCGGCGACGTCGCCCCGGCCGCTCGAGCGTGCATTGATGGCACGCGGCATCCCGACAGTCCGCATCGGCCAGTCACGATACAGGTCCCGGATGAAAGGACAGTCGGAATTGGAAAGCAGGACCGTGGCCCCACGGCGATCCAGCAGGGCGAAAAGGTCCCGAAGCGCGACCTGCTGCTCTTCGCCGAAATCCAGACCGACATACCGCGTGAACGACGAGGTCCGAGACAACGGGTGGTAGGGCGGGTCGAAGTAGACGAAGTCACCGGCCCCGACGTTCGCCTCGACGTCGGCAAAGTGCCTGCAGGACAACGTGACCGCAGCCAACGCCCTCGATGCCGCCTCAATCCTGGCACGGTCGGCGATACGCGGGTTGCTGTAGCGCCCCATGGGCACGTTGAAGCCGCCGCCCGAATTTTCGCGGTAGAGGCCGTTGAAGCATGTGCGGTTGAGGTAGATCAAGCGCGCGGCGCGGGCCATAGCTTCGTCCGGTACGGTGGCCCGCGTCAGGGCGTAGTGCTCGGTGCCGTGGCAGGCCTGATGTTCCTCGAGGAGACCGATCAGGGCCTCGGGGCGGTCTTGTACGGCCCTGTAGGCTTCGATGAGATGCGGGTTGCAGTCCGACAGGACGGCCCGTCCCGGAACAAGCAGCCCCTCGGAGACCAAGCCGAAGAACAAGGCGCCACCCCCCAGAAACGGCTCGTGGTAGCGCCCATGCGGTGCCGTAGCCCGATAGATGCGGACAAGCTCGGGCAGCAGGCGCGCCTTGCCACCGGCCCACTTCAGGAAGGGGCTGGCCGCAACG
This sequence comes from Candidatus Tanganyikabacteria bacterium, assembly GCA_016867265.1. GTDB lineage: Bacteria > Cyanobacteriota > Sericytochromatia > S15B-MN24 > VGJW01 > VGJW01. Next base: position 109,144 of record VGJW01000006.1, read on the forward strand.
GAACCCGGGACCCCGGGGTGAACAGGCATGCCATGATGGTAGGCGGGGACACGATGCGGGGCAAGACGACAGGATGGCGGTAGCGGACCGGGGAGTGCCCGTCTCGCGGCCGACTGCGTGGCGGGAGTCCGTTGGCGTGGCCTTGGCGGCCTCGGGACTCGGTTGGCTGGCCAGCCTGGCAGGCATCGCTGCCGCCCGGATCTGGCCGGATCCGGGCACCGTGCCGTCCCCCGAGGCATGGCCCTGGGGCTGGGACGGCGGATGGTACGCCGGTCTCGCGGCCGAGGGCTGGTCCCTGACGCCACAAGGCGACATCCCCCAGGGGGCAGCTTTCCTGCCGGCTTGGCCCCTGTTGCTGCGACTGGGCATGGGCATCGGATTGCCTGGCGATGTCGTGGGCTTTGCCCTGCCGGGACTCTGCCAGCTCGTCTGGTTGGCGTTGCTGCACGGGATGGTGCGTCGCCAATACCCTTTCAGGCCTGCCCTGTGGGCGACCCTCCTGGCGGCCCTCTGGCCTCACGGCCTGACGGGCCGCGTCGCCTACACCGAGCCGCTGTTCCTCGCGAGCGGCACCTTGGTTCTGGCGTGGGGCACCCGACCGGGAAACCCGGGGGCTGTTGCCGTGCTCGCCGCGTTCCTTTCCGGTAGCGTTCGTGTCGCCGGCCTGGCGTTGGCCGGGGCAGGCCTCGAGGCACGGGGACATCGGCGCTGGCTTTTGCTGGCGGCCCCCGCGGTCGGTCTCGCGATGGTCATCGCCTGGCAGGCATGGGTACTCGGCGACCCGCTGGCATTTCTGCACGCGCAACGCCATTGGCACAATGGCCAACCGCCGGGGGGCTGGGGATGGCTTGGCCCGCTCAGCCTGGGCCTGCTCGGGCCGATCGGGCATCAAGGTGTGCTCAAGGCCGCTATGGCCTACGGAACGGCCGCCTTGGTCCTGCGCCATGTCGCGCGACACCCCGGTGTCGCCGCGGCAGCAGCGGGTCACCTTGCGCTGGTGCTGGCCTCGGGCTGGACCGAGAGCGGAGATCGGTACCTCTACGGCTCCCCGGCAGCCTGGTGGCTGCTCATGCCCATCCTCGCCAGCCATCCCCGGGTTTCGATGGCACTGGGTCTCGTGTCGGCCGTGGTCACGGCCCTCTGGTCCCGATCGTGGACCTTGGGCCTGTGGGTCTTCTGAACCCAGCACGCTTAACCACTTGTTCGGGTGAACTTTACCGAACTCGATACGGCCCTGCCGACAACCCCCGAGGGGGAACCAGCCAGCATGCCGACCGTACCGTCCTTTGGTGGGGGCTGCGTGCCGACCGCCTTGGCTCCGGCACCGGCGTGCACGAGACCACCTTACGCGGTTCCCTTCGCCCCAGTGCTGCCTGCCGCAGAGGATGCTTGGGTCGGGCAAAGCCCCACCGCTTGGCAGCCCGCTGTCGGCACGGTTTTCGCCCCTGTCCCCTATGCCAACCTGCTTGCGCAACTCGACTCCCTCGTCAGCGGTCCGGTACCCACTCCTCCGGTCCTGGCGCCCCTGCCCGGTGCACCTGCGCCAACTCCTGCGCCGGCCCGCCCCCAGCCGGGCCCACCGCCGCGCGCGACACCGGGTGGGCTACCGGCCGATCCCGCCAGCTGGTTCATCTCGCAGAACGCCGGAGCATACAACACGCGTGAGGACGCTCCCGGCAACGGCAATTGCGGGCCGACGAGCCTGACGATGATTGCCCGGGCGTTCGGCAAGGTCCACGTCACGCCGGAGTCTGCGAACGCCGCCATCGAAGAGACGCGGCGCCGGATGGGAGCCGGCAGTCGTCAGAGCGACGAGTTCAAGGGCACCAGCTTCAAGCAGTTGGAGAAGGGTGCCGCCAGCTTCGGCCTGAATACGCACGTCGTCTGGGGAGGCATCGACAAGGTTCGCGCCGAGTTGGCTCAGGGGCGGCTCGTCATCGCCCACGTCTGCGCGACCTACCTGCGTCCGGGGACCCGCACCGGCCACTATGCCGTGGTCTGGAAGGTCGAGGGGGACAAGGTCTATCTGAATGACCCCGCGAACCGCAAGGGCCCGATGGTCATCACCGTGGCCCAGTTCCTCGCCGCACAGAAGGCCCGAGGAACCCAGGGGCTGGTCTCGATCGGCGCCTGACGCGGACCGGGCATCGAGCTGACATGCAAGGCACGCTGCCCGTCGCCGAGCACCTCGAGGCCATTGCGGACGCCTTGCTGGCGCATCGCCGGCTGGTGCTTGTCGCTCCGCCGGGAACTGGCAAGTCGACACTGGTGCCGGCGCATCTCGCCGCCAGCGGACACAGGACTACCGTCCTGCAACCCCGGCGGGTGGCCGCGCGGATGCTGGCCGCCCACGTCGCCGCGGGCCGGCCACTGGGAGAATCCGTGGGCTACGCCGTTCGGCACGACCGCAAGGCAGGTCCCGGTACGCGCCTGCTCTACGCGACGGCGGGCGTATTCCTGCAGGAACTGCTGCAGGGCGACCGCCGCGCGTGGCCGGACATCTTGATCCTCGACGAGTGGCACGAGCGTACCGTCGAGAATGATCTGGTGGCGGCATGGGCGGTAGCCCAACCGGATGGCCCGGCCTTGCTGGTCATGTCGGCAACCATGGATGCCGCGGCGGTAGCCGGGTGGCTGGGACAGGCGCCGGTCCTCGAGGTGGAGGGCATCTCCCATCCCGTCACCGTGCGCCATCAAGTCCCCTTGGCCCGGGAGTCGCTCGGGGATCAGGTCGCGCGTTGCCTGCGCGACCTTCGGTCGGAAGGTCTGGACGGGTCCGTGCTCGTGTTCCTGCCGGGCAAGGGTGAAATCGAGCGCGTTGCGGACACGGTGGGTGCGGTGGTGCGGGATGCCGGCCTGAAGCTGCTGCGTCTGCACGGCTCCATGAGCCTCGAGCAGCAGCAGGAGGCGCTCGAGATACCGGCACGGGAGCGTGCGGTAATCCTCGCGACCAATGTCGCGGAAACCTCGCTGACCATCCCGGGCGTCACCGTAGTCATCGACAGTGGCAAGGCGAGAAGAACCCTGCCGACGACACCCGGAAATCCCCCCGAATTGCGGCTTGCCTGGATCACCCGTGCCAACGCCATCCAACGGGCAGGCCGCGCCGGACGCCTGGCACCCGGTCGCTGCATCAGGCTCTGGGATCCGGGCTACACGCAATCGATGGATGCCCATCCCCACCCGGGCATCCTCGTCGCCAATCCCCTGATGACCGTGCTGTCATCCGGCGTTCTGGGCGTCGGCACGGGGCTGCCCACGCCCCTGCCGCCTGATGTCGCCGCCGATGCGCACGACAGGCTGCGGCACCTCGGAGCCTTCGATTCAGCCGGGCAAGTGACGCATCTGGGCCGGCTTATGGCACGGCTGCCCCTCGATCCCGAGGGGGCTGCCGTCGTCGCTGCAGCGACGGCCGAACGGGATCCTTGGACGTGGCTGATTGCCGCCTCGGCCGTCATGCGGCTTGAACCCGGCCACCCGGGCGGGGATCTCGCCCAGGACGCGTGGGAACTGCTGCGCTCCCCCGGGAGATTCGGCGAGACCGCCAAGACCCTTCGGCAAGTGGCCAGGACCTCAGGGCTCGTCAGCGAAGCGGATCCACCGTGGATGACGGCCCTGATACCCGGTGAGGAGGCGAGGCGGTCACTGGCCATCGCGTGGATGTCGATACTCCCCGCAGCCCTCGCCTTCCGGGAGGACAAGGCCCACCGGGATGCCCGGGATGCCCGCGTCCACTTGCCTGAGGGCAGTCCACCGCTGGTGCTCGTGCTGCATCGCCAGCCCCTCGAAGGCCCCGGACAGCGGGTCACCCGATGCGATGCGTGGCTGGAAGCGAGGGACGGCTGGTGGCCGGAGGCGCTGAGGACCGAAGTCACCACGCGCTGGGACGATCGCCAAGGCCGCGTCTTGCAGGAGCGCACCGTCAGCCTGACCGGACTTGTCCTGCGTCGCGAACCCCTGCCGCCTGCGGACTGGCAGCCCGAAGCCGTGCAGGCCACGCTGGCCGAGGCGATCCAGACCCGTGGCCTGCGCTTGCCCGCGCTCGATGACGAGGATCTCCAGCAGTGGATGCGACGCATCCGGATTGCCGCCCGCCTCTTTCCCGACGAAGGCTGGCCCGATCTGCAAGCCGACTGGCCCCTGATCCTGCATGAGGCCTGTGCAGGGCTGCGCAGGCCCGAAGACCTTTCGGCGGGCGCGCTTCGCCGCGTCATCGACGAGCTGCTCGGGCCCTGGCTGGTGCAGCGCCTGCAGCGCATTGCCCCGTCACGCTGGCCCCTGCCCCAGGGCCGTCACGGACGCATCACCGTGGATGACGAGGGACAGGCCGAGCTTTCGGCAAGGCTCGGGGATCTCATCGGGCTGACGGGTCCCCAGCAGCTCTACGAGGGACGCATCGCGCTCCGGTTCGACATCCTCGCCCCGAACATGAGGACCGTCCAGAAGACGGATGATCTCGACCGCTTCTGGCATACGGCCTATCCCGAAATCAAGCGGGAACTGAAGCGCCGCTATCCCCGTCATCCCTGGCCTTGACGCGGCCCCCTGGCGAGGGTTGCATGGGCGGCATCCCTGTCCCGAGGAGGCATCGCCTTGACCCCGGTCGATTGGCTGCCCTGGCTCCGCATGCTGGCCCTCGGCCTTGTGGCGGCTGGCCTCGTCCGGGGCTGGCGGGGCGCGAGCGTGCGTCCGGCACCGCTACCTGCCCGAACGTGGATCGCAACCCTCGCCATCGCGCTGTTGCCTGTCCTGCTGGTACCTGCGGGGCCCAAGATGGCCTTTGCCTTGGCTGGCTGGGGCGCGGGCAGCCTCGTCCTCGTGCTGGCCTTGTTGATTCCCGTGGCCTCGGATGCCGCCGCCCCCCGGGTGACGGCTCTGTTGTCAGCCCTTCCCGTCGCCCTCCTCGCACCTTGGGCCGGCCGGCCTGGACTTGAAACTGGCTACGTCTGGGCCGCCGCGGTCGTTCCCGCGGCAACGTTGGTCACGGCAACAGGCTCACCGGTCGCGGCGCGCCTGGGTCTCGCACTCGCGGCGACGGGGGGCGCGGCACACGTTCTGGGCCGTCTGGTCCCCGAGGGTCTCGGCTGGGCGTGGACCATGCTTGCGGTCGCCGTGACCGTCTGGCTGGTCGATCGCCTGCCGGACAGGGGCAAGCCTGCCGTCCTGCCCATCGCGCTCGCAGCGCTCACGGTTCCTGCCGGCCGGTGGCTGCTGGATTTGCCCCCGGCGGCGTGCTGGGCCACGAGCGCCGGAGCACTGGCTGCGGCGCTCGCAGGGGCCACGACGACGGATACCACGCCAGTGGTCCGGCTTGGCCGGCTGCTGCTTGCCGGAGGGGCAATGCTCCTGCTCGTTCGCCAGGGCGGCACGCTGGCCCTTGCGATGGCCAGCGCGGGCTGGGTCGCGACAGGCGCCGAGACCACCGGCCTGCTCCTTGCCGGTGCCTGGTGGACACGGTTGATGGCGCAGGAGCACCTCGATCGTTCCTGGCTGGCCCGTGAGGGCGTGGATCTCACGCATCCCTACGCCTTGGCCGGCCTGCTGGCCGGAATCACGGCACTCTTGCTTCCTGCCACGTGCGTCGGGAACTCGGATACCGGTCCCAGAGCCCTCTTGCGTCCCCTGGCCGCGTGGTGCGTCGTGGTCGCCCTCGGGGGCGTGCTCGGCCTGGAATCGGCCGGTGCCGCGGTGATGGGCGTCATGGTGGCGGCGATGGTCCTTGGATCTGGCCTGGCCGGTCCAGTCCTCCCGAGGACGGTGGGGCTGTTGCTGGGCCTGGTCGCCGTGGCCTCGCTCTCCGGTCCGGCCATGGTCCTGCTGAGCGGGCTCGACCGGCCGTTGAGGCTGGCCGCCGCCACGACGGCCACGGCCATGGCGGCGTGGGCTTGGCTGTTCTCCCCGGAGCAGGCGGATGCTGCAGCCTGACAGCCCGGCACCGGCGCATGTGACACGCGCCGCAGAGGCAGCTCTCGAGGGGCGCATCGGCTGCGTGGTCCTGCGCGCACGCGACAACGGCCGAATGCTCATCGTGGCAGGCAGGCAACATGCCCTGGCCGCACATCCGCTGGGATCGCTTGCGAAGATACCGGCCACCTTGGCACTGCCCGGTACGCCCGGACCGCTCACTTGGACGTGCGCCGGCCCCGAGGGGCAGCCACCCTGCTGGACCCGGCACGGCCGTGTCGACACGGCCCGCATGCTGGCGCATTCCTGCAGCACGGCCGCCGCGCTGCTGGGGGAATCGGTCGGCCGTGCGGGCCTGCTGGCAAGCCTCGAGCAGTCAGGGTTCGGCCAACCGACGGGCGCAGGTCTGGGACCGGAGGCTGCCGGCGCGGTTCCCGAGGATGCCCCGCCAGGGAAGCTGGCGTCCGGCCGGGCCTGGGACCTGTCGGCCACCCCGCTGCAGGTGGCCCGGATGATGCAACGCTTGGCCGATGCCGAGGGCCGGACCCGTCGTGAGCCCATGGTCACGGTGCTGCGGGGCCTGAGGCTGGGCGTGCGGGAAGGAACGGCGGCCCATCTCGACGAGCTGGGCTACACGGCCGGAAAAACAGGAACGGCTCCATCCCCGTCGGGTGGACGCGACGGCTGGTTTGCCGGTTGGACAAAGCGCTGGGTCGTGGTCGCGTGGGTCAGGGAAGGAACGGGATACGGGGCCGCCCGGGACGTCGCCAAGCGTCTGGCCCGAAAGCTGGGAGCAGGGTCATGATGGCCGATCTGCCCCCGTTGCCTGCCGTCATCCGGTTGTCCCGGGGGCAAGGCGTGACGCGTTTGCCGCTTGAGGCATGGGTTTCCGGCGTCGTTGCCGCCGAGACTCCTGCAGGAAGTCCGCAGGCCGGACGCGAAGCCCAGGCCGTGCTCGCCCGGACCCTCGCCTGGCGTGGGGGGGACCACCCCGAAGGCAGCCTTTGCGGGACCACGCACTGCATGGCGTGGACGGCGGCAAGCGACCCCGGCGCGCGTGCTGCGGCCGAACGCACGCGGGGTTGGGTGCTCGCGGCAGGGAACAAGGTTGCCTTCCCCGCCTGCCACGCCTCGTGCGGGGGACATACGGCAGGATGGCCGGCCGGATTCGCCGGGGTGTCCGACCCCGCCTGCCTGCATGACCGTTGGGTGCGCTTCTGGCCCCGGACATGGCTGGATGAAGTCCTGCCCGGACCGGCCACCCTGAGGGTCCTGCACACGCCGGACGGCCGTGTCTACCAGATGCGACGGGGTGCGGCGTGGCGAGACGGGGAGGTCTTCGGGGTGCTGGTCGGCCGTCGACACGGTTGGCACGCCGTGCCATCGACGGCCTTCGAGGTCCGCCCCCGGGCGGACGGCTGGCTGGCCACGGGCAGCGGCAGAGGCCATGGCAAAGGCATGTGCCAGCGGGGAGCCGAGCGACTCGCCCGCCAGGGGCGCTCATGGCAGGAGATCCTGCGGCACTACATGCCTTGGGCGCGCCCCGTACGGACGGCCGTGGCCCTCGCTGCCGCGGGTTGGCTCGGTTGTTCCGTGTCGCCAGCTGTGGCCCAGCCCATGCCGGAGAAGTTGGCCGTGTCGATCACGACCTATGCCCGAGCCGTCGCCCTGGGGCACTTCCTGGGGAACAGGCCGGCGGTGCCGGCGGACCTGGCACACCTGCCGCCCGGGGGCGTCTTCGTCACGTGGAGCAAGGCTGGCAGGACCCGCGCCTGCTGGGGGCGCCTCGAAGCGGACCAACCCGGCCTCGCAGCCCAGATTGCACAGGAAGCCGTCCGCTCCCTCGACCACGATCCCCGGACTCCTCCCTTGTCCAGCCTTGAGGTGCGCGCCCTCGACCTGCTGGTCTCCCTGCCCGATCGCCCGAGGCCGCTCCCTCGGCTCTCTTGGCTGATGCCCACCCGACAGGGCCTGTTGCTTGAGGCTGCGGGCCGCAAGGTGCTTGTCCTGCCCGGCGAGGCTGCATCACCTTCGGGCATGCTGCTGCGCTGCCGTGACAAGGCAGGGATCAGTCGACGGGTACCGGCGCGGTTGTGGTCCTTCACGACCCGGACGGCCTGGTCAGGGGGCAGGGGATGACGACCCGAGCGTGGGCCGCCTGCTGCCTGATGCTGCTGATGCTGGCCGCCATCATCTTTTCCGAGCGACCGGTAGGCCCCTTCGTTGCGCGCGTCCTCGATGACCATGGACATCCTCTCGCGGGTGCCACCGTCACCCTCGAGGGGCCGGTGCGCCGCGTGCTCAGGACGGGCGACGATGGCCGATGCCGTGGGGAAAGGCTGCCCGTCGGCAGCTATGACATCCACGTGGGCGGACGAGGTCGGGTGGGGCGCTGGGTATCCCCGCCGGCCGTCATCAGCGAGGACGGGACCTTCGTGCTGCCCGACGTCGCCCTCGAGCCGCGAGCGCCGGAGGTGGCCCTTGCCACGCCCCAGCAGGTCTTCGCGGCCGAGCACCCCGTCCTGCTCGCCGCGCGGGCCGTGGCCGTCTCGCGGCTCGACTTCGCCTTGAACCGCCTCGAAGGCAGCCGGCGCGTCCCCTTGGGCCAGTGGAGCCGACCCTTCGTCGAGCAGGCCGGGGATGCGGACGGCTGGGGCATCCGTTCCGTCAGGATTCCCGGGCTGCTGCCGTCCGGACGCTATGTCCTGACCCTGACGGCTCAAGCCTTGCCCGGCATGGCCCCTCCGCCGCGCCCCCTCGAAGATCGGCACGCCTTCATCGTCACCCGCCTCGCGTTGGTGGCCAAGCGTGACACCCATCAGTTGCTCGTGATGGCCACCGACATGGTCACGGGCCAACCCATGGCAGGCATCCAACTGCGTGCCGGCCCCGTGCGCGACGGTACCGGGCGCAGACGACCGGAAGCCCCCTTGAACCTCGGCGTGACGAATGCGGCAGGGCTGTGGCGCGGCCCGGTCCGGGGAACCGGCACCTTGGTCGTCACAGGCGGACTCGCTAACGAGCAGGCCGAGGCGATCGTCCCGGCCGCTTATGCCGAACCTGGCCAGCTGCGGGCCCTGACGTGGACCGATCGTCCTCTGTACCGACCTGGGCACGAGATTCACTGGAAGACCACGATCAGGGCACAAGCCGAACCCGACCGTCGCCACTGGGCGGTACCGGGCGGTCTTTCCCTGGTAGCGGCGCTCGAGTCACCTTCCGGCAGGAAGGTCGAGGTCAACCCTGTAACCCTCGATGACTGGGGGGCTGCCGATGGCACGCTGCGCCTGCCTGCCGAGGCCGAGCCCGGATACTGGCAGGTCCGTCTCGTTCGCCCCGAGCGCCCGGACGAGACCGTGGACAGCCAGATGGTGCGCGTCGCCGCCTACAGGAAGCCCGAGGCGCGGGTGGTCCTGACCCCGCCCGCAGCCCGTCAGGTCGGCCCCGGCCCCCTGGTCATGCAGTTGGAAGCCCGGGATATGACGGGGGGACTGCTGGCCGATGTGCCCTTTGCGTGGCGGGCCTGGAGCCAAGGCAAGGAGCCGCCTGTTGCGGACGACATGCCTGCTTGGTTTCAGGGCCTGAGTTCGGGCTGGGATCAGGGGATGTCCCGGGGCATGCTGCGGGGCGAGGGAGAGGGCCGGACGGATGAGGCGGGCAGGGCCATGCTCCGCCTGCCTGCGGACGGCCCCTTCGAAGACGAGACGTGGACCTTCGAGGCGGAGATCGTCGACCCCAGCAGGATGACGGCCAAGGGCACGGGCCACGTCGATCGGGTGCAAGGCGATGTCGCCATCGCCGTCCGGACGCCAGGCGTCCTCCGCGTGGGTCAGCCCTGGGCCGTGGACGTGGACCTGCTGTCGTGGGACAAGGCCGACACGGGGCAGGCGCGCGACGGGGAATTGGTCGTCGAGCGCGTGACCTGGGTGCGGCGCGGCACGGAGACGCGCGAGGTACGAAGCGTCGTCCAGAGCCTGCCCTTGTCCCTACAAGGCAGGACCGGCCTGCATCTTGATCTGCAGCCCCAGGAGCAGCCGGGTGATCTCGAGGTCCGGGTGACCCTGCGGGACGCGGCCGGTCGGACGATCCGGGCCTCGGGGTGGGCGTGGAGCGTGGGGGGGGACGCCCTTGGGAACACCCGTGCGGCTGACGGGCCCATCGAGGTTCGGCTGCGGGATCGGATGGTCCTGCCCGGGGCGACGACCTCGGTGCTGATTCGCCTGCCGGATGCCCGCCTCACGCCTCTCGTGACGGTCGAAGGCAGGGACATCCATGAGGTCCGCCGGCTGCCCGCAGGTCGTCTCGAGCACGAAGTCATCCTGGAAGCCCGGCCGGAATGGGCACCGGATGTTGCCGTCAAGGTCACGGGGGTCCTCGGGACGGTCGGCCGCGAGGACATGGCCTTTCTGAACCTGATGCCGCAAGGTGCGGGCCTCCGCCTTGACGTGATGCCGACGCGTGAGGATGTCCTGCCGGGTGCAGATGCCGAGGTCAGCGTCCGCTGCACGGATGAAGCGGGGAAGCCGACGATGGCCGACGTGGCCCTCGCCGTCGTGGACGAGGCCGTGCTCGACCTCGAGCCGGACAAGACGCCCGACCCGCGGCCGGTCTTCTTCGGCCCCCGCTGGGATGCGGTCCAGACCGCCCTCTCCTTTGCGGAGTCCTTCACGGCTGGCCCCCCCAAGGAGCTGTTGCCTCCGGAGACCCGCAGCCGCTTCGAGGATACGGCTGCCTGGTTGCCCAAGGTCCGCACCGACGCCAACGGTCAGGCACGGGTCCGGTTCAGGATGCCGGAGGACCTGACGACGTGGCGGTTGACGGCGCTGGGCATGACGCGTGCGGCCGCCGGCGGCGTCGGCCGCGCCCGAGTCCGGACACTGAAACCCCTCGTGGCCCGCCTTGGCCTGCCGGCGTTCCTTGTCTCGGGTGACAAGATCGAGGTGCTTGGCAGCCTGTTCGAAACGCGTGGCCAGCCGGGCACGGTGACGCCCTGGTGGCAGGGCAATGGCCTCCGGGTCTCGGGAGGCGCAAGATTGCCCCTTGCGCTGAGAGAGGGTAAGCCCGCGCTCGTGCCTCTGGCCCTCGAAGCCACCGCATCCGGTCCCGCCGAGGTGGCCTTCGGGGGGCGGGGTAATGGTCTCGCGGATGGCCTGCGCAGGCCGTTGCCCGTCCTCGACGCACTCCCGATCGCGATGCGCGTGCAGAAGACCCGACTGGCCCCGGACAAGCCGTGGCAGTGGCACCCGACTACACCTGGCGAGCGCCTCGAAGCCATTGCCGTCGGCATGCCGCAGACGAGGCCGTGGCTGAATCTTGCCGCGACGGCACTGGCGAGGGAACCTTATGCGTGTGGCGAGCAACTCTCGGGGGCCCTCTACGGGCGCCTGCTGACAGGCGACAAGAACGGTGCACGGGACCTGCTGGCGTTGCTGACCGCGCGTCAGCACCCGGACGGTGGTTGGGGCTGGTTCCCTGATGATGAGAGCGATCCCGAAGTCACGGCTCTGGTTCTGGGCGCGATGGCCGACGCCCAGGCCTCGGGCTTGCCCGTCGACGGGGCAGTCGTTCGGACGGGCTGCAACTGGCTTGCGACATCAGGGCGCGGCCAAGGACCGCTCTGGCAGGTTCGAGGCCGACTGGTCCGGGGCGCGGGTCCGGACGGACGGGCCCTCGTCGCGGCAACGCTCGGACGCTGGGGGCTAACCCTCCCCGGATGGCGCCCCGGAGAGCCAGGCCTCTCGGCCGAGGGCCGGGCACGGACGCTGCTGGCGCTGCCTGCCGGTGGACGGAGCGCGCAGGTCTTGCTGGGCGAACTTGCACGAGGCGTCCAGCGGACGGGAGACCAGGCTTGGTGGAGAAGCGGGATGGTCGAGGGACTCGGTGCCTCGCTGCCCGTCGTGACCACGGCCAGAGTGCTGCAGGCGCTGCGGCGTCATGCTCCCGACCATCCTCTGGTGGAGGCGGCCCGGTATGCCCTGTGGTCCGAGGCGGCGGCCAGCGAACGACCGGGCTGGCCGACCACGCTCGAGACAGCCGAAGCCTTGCGGGCCTTGCAGGACGCGTCCCCCGAAGAAGAGGAAGCGCCAGCCAGCATCGGCCTCCGTCGCGACGGTGACCGAGTAGGCGTGACACCCACCATGCTGACCTCGTCCCGCTTCACACCCGTTGAAGCGCCGCCCGGCCGCGGCGTCACGCTGATCGCCAGCGGATCCAGGCCTGTCCTCGCAAGGCTGCGCATCGCCAGCATCGCCGCCGGGGGCTACCGCCAGACCGATGCACCTCGCCTGTCCCGTCGCGTCGTCGCCGTGCCCGAGCAACTGGTCAAGGCGCTCTTCGGAGGCATCACCGGACACCTATATGATGCGCCCGAGGCCCGCCCGGACCACGACGCGTGGGGCCGGCTGGCGGCAGCGGAGCGCATCCGGCTGCGGGTACCCATGGCTTCCGAGGTGACGGTGGAAACCGGCCACGACCTGCGCCACGTGGTCCTCGAGGAACCCTTGCCGAGCGGGGCCGAGGTCTGGCACGAAGCCGATGGCTCCGTCTGGTCCGGCACTCAGATCCTGGACGATCGGGTCGTCGTCATGATTCAGGACTTGCCGGCAGGAAGGCATGTCTTCCGATTCTACTGGCGCGCTCTGCTGCCGGGACGTCTGGTTCATCGGGGCAGCAGCATCCGCCCCTTCTATGCACGGGGCGGCGCTGCCTCCCTGGGGCCGGAGACGCGCGAGGTCGTGCCATGACCCATCACCTGGTGCCATCGGCTTCGTGGTGGGCAATCGCGCTCGCGGTCGGTCTGGGCTCGTGGGTCCTGCGTCCCTACCCGGATACGGTGGGTGAAGCCATGACGCCCATCACGGACCGAGGCCCGGCGGAACGGGCCAACCTCGCGAGGGGCATTGCGTACCTGGCAGGTGCCACCATCGCACCGGACCGGCCTTGGTCACTCTCGACATGCCTTGGCAGCAGGACCCGCGGGCACGGCTACATGCCGGCACCCTCGCGGCTGGGCGACGCGCGCGTCGCCACGCTCGGGGGGGGGCTTTGCCAGTTGGCATCCACCCTTCACCTCGCTGCCCTGCGGGCAGGCCTCGAGCCCCTGGCTCGCAAGGGTCATCGGCAACCCGCGGCCTCGATGCCGGCCGGCCTCGACGTGGCGCTTTGGGATGGCGGCCAGGACTTGGTGCTGGCCAACCGCGGAAACAGGCCCATCCGCATCGAGGCACGGCTTTCGGAGCACGGCCTGAGCATCTCACTCAGGGGCTGGCACGACGGACGTGGTCATCAGTGGTCGTTGGCCACGCGGGACGATGGTCAGGGACTCAGGACATCAGGATTCCGCAGGACGTGGCTGCCCGATGACACCGTCGCCGGGACGTTGCGCTGGTCAGACGTCTACGATACCCGCTGAGCGGGATTCAGGCGGGCACGTAGACGCCAAGGACGTGGCGATTGCCGGGAGGGAAACTGCCCGCACCGCCATAACCCATCTCGCCATCGTTGATGAAGCGACCACCCCCCAATGAGACGGCGATGTCGCCGGCCGTGGGGTGGCTGGTGCCGGGCGTACCGGGACCCACGACCACGATGGCGCCACGCGGCGCGTCGTAGGGATTGGTCACCTCCAGCTTGCGCAGACCCAACCGCTCCAGATTGCCGGGGACATTGGCGTATTCGGCAAAGTTCCGGGCGTAGGCCGAGTGACTGTCCGGCACGCCGGTGGCGGGCATCTTGCCGAAGCCCGACCGCTCGATCAGCTTGTAGACGGCCTCATAGCAACGACCACGCGGGCGCTTGCCTCCGTTGGTCTGCTCGGCAAGGTTCGCGATGGCTTCCATCTGCCGGGCGGCATCACCGCTGACAGGGCCGACGGCCGCAGCCGTAGCGGCCTTGACCTCTTCGGGCGACTGTCCCGGTGCCCAGCCCTTGCCCGCAACCCAACCTGCCGGAGCGGCACGCAAGGCCGGATTGGCCGCGACCACCTCACGAGCCGGAGCCGGCTGCACGCCCATTTCGGCAAAGAACCTCAGGCGCTGGGGCTCAGGCATCAGGTTCACCTGCTCCCAACTGACGGTCTTGCCGTTGTCCGCCCAAACCAACCGCCCTTGGTCGTCCTTCCGCCAAAGCTCACCGTCGACGGCCTTGTGGCCGAAGTTGAACTCGGACGCGTGGGGGTTTTGCCAATCACCCCAAGTCTGGCCGGCATCTACCCCACCTTGTGCCGTCAAGGCCTTGAGGGTCTCGAGGGCAGGTGCAGGGGCCGGGCCGACAGGGGGCTGTGGCAGCGATGCCGATGGCGCGAGGCCTCCGGCGCGCGCGCGCCCGACCTGCAACTGGTCCGTACCGGCACGGGCCACAGACGGGACGGCAGCCGGCACTTCTGCAGCGCCCGGCCGGTTCACCAGTGGCGCCGTCCGAGGCCGAGCGGGTCCCACGCGCATGTCTGCACCCTCCTATCCAAGTCTGGCCAAGTTAGCTATCCCCTCGGCTGGAAGACACTTGTTTAAGCCCGCTGTAAATCTTCTCGTTAGTGCTACGTTTGCCGCCCTCGGCAGCATCCGAATGCGATGTATGGCCAGCTCGCAGTGCGTTAGACACGTGACTGATGCGGGAATGTCATGATTAGTATTTTAGAGGATGATTGCCGTGCGTGACTCAGTCGGTGGTGGAATGAGCTTGAAACCCGCCATTCCCAGACCTCTCCGGCCGGGCGACCTGTCTGATTCGCGACGAGCAGGTGGAGTGACTACTTCGCCCGGCGAGCCGGGGCGGGAGGGGTCTGCTCTAGACAATTTTAACAGGATGGACATCAACAAGGACGGGGTTCTGTCCGGCACCGAGTTGAAGGGCGTAAAACGCGGCGGGCTTAACGACCCCCGTTTTACCGACGGTAAGATTACCAAGGACGAATATTTGTCGTCGAATTCCCGGTCACGGCGGGCGGGTTCGCCTACGGGTCCAGGCAGTGGACCGGTCCGGCATCCGGGTCTAGGGTCTGGACTGGCACTGGATCAGGGCAAACTGGGGGAGGTCTTTTTCAACCATCTTGACAAGAATGCGGACGGCGTCCTGTCCGGCAACGAGATCCGACCGCGGCACAAAGCCAAGGATGCCGATGGCGATGGCCAACTTACGCTGGACGAGTATAGGTCGCCGACGGCAGTTCCGGCGCTATTCCGCGTTCCGGATGAGGGCAAGGAGCGGTTGGATTTTAATTTGCTCGACAAAAATCAGGATGGCGTCCTGTCCGGCAATGAGATCCGGCCGCGGGACAAAGCCAAAGATGCCGATGGCGATGGCCAACTTACGCTAGACGAGTTTAAGCTGGCGGCCCCTGCCTCGACGGGCGACCCGCCCCGCGTCGCCACGCTTGGGATAGGCCATCGGCGATTTGGATAACGGGGCTCGCCCGCCCTGCCCGTCCTCGAAGAGGCGTCGTGCGGTGGTAGCTGTTGGATGGCGGTAGACCAAGGCGGTCCGACTGGTTCAGGCCCGGTTCCTCGCGGAACCGGGCCTGAACCATTCGCATGCCGCCGTCCGGGCTTCAGGCCGTCACTGTCGTCAGGCCCATCTTGGCCCGAAGGTTCTCGTCGAGCTTGGCGAGGAAGGCTTGGGTCGTCAACCAAGGCTGGTCCTTGCTGACCAAGATTGCGAGGTCCTTGGTCATATGGCCCGACTCGACCGTCTCCACGCAAACCTGCTCGAGGGTCGTCGCGAACTTCTCGAGTTCGGGGTTACCGTCGAACTTGGCGCGATAGTAGAGGCCACGGGTCCACGCATAGATGGAAGCGATGGGGTTGGTCGAGGTCTCCCGGCCCTTCTGATGCTCGCGATAGTGTCGGGTGACGGTGCCGTGGGCCGCCTCGGCCTCGACGGTCTTGCCGTCGGGACTCATCAGCACCGAAGTCATCAGGCCCAGCGACCCGAAGCCCTGAGCCACGGTGTCAGACTGGACGTCTCCGTCATAGTTCTTGCAAGCCCACACGAAGGCACCGTTCCACTTGAGCGCCGCCGCCACCATGTCGTCGATCAGGCGATGCTCGTAGGTGATGCCAAGAGCCTCGAAGCGACCCTTGAACTCGGTCTCGTAGATTTCCTGGAAGAGATCCTTGAAACGGCCGTCGTACGCCTTGAGGATGGTGTTCTTGGTCGAGAGATACACCGGCCACTTCTTTTCGAGCCCGTAGTTGAGGCAGGCACGCGCGAAGCCCTTGATGGAGTCATCGAGGTTGTACATGCCGAGCGTGACGCCCGACCCCTTGAAGGTGAAGACTTCCTTCTCGATGACCTGACCGTCGGCACCCTCGAAGCGCATCGTCAGCTTGCCCGCCCCCGGAATGCGGAAGTCGGTGGCCCGATACTGGTCCCCGAAGGCGTGACGGCCAATGACGATGGGCTCGGTCCAGCCGGGTACCAGGCGCGGCACGTTGCGGCAGATGATGGGCTCGCGGAAGACCGTGCCGTCGAGTATGTTGCGGATCGTGCCGTTGGGGGACTTCCACATCTGCTTCAGGCCGAACTCGGTCACGCGGGCCTCGTCCGGAGTGATGGTCGCGCACTTGACGCCCACGCCGTACTGCTTGATGGCGTTGGCTGCGTCGATGGTGACCTGATCGTCCGTCGCATCCCGATGCTCGATGCCCAAGTCGAAATACTTCAGGTCGATGTCGAGGTACGGAAGAATCAGTCGGTCCTTGATGAACTGCCAGATGATGCGGGTCATCTCGTCGCCATCGAGTTCGACGACCGGATTCTGGACCTTGATCTTGGCCATGGCACGCTCCTTCGCGAGGCTTGGGTGCGGCATGTTAGCACGGCCCGGCACCGTCAGCGGATGATACGGCCCTCGGGGACAGTCCGACGTGCCCACGCCCGAACCAGCGGGAAGACGATGCCCGCCAGCAGCAGGGCGGGGACCGGGGCCAGCAGCGCCAGCAACCGCGCGAGGAGCTGGGGTGCATAAATCCAGGGGGTCAAGATGCCCGGAAAGGCGACATGCCAGGCGTCTGGACCCTCGCCGCCCGTCGTGATGACCAGCAGAACGCCCATGACGAGCATCGTCGTGGCCGCGATGGAGCCTGCAATGAGCCGCAGGATGCCCAGAGACATCCGCGCCAGCCGCTCACCCAGCGGCGGGGTCCCTGCCGAATCGCCCTCGTCATAATCCACGATGACGGATTCCTTTCCCTCGCCTTCAACGGGTCCACGAATGTCCTGTCCGCAACATGCCCGGGGCCCCGAGGCTGAACCCTGACACGGCGCGAATCCCGCCGGGGCTTGGTAATGCCTGGGCAGCAGGACCTGACGGCCTCACCGGGTGGAGCACCCCTCAAGCCATCGACGGGCTGCCCACGGGCCAAGCCGGACGAGCAGTGCGCCCTGGTTCAGCAGCGACGGAACGGGTGCAAGGCGCAGGAATCGGCCTGCCTCCCGACCGTGGGTGATGGCCACTGCCTCGGCAAAAAGCAGCAGAATCGTCGGCATGACCGCGAGGGCCAAGGGCAGGACCGTCATCAGGCCAGCGCGGGTCTTTCGCGTCACGGCTAGGAACATCGCCGCAAATGCAGGGGCGTAGACCCAGATCGCCCCGGGCCCCGGAAACAAGTCACGCCAGGAATCCAAGCCATTTATGAAATAGAGGCCAATTGCCGGGAAAGCCATCGAGCCAAAGGCCAATCCCATGGCGAGGAGCTTTAGGCGTGGAAGGGGGTGCTGTCCCGAGGATGATGCCGGGAAGCCCGCCCCCGGGCCACACCTTGATTGGCGCTTCGCCGTCAGGCGCGGCACGTTCCGTGAATGCTTCGCCTTGGGGTTCGGGCATCGGGCCTGTCTGCACGTGGACTACGCGCCAGAAACGCTCAAGACCGGGTCAGTCTTGCTAGACTGAAAGCATCATGCCAGACCCGGAAGCGCCTTACACGGACGTCCTGAACCGCCTGCCCAAGGTTGCCGTCGGCCTCGGCCTCGTCGCCGTATTCGGCATCGTCGGCTTCATGGGTTCGGATATCACGACCAGCATCCCGGTCGGTAACGTGGGTGTCGTGACGGACACCCTGACGGGCAAGGTCGCGGATCGGCCGCTGGGGGCCGGCTTGCACTTCGTGGGCTTCTTCAAGAAAGTTTATGAATTCCCGTCGGGCATCGTCGACAGCATCAACCTCGATGACTTCCGGGTCAACACCTCCGAAGGCCAGGAAATCACCGTCGACGTCCGTGTCCAGTACAAGCCGCAGCTCAGCGAGGACAACGGCGCCGCCGTCGAGTTGTTCCAGCGGTATCGAAAGCCCTTCGAGGGCGCGCATGGCCTGGTCGAGACGCGGTGGATACCCGTGATCCAGCAAGCAGCCGGCTACGCGTTCTCGCAGTCGCGGGTGATCGACGTCTACCAGAGCCGCGGTGCCCGCGCGGCAGCCTTGATGCGGCGCGTCCTGCAGGACGGGCTCAAGGACAAGGATGTCCAGATCGAGGGCATCGGCGACGATCACGTCGTGGTAGAGACGGTCGCGATCAGCAACATCGTGCTTCCCACGGCCATAAAGACGGCCGTCGAGCGCAAGGCCCAGATCGAGCAGGATACGCTCACGGCGCGCCAGAATCTGGAAAAGGCCCGAATGGAGGCCGAGCGCGTCAAGATCGAAGCGCAGGCCGAGGCCGATGCCAAGGTCATCCGGGCCAAGGGCGAAGCTGCGGCGCGCGCTGCACTTGGCATCAACCCCGAGCAGTATGTCCGCCTCGAGGTGACGAAGGAGATGGCCGCCGCGATCAAGGATGGCAAGAACCTGATGGTGCTGCCCTCCAACGCGATTCTGGACGCCCGGACCCTCGCGGCGCTTCGCGACGGGGGCCGGTGACCCCGCGGGAAGCCGACTTGTCGGTAGCAGCAAGGTCGGGCGCCTCAGGCCTGCTGCTGCACGGGGACAACCGCCAAGGCCTTGCAAGGCTGGCCCCGACGCACAAGGGCCGGGTGCGGCTGTGCTATCTCGACCCGCCCTACAACACCCGAAGGGCGATGGAGCATTACGACGACAGCCGGGATCACGAAGCGTGGCTGGCGATGATGCGGGAGCTTCTGGGAAGCGTGCGCCCCCTGTTGGCACCGGACGGCGTCGTCGTTGCCCAGACGGACCGCCACGAATCGGCCTACCTCAAGGTCCTGCTCGACGAGATGCTCGGCCGCGATGCCTACGTCACGACCATTGCCGTCCGGATGTCGGCCACGTCGGGCTACAAGCTGGAACACGCCACGCGGACCTTGGTCAAGAACGCCGAATTCATCCACATCCACGCAGCCAACCTGAACCTGAACGAGGCGGCCTACGAACCCCTCGAGGATCTGGACCCCCACTATGCCTGCCTGCTGACGCCGGACGGCAGCCGCTTCGGCCGCCTCATCGCCGATCCCGAGGTACGCACGATGCTCGAGGATGCGGGCCTTCCCGCGCGTAACGCCTCGCTCGTCAGGCTCTACGGCACCAGCATCGCGTTCCGGTCGTGGGTGCTCGGGCACGCGAACCGAATCTGCCGCTCGCACACCGCGCCCGCAAAGGCACAGGCCGCTTTCCTGGATGGAAGGCTGTTGGCGGACGAGCCCGGCGACTCACCCGTCGTCATGCCCTTTCCGCCGGGACGCCAAGACTACATAATCCGACGCACGGCGAGCGGTATCGACCAGTTGATCCCGCTGTCTCTCAAGGTCCGCCCCGTCGAGGTGCCCGGCAGCTGCGACAGGCTGACCCTGACCAACCTGCTGGGAGATTGGTGGGATGGCTTTCATCTGGACATGGGCAATGTGCGGCTGGAAGGTGGTGTTCCTTTCGCCAAGGGCAAGAAGCCCGAACGCCTGATGCGCCGGCTCATCCGGATGTTCACGCGCCCCGGCGACATGGTGCTTGATCCATTTGCCGGCTCCGGTACGACGGCAGCCGTCGCCCACAAGATGGGCAGGCAGTGGGTGGCCATCGAATCCGGTCCCCAAGCCCTTTCCCATGTCGTGCCGCGGCTGAATGCCGTCGTCTCGGGGCAGGACCAGACCGGCATCAGCCGAGCCGAAGACTGGCGAGGGGGTGGCAGCTACGTCCTCGAGCATTTGGCCTGAACCGGGACCAATACGCCACTATCAGGGTGCACCCGGTTCCTATCACCAAGGGCCACAGCCACCTGAGGTGGGCAGAAGCGTGACGTAGGGAGACTTCTGAAACATACCCGAGGCCTTTCGCTTCCGACCCGAGCAGCCGAGGCCCGAGCTTCACGGCAGTTTCAAGATACCTTAACCCTGCCCCCGCTGATTCGGACGATAAGTCACCCGTATCCACAAGCGCACAGGTACCCATTTGCCTACCCCTGTTCGGCCGCATCGGCTTCAGGCTCCACGACAGGTCATCGGGAGCCGCATCGCCTCCGGGCAACCTGATGCCCGGGTTGCCGGCGACCGCCTGGTGCTGACAGGGGCCGCAGGAAGCCGAGATGCGACCGCAGATGCGCTCGACCTGGCGCGCGGCATCGCCTTCTCCGGCGCCAGCCCGGCCTTGCGCGACGTCCGTGTGCGCGGCATCCTCGCCGCTGCCTTGGCCCGTGCGCGCCACACGACCGAAGCCCTCGACATCGCGCGAGGCGGGGCCTTCCTGATCTCGAGCATGAAGGATCGACAGCCTGTCTTGTCCGAAGCCATCAGGCGAGCCATCGAACTTGGTGCCAGCCGCCGCGACCTGGAGCATACGCTCAAGGTCATCGCGATGTACGTGTCGGCCCCAGCCGACCGCGATGCGTTGGTCGACAAGGCTCTGGAACGTGAATGGCCATCTGGTGCGGGGCGGGATGTCCCCCCTGTGCCGACCTTGTGGGGGCTACCCCCCACCCGTTGACGCTACGACGTCGGTCAGCTATTTCGCGGACAGCGGGAGGACCGACTCGATTCCTGACGGCCCTGGGCGCGTGGTGGACGCAGCGTTTGGCGGGGCGGTAACGCGGTTCCGCTGGCGATAAACGCTCGCGCGGTCACGAGGGTAACATGAGGAGCATGATGCCCCGAATGATCACCCGTCGTCTCGGCGCGACGCTGATGGCAGCCGCACTGGCCCTCCTGACAGGCTGCCAAGGGGCGGCGCTTCAGACGCTTGGAGGGAACGCACCGGCGCTGTCCGCCGAGGCCACGGACCGTGCCCTCGTCGGACGCGTCGTCGACACCGAAGGCAAGCCGAGGTCCGGAGTCGTCGTCACCGCCTGACTCAACAATACCTCGGCGCTCAATAACACCAGCGCCTTGAACAACACGAGCGCGATGAACAACACGGCGGCGCGTCGTGTCCTCACCAAGGGGCCCAGTGCCACCACGGGTAGTGACGGCCAGTTCGTATGCAGGCTGGTCAACGAAGGCACCTAGTCGGATACGCAGAAGGCGTGGCTCGGCAATGTCCAGTACGCCGGGGAATCCCGCCAGGTCGGCAACATGGCGCTCAAGGCAACAGGCACGCTGACAGGACGGGTTGCAGCACCAGAACAGCCGACCGTAACGGATTTCGAGGGCGTGGAGGTCTTCATCCCGGGCTCGTCCTATGCGGCTCGGGCCGACCGAGCAGGAAACTGGACGATGAGCGCGGTGCCCGAGGGGCGTTTCGATCTGGTCGCCATCAAGGAGGGGCTGGGACGGGCCGCGACAAGCGACATCGCCGTCGTGTCGGGTGAAACGACCCGGGCGGGCGCGCTCGGCCTGTCGCTCAACTTGCCCGTCATCTCCGGCCTGTCGGCGGCGAATGGGGCCCGTGAGACGGAGGTCGTCATCAGCGGCGCCCATTTCGGTGCCTCGACCGGGGCAACGGTCCAGGTCACCTTGAACGACGGACTGGTCCCGCGCGTACGACGCATCTCCAACTCCGAGATTCGGTTCACGGTGCCTGACGATGGCCGAAGCGGGGCCGTCGTCGTCTATGTCGCCGGCCTTGTCAGCAACAGTTGGCCCTTCACGGTCATGGACAGGCTGACGCTTGGCCGGGAATGGGCGACCGTCGTCCCCGGCAGGCCGCGTCAATTGCGAGCGTGGGCGTGGGACACGGAGGGCCTTCGCATCGATCGGCCGCACGTCACGTGGACCCTGTCCGGTTCGGCAGCCCGAGTAGAGGACGGCCTCATTGCGGGGCAGTCGACAGGAACAGGTTCACTGGCCGTCCAATCCGGCCAGCTTGTCGCGACGTGTTCCATCGCGGTGGAACCGCAATTGGGCTGGTTCAGGACCCTGACGAAAGAGGGTGGCCTGTCTTATCGAGGTGCGCTGCTCCGCCCCTATCTTCTGGATGCGTTGGCGCCCGAGGGTCACATGTACGGGCCAACCACCCTCGTCATGCTGCCGTCTGGGGACCTCGCCATCGCCGACTCCGGCAACGGCCTCTTGCGTACCCTTGCGCCAGACGGATTTCTCTCCACCTTCTCGGGGCTCGCCACGAACCCTTGGAGCGCACCCGGGGCGCATCTCTCCCCGACTTACGGGTCGGCGTGAAGCTCGTTCTACGCACGGCCCCGCATCCTTGGGCCGGGGCCAGAGGGCAAGGTCATCGCCGTCGACTTTGATGGTTTCTCGGCGGGCACGATCCGTATCGTCTCCTTGGACGGCTCAACGACTGAAGTATCTCTCGGTCAACGATCGTATGAATCCACGTATGCCAACGGGCCTGCAGACCAGGCGACGTGGGGCAAGATTCAGGCGGCGGCAACCTTGCCAGATGGCAGCATGCTCATCGCCGACTACTCTTATGGCTGCTTGCGCAAGGTCACGTGGCCTGGTCTGGTCACATCGACGTTCGCCGGCATCAGTCCCGAGGCGACGCCGGACGAGCAACCCTCGAGCCGGGATAGACGGGGAACAGAGGCACGCTTTGCAGCGATCGCAGCCATGACCATGGGTCCGGATGGTATTCTCTATGTCGCCGAGGGCGGAAGCTACTCCGAGGCGGACGCAGGGGCCGGTTTCCGCATTCGCAAGGTGGCGCCCGATGGCAACGTGACGACCCTTGCCGGCGGAACCAGGGGCTTCGCCGACGGCAAGGGCGCGTCCGCCTTGTTCGGTGACCTCGCAGGGATTGCGGTCGACCGCCACGGCCACGTCTTTGTCTCCGACAGCGAGAACGATGCCATCCGCGAAATCGCCCCGGATGGCATCGTGCGTACCCTGACGGGCAGCACACAGGAGATTCGTTTCCCTGCCGATGGCAAGGGCCATGCGGCGCGCATACGCTTTCCGGGCACCATGGCCTTCAACGACGAGGGGGATCTCTTCGTCCTGCAGGATTACGACGGCACGCTGCGGAAGATGGAATAAGACGAGTTCCCGTCGTCAGGCCGCCCGCGCGAGCTTCAGGCCTTGCGTCTGGCCCGCGTGGTCTCGGGTTGCGGCGCCGAAGGCAGTTCGAGCGCACTGCGCCTGACGGTGTTGTAAGAACGCAGCTCCGCACCCTTCGCGTCGTCACGACTGACGGGGGCGCCCTTACCTTGGGGCGAACGGTCCGCTGACTTCTTGTCCTTGCCCTTCGATGGCTCGGGCTGCACAGCAGGCTTGGGCTGTGCCACCAGACGTGCCCCCTGGGGGGCCAGACTTCCCGTACCGGGTCCATTGACTTGCATGACGGTCACCTCTTGATCCGGGCATATCCGCATCTGACGCCGGCACCACAGGGCGGTGATCGGCCAAGCCCGCGTCTCAGTCCGCAGCCCGCGGGTACTGCGCCCGCCAATCGCGGACCAAGGCGTGGCGATCCGCCGCCGTGTAGGTCCGGCCACCGAAATGGACCTCGAAACGACCCAGAGGAATCTCGATGTTGCGTGCGGCAACCAGGACCTCGTCATCGTCGGCGCCCAGCGACAGCAGGTAGCTGCCATCGACCCATTTGTCGGCCAGCGTCTTTTCCATGGGGATGTCCGCGCGATAAACTACGGAGGGATCGGTGCCACGGGCGAATTTTCGGGCCACATCGGGATCCGTCGACCAGGAGGCAACCGTATGGTGCCTGATCTTGAGCGACTGTTGCCCCGGCGTCTCGAGTGCCCGGATCACGTCTTCGACGGGACCTACGCCACGGACACCCCGATGCAGCCTGAAAACATCAGGAGTTTCGATGCCTGTCCTGCGCGCCAGTCTCTCCCACCGCGTGCGGCGTGTCGCCATGAGTTCGCCGACCGAGGCCTCGGCCGTACCAGGACGCACGACGCCCCGGGCGTCGAGCAAGCGCTCGTAAGCGTTGCGGATCGTCATCTGGCCCTTACCGCCCAGAACCCACTCCTGCAGCATCTTGCCCGAACGAGCCTGGAGATCGTCTGAACGATACAAGGACCTGTGGAAGGCTTCGCGCTTCATGGCGACCTTGCCGGAGCTCAGGCCGGACAGGGGCGTAAGCCGCCCCTCCAGACGGGTCAGGTCGGCGGCATCGAGCAGCCGCACGGCCTTCCGGGCCGGTTTGGCGCCACGGGCTGCCTTGAACAGCCTGCTCCACGATCCGATCATGAGCTTCCCCCTGCTCGATTATGCCCCACGGATGGTTCGAGCTTGCGGGAAAGTAGGCTGGCGGCAGCGTGCGCCATGACGGATGGGCCGGCAGCAGCCCCTTCCCCTCGGACTCCAGTTTTGCTAGTGTTAAGAAGATAGAAACCTAGCGTTAAATATCGAGCAGGTTGTCCTTGTCCTTCCGCCTCGCCCTCACGCGCTTCTTGCCCCTGATTCTGATGGTGATCTCGGGCTGCGGGGCTGCCGCCATCGCCGCGGCACCCGTCGGAACCGCTCCAGGCGTTGTCGTCCGGGCAGCCGGTGCGGCGCCCCGGGTGTTCGTGCTGAAGGCCAGGGGGGTTTGCGACGGCTGTGCCGAAGGCGTCTCGAAGATGCTCTTCGCCAAGGGCATTTCGAGCCAGATCCTGGGCACGGAGGATCTCAAGCGCCACGTCGGCGCCAACGACTTGCTGGTCATCGGCGGCAGCGAGCCCGACATCTACGGCGAATACACGGTCAAGCAGGAGTTGGTGAAAGCTGGCGCCTTCCAATGGCTCAAGGACCACATCCGGAAGGGGGGCCGCTATATCGGCATCTGCTCGGGCGCCTACCTGACGGAAGCGTGGATCAACCAGCAGGAAGGCATCAAGGGCCTCGACATCTTCCCCGGCAAGGTCGACAACTATGTCCTCGGCACGAAGTCCAAGTACGTCAGGACGCGCTGGGTCGGAGAAAGGGCCGCCCGATGGACCTACTTCCAGGATGGTCCGGCCTTCTATCCCGCGCCGGGCGCCCCCATCGAGGTGTTGGCACGCTTCACGCACGATGACACGGTTGCAGCCGCCGTATTCACCTACGGCACGGGCAAGGTGGGAGTCATCTCGCCGCATCCCGAGGCAGACCGTTCCTGGGGCGATATTCACGGTATCCGCGATCCGGACGGCGTCGACTACGACCTTGGGGTGTCGGTGTTCCGCAGGGTGCTCGAGTAGTTTCCGAAGAAGCTCAGGGCATGACCTTGCCCTCGATGGCCTCACCGTCCGGGTCAGGTCAATTCCCAGCTCGCGGTGCAACTTTCGTGGTCCTTCCTTTGGGATGAATGTTCGGCATAGCTCGGCAGCGGGATCGTGCATCAAGACACGCAAAACCGGGCACCATGGCTCCATGCAGCGAATGGCATGGGGAGGATTGCGCCTGCTGGCTTTCGTGGCGTGCACGGCCGCGCCGGTGCATGCCCAGAATCTCGAGGTGCCCCTCGCTCTTGGCGCGGGACCAGCTTGGGTCACGCTCGGCACCTCGGGAACTCAAGGCGGTTCCCTGGCAGGACCCTACACCGCAATCCGGGTCGAGGCGGCGGCCGTCCTCGACCGGGCCTTTCTGGAACGCAATGTCAGGCACGTACCACCCGGCTACAGACGGTTAATCAGGAACACCGACGAGATTCGGCTCGGCAGCCTGTATGTCCCGAGGACCCTCATCCTTTCGCGCGCGACCGGCACATCACTGGTCGGTGCGACGTGGGATCTGGTGGGCATGCGCCAGCCCATCATCACGGACGGCCCGGTCAAGCTGGATCTGACCGGGCGGCTGGTGCTCGCGGCAGCGCGGCTGGACCAATCGGGGGGCCCAGGGGTTGCGGGGTCCCGCGCAACGACCTTCATCAGGCCGGGCGTTGCCGTTGGCCTGGGGGTAGCGATTGCCCTGGCCCCGGGCCTGAACCTGAGGTTCGGGATGGACGAGGCTGCCTACGTGCCGCAAGCCGTGGGCGGCGGCCTGCTGGAGATGTCAGGCCCCGACGGCTCGCTTTGGCGGATGGGCTCGCCGTGGGCGATGGTCGAGTTCAGGGTACCGTACAACGCCGCTGTTCCTTGATGGAACGGGGCGACTTCTTCCGGCGCTCCTTGTTTCGACCCTGCGTCAGGGTACGACCGTGGCCTTCACGACCTTGCCGCCGGGTCCGTAAAAGCTCACGGACGTCACGACACCCTCCTGCATGGTCACGGCCTGAACCTTGTAGGTGGCACCGTTGTGCGCGACATGGCCACCCACGAGTGAAAGCGGCCCCTGAAAGCCCGAGGCCTGCAGGGTCAGCGCCTTGGCCGACGAGGCGAGGAAGGAGACGGCCTGCCCTCCGGTGTAGGTGTAGCCATTCGAGGTGGCCATCGAAGCATTGACCTGACCTGCGCCGAGTACGCCGCTAGTCTTGCCCGTGCTGGCCGACATGGCCTCTTGCCCACGGCGACTCAGGTCACCCGATACCGAGACGCCAGCCCGGGCCTTGCTGCCTGCAGCGGGGCCACCCAACTTGGCGAGGGACTGTTTGTGGACCAAGACAGCCACCGAGTACGTCGCGGTGAGCTTGTCAACCACGACCGGCGGGTCCTCGCCGGCAGACAGTAGCGTCTCACCCGTCTGCGGCACCCAAGGCGTGAACTCGGTCGACTGTTCGCTCGTCACGCTGATATCCACCAACTGGCTGTCAATCGCACCGGACGGGCACAGCACCATCTGGTCCCATTCGGTGACCTGGTACGTCCGTTCCAACAGCTTCTGTTGCCGGGATTGCCATTTGGACACCGCCCACATCTCGAAGGGCTGGATGGTCGTCGTGCGTGTCGACTTGCCCCAGACCTGAAGGGCGTAGTGATTCAAGTAATGGCCTTCCACCTTCTTGATGTACGAGAAGGAGAGCATCTGGTCGGGCAGCGCCAACGTCTGGACTTGCAACGCCTTGTTGCGGCGTTCTTCATGGGTGCTGGGCGCCGTGTTCTCCGTGGTCGCGCTCAGGACCGTCTCCTGGGCAAGGGTGCTCTTGGTGAAATTGGGCAGGTCCTGGTCGGGGTCGCAATCCGAGCCCGAGTCATTCACAGATGCGGAGGGTTTGGCCGGGCCAGCGGGAACGCCCGGATCCAAGACAACGGGACCATCCGGCACGGTCGTAGACTGATTCTCCGTACCATCGGCCACCCACCTGCCCGCTACGGCAGCGGGTGCGGGCAGCAGAGCCCCAACGAATGACGACAGGGCAACGAGCGATACGACTCTTGGCATCGACCTACTCCTTGACTGACCGCGTGTAGCGGAGGCCCTGCCCGATGGGCTCGCCATCAATGAGACGACCTTGCCACGGATAGATCACCGTAGCCCGAGCGGTCCGGATGGTGGTCCGCCCGTAGAGGTGCCGACCCTCGTCCTCGAACCGGACCTCGGTTACCATCGAGCCCTCGGGCACCGGCGTGGTCCAGCGGAATGAGCCAGGGCCTGTTACCCGCCCCTCGAGCGGAACAGCCACCATGATGTCCGGGTTATCGGACGCATCTGGCCCGAAGGTCGGGAAACTGCGTCCCACGATGACGCCGGCGTCGTCCTTGAGCTTGAAGTAGCCACCCACGTTGTCCTCATCCCGGGTGCCGACCCAAACGTAGATGCCTTCTGCCGGCCGCGACTTGCCATACGAAATCCAGTCCCACGAGGCCCCTATCGCAGGCCCATTACCGTCCCGGACGAAGCCTTGGGTGGCGTGGGCGTTGCCGAACCTGTCCCTTTCGGCACGGACGGTGAGGGACGTGATGCCATGGTCCGCACAGGGCCGCACTTCGCCAGGATCACTCACGGCATCCGAGTCGGCATCGACCCAGATGGCCAGCTTCGCGAGCTCGCTCCCTCTGAGGTAGCCGTCACCGTTGCTGTCCAGGCGTTCCAGCGCACGATAGCCGTCCTTGAACGTTTCACCCCACGTGTAGTTCCCGAAGAGCTGCTTGCCGCTCGTGACGCGACCCGTGCCCTCAGGGTCCCAAACCAGCAACCCGGCACCTGGCCCGACCCACTCCCAGTTGGCCGTGCCCTTGCCGTCCAGGTCGAAGAGCCTCAGGCCCTCGGCTGCCAATTGTCGCCCGGGACGCAGCTTCCAGGGCCCGCGGGCCAGAAGGTCCGGCTTCCCCTTGCCGGCGAGGTCAAGAATGATGGGGCTGGCGTGGAACGTGTAACCGACCACCTCGACATACTCCGTCGCCTTCTTCTTTCCTGCCTGCTGGACGGACAGGTCCTTGCCGTCACCCGTGGACTTGGTCAGGTCGGCCAGTGTCTTCTTGACCACCTCGTTGAGCTTGGAGGCCTTGCCGCTGATGTCCTGCCCATCCTTGTAGTTCTCGACGGGAATGGTCCCGACGACCTTGCCGGTATTCTTGTCGAGGAGGATGATCTCATTCGCGCGCCCACCGGCCACGCCCTTGTCCTTGACGGTGGCGACCTCCTTGGCGACAAACTTTGTGAGTTCGTCGAAGTTAGCGTTCTTGAGCGCTTCCTTGACGTCCTTCTTGCCGATGATTTGCTGAGCACCGACTTTCTTGTTGGCCAGATTCTTGAGCAAGTTCTCCTTGCGCGAGCGGTAGATCGCGACGACCTCCCGGGCCTCCTCGTAGCGCTCCACATTGCGTGACCACGTGATTTTCTTCCCGCCGGGCACGTTGGCTTCCTGGCTGGTGGCGCCACTGGTGCAGAGATCGCCGTCCTTGGGCTTGTCCGGGTAGCAAGGCGGATAGGCTGACTTGGGCACCTCGACGGTTGCCAGCTTCAGTTCCGCGACCTTCTTCTTGGTGACAATCTCGGTTTTGGCCTTGTCATTGCCCTTGCCGTTCTTGCCCTTGTCGTTCTTCTTGTCCTTGCCGCTACCCTTGTCGTTTTTGTCCTTGTCGTTGACCTTGCTTTTCTTGTCCTTGTTATCGCCTTTGTCGTTCTTGTCAGCAGCCTTGGGCTTTGGCGCCTCAGGCTTGGGCTTTGGCGCCTCAGGCTTGGGCTTTGGCGCCTCAGGCTTGGGCTTGGGTGCCTCGGGCTTGGGCTTGGGTGCCTCGGGCTTGGGCTTGGGTGGTGGCGGGGGCGGCGCTGGCTTGGCAGGCGCGGCCTTGGGGCCGGACTTGTTCTTGTTGTTGGCATCAGCGGGCGGCACGACCGCAAGGCTGAGCGCCGTTGCCACCACAAAGAGTGCCGAGCGCCACGACCTGCATAATACGAGATGCACGTTCGATAACCTCTGAAACTGAGCCTCAGCCGTCACTTGTCACCGCGTGGTGCTCCAACCCTTTCGTTCCCAATCGTGGAGGCTTCCGAACCAGCGACCCAAAAGCCAGTCCGGGGCGTCGCGATGACCATCCGGCTACAGCAACCGGATGCGACTCATCACGCTGACTGGCGCCAAGCGCATCCGGGACCCGGGCTGCCGAAGGCAACCGATAGCCGAGCGGCAGATAACTCAGCTTCACCAACATGAATCGAGAATCTGGCACCGGCAGCCGGGTGAACCTGCTCCGGACAGGTCAGGCTCAAGGCACCTGCCGTTGCCAATCGATGGTCCAGCTCAGGTTCGTGCCATCAGCACCATTGTTCGCGCCCAGACAATCAAGTTCCAGCCGGGCACGGGTGCCTGCCACCATGGCCAAGGACTCGTCCAAGGCCGCCGATTGATAGGGGGCCAGCGTTCCCGATGCGCGCACCGTGCCGGCCACCTTCCACGTATAGCCCACGCCGTTGAAGGTGGCGTTCGCAGACCGAATCGCAAGTCGATGCCGACTCAGACCGGTTGACGGCGCCTGCCAAGCCACAACGACGATGTAAGGGTTTCCCGGGTGCAGGTGCACAAGACCCGGGGACATCAAGTTCCCGTCGAGGTGATCGGAAACCAGCGCATCATCCGTCCACTGGCCCGTCCAGGAAGTCCAGCCATATCGATTTCTGCGTGCCGTCATAAGGCGGTCTACCCCGGCCCACATCTCGTGGAAGTACCATCCACGATGGCCTTGGGCCGCGAGCGTGAAGTCCCCTCAGACATCAAACGATTCCGGGGCAGGCGTAGGCGTCGCCGTCGGACTCGGCGTCACCCTCGGCACCTTCGGCGTCGGGGTGGGCAACCGTCTCAGGGGCGGCGGTGCAGGCCTTCTTCCTGATTGCACCGTCCGAACGCTGACCGACGCTCTGTCGTCCACAAGCGATGCCGCCTTCACTTGAGTGGGCTCTCGTCCCGTGGCACACCCTGCCCCAGCAAGGGCAGCAGGTACGCCAACCGAGCACCTGCACGCGACTGACTTTGATAAGAAACGGATTGATACGTACAGCATGCATCCCCGAATCAGGCAGGTTTTATCGCGTCAAGGATCGGACAAACGGATCCTCGATTTGCGTGGATGAGTTTTTGCCCAAGACAAAAATCCCGCTAGGCACTGGGACTTGACCCATGGAGGAGATCGAAGCGGACATCCTGCCGTACACGGCCTTCCCGCAGGCGCATTGGCGCAAGTTCCGATCCACGATTCCCCGTGAGCGACTGAACCACGAGATCGACCGACGCTGCTCGGTGGCGGGCATCTTCCCGAACCGCCAGACGCTGACGCGCCTTATCGAGGTAGCCCTTGCCGAGTAGTCGGACGAGTGGCTGATGGGCAGGCGCTACCTGAGTCTGATCAGCCTGGAACGGCTGGGCGGAAGTTGCACCTCGAGCCCTGGCCTGACCCGTTCGGGACCCACCACAAGGTAGGATGGCATGGCATGCGTAATCATCTCCTTTCTTTGGTCGGAACTCTCCCGCCGCTGTGCCTCGTGGCATGTTCGGCCTTGTCCCCACAGCAGACCGTGTCCGCCTCGCCGGCCCCATCGGCGACAACCCCTTCCGGGCCTGACGCAACTCCCGGGTCAGGTGGCCCGGCGTTCAGGACCATTCCGGCCGGAACATTCATGATGGGTTCCCCCGACAGCGAAGTGCCCCGGGAAGCTTTGTTTGAAGAGCTCCACCAGGTGACACTCAGCCGGGCCTTCCTGATGCACGAGACAGAGGTAACCCAGAGCCAGTGGCAACGACTGATGGGAAACAACCCGGCATCCAACGTTGGCGACAGCAGGTTGCCGGTCGAACGCGTCAGTGCCTACGAAGCCATGGCCTATGCCAACGCCCTCTCGGCTGCCGATGGCCTGACGCCAGCCTATGACCTCTCGACGTGTACTGGCACCGCAGGAACGCAAGGCTTTACGTGCGGTGGCGTGACGCTCACGGCGGCCTCACCCTATGCCGCAATCGGGTGGCGGCTGCCAACCGAGTCCGAGTGGGAATACGCTTGCCGGGCCGGCACTACGACCCCATGGTATTTCGGGAATGACAGCAATCTTCTGGGACAGTACGAATGGTCAGGTGCGCCCTGGATGTTCGAGCCCCTTCCGTTCGAGGGGAACAGCAACGGAACCTCGCATCCGGTAGGGGAGAAGCTCGCCAATCCGTGGGGTCTGAAAGACTTGGCAGGCAATGTTGCCGAATGGACGCAGGATCGCTTCGATCGGTATGCCGGCTCCGCCACCGACCCCTTCGCGTCTATGACCGGGGCATCCCGAGACACCTACATGTCCGTGCGCGGCGGCTCGTGGGCCGGTACGACGTGGCATACGCGTTCTGCGTCGCGGTTCGCGGCCCCGCCGGACTATCGCTGGCCCAGCCTTGGCTTCCGACTCGTCCGGACAAGTTTCTGACGCTCGATTCGGCCAGGTGCATCGGCGCGCGAACCCCTGGCCTTCTTGTTCCGGCGCACCCGCCGTGTTCCTGTCCGTTTGCCGGGACGAGCCAGTTGCCCATCCTCAATCGCGCGCGGGGGCGCCTCCCTTGAAGAAGACACCCCCGTGCGACGGACGCGCGCGCCTTGGCCGCGCCGGGTCTTGCGCACCTCGCCGGACAGATCATCCAGGCTCATGCGGGACTGCAGCTTCTCGACCTTCGTGAAGCTGCCCCCGCCCAGACGGTCTACCGCGGTGTTGCCACGAATCCCCTGGAGGTCGGTTCGCAGGCCCTTGGCCCCGTCGAGAGACAGGCTGCCGTCCTTCTTGCCGGCCTGGATGCGGGACGAGATGT